>CAMBQP010000323.1 GCA_945869955.1 Schlesneria paludicola DSM 18645
TATTCGTCAAAATCCGAGAATTTTACCAAATCGTTCAAGCGGATCCTGCCGATGAATTGGGTGCCAAATCTTTGAGATAGAATCGATTCGATTTGGATCAGTTACGTCATCGAGCCTTCACGAAGCCTCAATCAGTTGTGGAAAGATCATTTTTGACAAAGTGTTTTGCTTCAAGAGATTCCGCTTGACGCAATTGACGAAGAGATTTAGGATCGGACCACACCGGTCAGCGGTAAGTTTCAAGGACGAAATATCACTCTCTTGGAGAGTGTCGCGGTTTCGAGTTGTCTTTCTCGTTTGGGTGCCAAAGAGAGACAGCAAGTTTTCCGAACAGGTACCCCAAGTTCTTCTCTAAAGGAGCCACGGATTATGGCCACGAAGAAAGCTGCACCAGCCAAGGAAGTTGCCCCCGTCAAGACCACTGCCAAGGCCGCTAAGCCAGCCGCCGCCAAGCCAGCAGTGAAGTCAGCCAAGGCCAAGCCAGCGACCAAGTCGCCAAAGGCGAAACCCGCTGCCAAGCCAGCCGCGAAAGCCGCTGCCAAACCAGCCGCCAAAGCTGCCGCCAAGAAGTAAGCTTCTTGAAGTCGATGCTACAACAATCCCAACAGGCCGGAACATTGTTCCGGCCTGTTGTGCTTTCTTTGGGTCCAGTTTCTCACGGGTCAGGCCCCCTCTGCATGTCTCCATGACGCTCCCTATCGTCAGCATCGATTTCGCCAGCATCGATTTTCCGGAATTCCGTGGTATCGTAACTTACGACAAACGTTTTGTGCCGCGACACGATCATCCCGATGCCCGCGTGCCCCCAGCGATCAAAGGGGGAGGAATTTCGATTCATGACTGAAACCGGTCGGACTCCGTCTGCAATGATCAATCCTGATCGGGTCAACTCGAAACTGGCCGAAAGGTTTGCCAGCACGGCGCCGCAGCGGGAAGTCACGGATCCCAAATATGTGACCGATCTCGTCGCTCATGTGCTGAAGTCGGCCTGCGATGCCGGTGCCAGCGATATTCACTTTGCAGTCGGTGTCACCGAGATGCTGGTCTTATGGAGAATCGACGGAGTCCTGCAATCGGTCACCCGCTTTCCCAGATTACTGGCCCCGAACATCATTGCCCGACTGAAAGTCCTGGCGGAACTCCTCACCTATCGAACTGATGTCCCACAAGAAGGACGGTTGCGAGAATCCTCGGGCAACGTCGAAATGCGACTCAGCACCTTTCCGACTCTGTACGGCGAAAAGGGGGTGGTCCGGTTGTTCGGAACCTCTGATCAATTCTGCTGGCCCGCCGACCTGGGACTTCCCGACGATTTGTTGCCCAATCTGTTGGCGCTGCTGCACGAAACCGGAGGTGCGATTCTCATCACCGGTCCGGCAGGGAGCGGTAAGACCACGACCGCTTACGCCTGCCTGCGCGAACTTCAGCGGGATGCCGGCTGCGGAAAAAGCCTGGTCACACTCGAAGATCCCATCGAAAGCGTGCTCCCTGGCGTCTCACAATCCCCCGTCAATCGAACCGCCGGTTTTGATTACGCCACCGGCCTGCGTTCGCTGATGCGGCAGGACCCCGATGTGATTCTTGTGGGAGAAATCCGGGATCGCGAAACGGCGGAAACGGTTTTTCAGGCTTGCCTGACAGGCCATCTGGTGATGTCGACCTTTCACGCTGGCAGCGCCGCCGAGGCGATTAGCCGTCTGGGGGACATGGGAATCGAACCCTACCTGATCCGAACCGGGCTGCGAGCCATCATTTGCCAGCGGCTGTTCCGTCGGCTCTGCGATTGTGCGGTCTGGAGCGAAGACGAAGCCTTCAAGTTTGGGTTTGCCGTTCCGCGAGTTCGCGCCCCCCGCGGTTGTGAAGCCTGTGCCGGAACCGGCTACAAGGGGCGACTGTTACTGGCGGAACTGTTGCACCCCGACTCGAAAGACGTTGGTCGAGCCATCCTCGCTCGCAGCGATGCCGCAGAAATTCAAGAGATTGCCCAGAAAAGTGGTTTCCTGAGCATCAGTCAGCGAGCGATGACTGCCGTGAGGGAAGGAAAAATCAGCCCAATCGAAGCGCGTCGCGTGCTGGGATTCCGTGCGATCTCAGGGCCCCATTTGTGAGTCCCCCTTGTACCAATTTGGTAAACCAATCGAGTAATCTACCCGTGGAAACTAATCGGGAGAAATGGGTTAACCACAAACCCAGCGCGCGAGGTAATAATGACCTGACGCTGCAGCAAACATGACGGCTTCGTTCCCTGATGGGTTCCATTGGTCAATCCGATGGAAAGCCCGCTATTCCCAGGCAGCAGCAATACCGTTGGAGAGCCGAGACAGGTATTTTCCCGACGGTTCCTGGGGCAGGGTGGTCAGGATTAACGCAAAGTGGCCTCGATCAGGGTCAATCCAGAGCACCGTCCCGGTCGCCCCCCAGTGTCCGTAAGTATTCGGCCCGAGCAGGTCGCCAAAATTGGCGCTATGCGCCGGCCAGTTCAGTCGCCAGCCGAGACCCCATGGACGACAACGCCGATCGTCTTCCGGGACATCTCGCAGGCAAGTCAATTGGTTGCGCGTTGACGCGGCGATGGTGGCCGTAGCCAACAAACGATTGACCGCTCCCGCTTTCGGATTGGAAAAAGCCCGGAAATGCGCGGCATCAGCAATCGTGGTCGACGGATCGGCCGAAACCCCTGCCGAGGTCGTTCCCCCGCGCAACAGGAACTGGGCAAACTTCGCCAAATCGGCGGCCGAGGTGAGCATGCCACCCCAGGGAGCTCCCAGTTGTCGCCAATAGCGACTGTTCCAGTTCCAGTCTGTCCCGCTGGCGTGATCTGCCGGGACGATCGCCGGCGGAATACGGTCCACCTGCGGGGCGGGGCCCTGAAACCACGTATCCGGGGCCCCCAGCGCCGTATCCGACATCCCTAACGGCTGAAACAGCTCCTGTTGCAAAAACTCGGCACATGTTTTCCCGGTGAGTCGAGCAATCATCTCGCCCAAGATCGCGTATCCCATGCTTTGGTATTGCACGCCCCGCCCCGGTGGAAATGCCAAAGGCTCCTGACAAACCCGCTCGACAAATCGTTCGAGACTGGCATGCGACTGTCGCAACTCCCGATTGTCGGGCAGCATGTCGGGAAGCCCCGACGTATGTGTGAGCAAATGCCGGACTTCGACTCCGTATTTCCCCTCACGCCCAAACTCGGGAATCAAATCGACCACGCGATCGCCGAGCGTCAACAACCCGCGTTCCACGAGCATCATCAGGGCTGTGGCCACAACCGGCTTGGTGATCGACGCCACCAGAAAAATCGCGTCCTCGTGTAAACGAACAGACTGGTCACCCTGCGGCTCCCCCCGCGGTTCCGTCACCTCCAGCCGACCTGTAATTGTTTCCGCCGTTCCCGTCATGAGGGCAATACAAGGAAGCTGCCGTGTCTCGCACCAACCCGTCGCCAGATCCACGACCGATTGCCAGCGTTTTGGATGAAGCGTACTCGCAGCGTATGTCATGATCAGTTCCGGTTTGCGGTGCTGGTGCTCAGGGTTGGTAGGGTTGATTCCTCGTGGCCCGAATCATCATGATACCGAACCTGACGAGTGGCTGCATCGATATCGACGGCGGCACACCCCTCCCTGGATTTCAGACACGATCGAGATTTTCCATGAGATTCATTCCCGTCGCCTTGGCGTTATTGATCCTGCTGCCCACCCTCAGCCGGGGCGAGTCACCCACGGAACAATTACATGCCTTGTTCGAAGCAGAATGGCAATACAATCTGCGAGAATCGCCCACAATGGCCTCGTCGCTCGGAGACAAACGCTACAACGACCGCTGGCCTGATGTGAGCCTTAAAGCGATCGAACAACGACACCAGCATGACCAGGGGCTGCTGCAGCGACTGGTCCAAATCGACGCGACCAGCCTGTCCGAACCAGACCGCCTGAACCTCGACCTGTTGCGGCGACAAACCCAAGTCAGTTTGGATGAGTTCCCGTTTTTGTGGCATCTGGTACCACTTAATCAGCGTGAGGGGATCCAGGACGAAAGTTCGCTGGCAGATTCGCTCCCGTTTCAAGAGACCAAGGATTACGAAGACTGGTTAACCCGACTCAAAACCATTCCGGACTACATGGACCAGACGATTGCCCTGATGCGAGCGGGGATCGAAGCGGGAATGGTCCAGCCGCAAGTGGTCATGCAGCGTCTTCCCGGTCAAATCAAACGTCAGATCGTGGAAGACCCGACCGCGAGCCTTTACTACAAACCCTTCAAAACATTTCCCCCCGACATGGAGAAAGCCGAACGTGAGCGTCTCGAACGAGAAGCCCAGGCCGTCATTCGCGAACGGATCGTCCCCGCGTACCGCAAGTTTCTAGGCTTTTTTGAACGAGAATACTTTCCTGCCTGCCTGAAAGGGATTGGTGCCTCGCGCCTGCCTCGCGGACAAGAGTTTTATGCATTCCTCACCCGCAAACATACCACAACCACGCTGTCCCCACGAGAAATTCATGAGATCGGTCTGGCTGAAGTCAAACGCATCCGTGCGGCCATGGAGAAAATCAAACAGGAGGTCGGCTTTCAGGGGTCACTGGCCGAATTCTTCGAGCATCTGCGGACTGCCCCTCAGTTTCATTTTACGGATCCGAATGAACTGATGACCGCCTATCTGGTCTTCAGTAAGCGCGTCGACCCTCTCTTAACGCGGGTGTTCAAAAAGTTGCCACGAATCCCGTTTGGAATCGAAGCGATTCCAAACCACATGGCTCCTGATACCACAACTGCCTATTATCGTCCCCCGGCGGCCGATGGCACGCGAGCGGGGACCTATTTTGTGAATCTCTACAAACCAGAAACCCGCCCCAAGTACGAAATTCCGGCACTGTCACTGCACGAAGCAATGCCAGGCCACCATCTGCAAATTGCGCTCGCGACCGAGCTGGAAAACGTTCCCGAATTTCGCAAGCAGTTTTTTGTGACCGCGTTCATCGAAGGGTGGGCCTTGTATAGCGAAAGCCTGGGTGACGAGATGGGATTATATGACGATCCCTACTCGAAATTCGGGCAATTGACCTACGAGATGTGGCGAGCCATCCGTTTGGTAGTCGATAGCGGAATGCATTCGCTGGAATGGTCTCGTGCCGAGGCGATTCAGTATTTCAAAGACAACGCGGCGAAAAGCGAACTGGATATCACGAACGAGGTTGACCGGTATATCGCCTGGCCCGGTCAGGCACTCGCCTATAAAATTGGCGAATTAAAAATCAAGGAACTGCGGCAACGAGCCGAGAAAAAACTCGGATCACGTTTTGATCTGCGCGAGTTTCACGACGTCATCCTCCGCAACGGAGCTCTCCCGCTCGATCTGCTGGAACAGCAAGTCGACAACTGGATTCGCTGAGCCACACGTTCAAGCGAAGTGATCGAATTCATGATGA
>CAMBQP010000324.1 GCA_945869955.1 Schlesneria paludicola DSM 18645
TGGCGTTGGCAAGCGCACGAATCCCTAAACCGGATGTATTTTCTGACCGAAAATCCTCGTCAATAATGACGATGGGAAATCTAAATTTCATCGTGATAAAGTCTCTTGTACGTTGCTCCGCCTGAGCACGGAATCCTGTGAAACGATCAGCCACACCCCGCTGCCCCCACACCGGCCGCGTGCCACGATGTTATGGAAGCGATGGCTGCATTGTATACCCTGAATTGGCACCGATTGATGGATTTTTCCAATCCGAACGGTTGCCCCAATCTGACTGGATCCGATCCGAACGGACCAGACCCGATCGGTCCCGAGCGGTCCCGATCGGTCCAGATCCGACCTGTGGATCAGACCCCGCACGCAACGGTTTCTGTCAAATTTAGTCAATCACCCGAAAAACATCGTTCTTTTTGAACACGATGGGGGGGCGACCCGTCGCCGGTTCGAATTCCAGGTGGCAATCAAACACCACCCCTACGGTCGCATCCGCCGGAATCTCAATCTCGATCGTAACAATGTTCCCCTCACGCGAAATTTTCTTGGCTTCATACGGACCCACCTGACCCCAACTCGGTTTCTCGGCAGGGACCGCCATTCGTCGCTGAGCATCCTGGGGATTCAATTCGATCTGAATTTGGTGCGTCTGACCCCGAGCTGCGGTTCCAGGGCGGACCGCTGTAATCACCTGATCCATCCGAGTGCCGGGCTGCGCATTGTTCACAATCGGGCCGGTCCCCGCCCGACGCAAACCGGGGCTGTTGGAAGGCTCGACAACCCCGGCGTAACCACCAAGAATATAGGGGAAACGGCCAGGAGTGACGTGATAATGATAGCCACGCTGGTCATCGTGATGCCCATTACAGACATCCAGGGCACGCTCACCCTTCAAATCCTTGGCCATCACCCCCGACTCTTCGTGCGGACCATAAACGGGAAACCCGTCAAAGGCAAAACCAATCACCGGAGAATGCTGTTTCCCATCGTCGGCAAACGGCGATTTCACACAACTGGGGTATTTGTGATAGTGATAAACTCCAGTCGGCGAAGGATGCCCGCAGCAGGAATCAAGCCAGACTTCCGAATACCCTTCGACCGCGTTCATCCCTCCCGCCTCGAAGGGATTGAAGAACACGACGCCATTTAAAGCGGTCCCCACCGGCCCCATCGGCAACCGCGTGATCTTGTCGGCCATTTTCGGTTCCAGTGGTAACCGGAAGACGAATTTCTGCAGCTTGATGGTATTCGGATTGCCGCTGTTGGGGAAAATCGCCGTCGGATGATTCGGATAGCCCTGACTCTCCATGATCAGAAACTGCGAATCATGCCTGAGTCGCACATTTTCAACCCCGTCCTTGTTCGAGTCTTTCGTGTGATACGAAAACAAGTCGACATAGCGGTCGCCATCTCGATAAAAGTAAGCGGGCTTGGCCCCCTGTTGCACAAACCATTTTCCGCCAATCCCCACCAACCCAGAGGGAGTCGTGTCAGAGGAAACCACGTTAGACGGCGGCTCGGCCCCCGCTGCCGGAGAAATTACGAATGACAACAGCATCATGACCGCAATCCATGACGAAACGCAATTCATTCGCACTGGCATTCGCATTCGCAAAATCTCTTCAAACAGGAATTCATGGCTGGGGAAATCCCCAAAGTCATCAGACGGGTTGATCCTCGTTTGTCTGCATTTGTCCGCAATGATTCTCGTTTGTCAAAACCGAAGATCGAATTTTCCTCGGGTTCACTCGGATTTAATGGTCGCAACCACAACCACCCCCGCCACTCCCGCACGACGATTGGGGGATCGTCACCAGGCCGGTCGACGAAACCGGCTGAACTTCAATCACCCCAAATCCCCCTGCTGCCGCTTGTAAAGCCAGCTTGGTCGAGTCGGGACCACGGTCGCACAAGACATACAGGATCAGCTTCTGTTGATCGAGTGTCCATTCAAGGTCCACCAGTTCGAGATTCAACTCCCATTGCGAGATCCGCGCACACCATTGAGGAAACGCCTCTTCACACTGGGCGATGCGGTCACGCGCCGACTGCAGATCACTCTCGGTAGCTGCTCGCAAAATTTTGAATTCGGTGACGCTCTCGCCAGCCGGATCAAAACCCGGCTTGAGTCGCTCCAGCACAGACCCCATTTGCAGTCCGCGGTCGGTCTCCACCACCACCTCAACGCCCCGCGCAGGGAATTCGGCACTCGCATTGACAAACCGGGCCACTTCGGGAACCGTCCCATAGCGAACCAGGAAAATCTCGGTCGAGGCAATGGTACTGGTTGTCATACTATGAAAATTTCGTTCAATAAAGTTCGATGAAGTTCGTTCAAAAGTTGCGGGAGATCCCGCCGGAGTGTATCAACTCCCTCAATTTATTTCGCGGGTGCGGCGGGGTCTGCTGCAGGAGCCGGTTGATTATCCCCACGGCCACGACCTCGGTTTCGACCCCCTCCACCGGGGGGGCGTTGAAAGAAACCATTATCGATCCCACTGGAAACCCCTCGCCCCATCAAGGAAAGAAAACCGCTTTGAAACTCGGTCCGAATCCGGACCCCCCGGTCCGTCGGACGAATCTCCATCGTCATCGCATCATTGTCCGATTCGAACGAAGCTTGTGCCCGTTCATTGAAGATCACCGCGTTCGGATTTTCCGTATCGCCCACGGAAAGCCAGTTTTTGGCGTGCGTAATAAACTGGAATGGGACCCGGTTTCGCGCTTCCTGGGGAGCTTGCGGCTGCGCCACCGTTGCCAGCGCGTCACGCAACGAAGTCAGCGCCGATTCCCCACCAAAAACAAACCAGACCGCCTGGGAACTGGCGTACAAATAAAGCTGTGCCGATTTGCCGAACATCCGTTGCCCCGGTGCATCCGGAACATCAATCGGAAGTCGATGCACGGGGAACGAATCGATCGAATCCATCCCCAGCTCCAACTTCATCAGCAATTCATTGTCCGTCGAAACACTCTTAAAATACTCGACTAATTCCATCAGTTGTGTCGGCAAGTTGCGGGAATTGGCCAATTTGATCCCCCCCGTCAACACAAACGTTTCCTGATCGCTCCCCGTCAATTGTGCAAATGCGTCCAGGTGACCAACGTCCGCCGAGGTCTGCAGTGTCTTAAACAGTGGCGCCACAATTTTGGCCAGATCGGCTCCGGTTTCCTTGTCGGCGTTCTTGGTCAAATCCCGCTCGGCGGCTTCAAAATAAGTCCCCAACAGTTTTCGCTGACTCTCGTCCAACTGCCACGAGCTCGACATCGTGAAGGTCGCGGGATTGACCAGCAAATTGCCAAAATACGTTCTTTTTCCCGTCATATTCTGAAACAACTTCGCCAGCTTGCTGTCGCCAGTCCCCGCAATTTCGATATCGACCCGCCCCAATTTGGTTTCCGGATCAATCCGGCCACCAATCGTGAACTCTTCCCCCTGATTCGCAATCTTATCCAGCATTTCGACCCACCCCTCACCACTCGCCCGGCGCAGCCGATACGCCGATTCAGGCTCGTTATCCCGCTGCTGCAGATCGGCCAGCATCTGACTTTTTAAAGCGGCCATGGCAACCGTTTTTAGCCCAATCGGAATACTTTTGATCAGAAACGAGACCGCAACGTCATGTTGCGTCGAGAGCCGACTGGTCATTTTTTCCGGATCAGGAAAATTCCAGTCGAGCGAGGTCTCATTCCCATCAGGCCCCACCATGAACAGATAGCGATTGCGGTAGAGCGTCCGGATTTTAAAACTTTCGCCGTAGCGAATTTCGTGTCGGTTGGCATTTCCCTCAACCGGAGTAATCGTCCCAGTGCCGTAGGCCAGGGTTTGCAGTGCTTCGTCCAGATTCTCAACCGGAAGGTACGTGATTCCCAAAGGGGTAAAAAACGATTCGGTATTGAGATACAGCATCATCCCAAAAGGACGGTTGCGATCGAGTCCCTTGGTCTCTTTCAAGGTTTCAACCGTCCAGCGATCGACAACGTCCGTCATTTCCTTGCGATCTGCCGATTCGAACATCAGCCCCGCATGGTCCCGCAACTTCTGCATGCTGGCCATGTTAAAGACCACCAGCGGATAATCCAGCTCGCTCGATGTATTTTCGGCCCCGAACAGAGCCGGGTTCAAAACACCCACCATCAGCAGCACGGGCAAAAACAGGGATCGGCACAATCCCGCTGACCAACGCGACAAATCCACCATGAGACCAACCATGAGTTCACTCCTGCAAAGCCCTGCACGCGGCAGGCTGCGTCGATTGTGACACCAGTCCTCACCATGAGATCCTCGCCACATTCCTCGACATTCTAGCCGAAACCGGCGGAATTGTCAGGGAAATCCAGGAATTGAAGTCCAAAGAACGAAAAAGGGTGCCGGTAGGAAACCGGCACCGCGTGGGGAAAACATTTCAGTGTCGATGTGATCAAGAAGCAGTTTTTTACCGGGCAGAGTCGGCGATGGAAATCGCCGCGGACTGACCACCAGGTTGTGGAAGGGATGAAGCGGGGGTCCGAGCGACCCACTGACTCACTCGCACGGCGGAGGGAGTGGATGGTTTCCGAGCGGAAACCGTAGACGTGTTCTGACGTGATCCGAGCGGATCGGTTACGGGGGTGAAGGCGCCTGACTTTTTGAATGCATCGGCATCCAAATTGTCACTGTTTTCTGCGGAACGAGGGGTTCGTGGTCGAGAGGCTTTCTCGTCGGGAGTTGGCTGCAAGCTCACTGCGGGGGCACCATTCGTCCCTGGGTTACTTCCCACAGCGGTACCGCCGATGGGAGCGTACGAGACACGCGTGCCAGTCTGGATCGTCTTCACGACCGTGATTGGCTTCATGACGGTGATTTCCGTCGGCTCATAAACCACCTTGTTCATCGCCACCTTGCGAGTGGTCTGAGTTGGTTCCATGCGAGTGACGTTATAAGTGACCTGCTTCATGCCGGGGATCGCGACTTGTTTCGAGTACGGAACCGTACACGTCATTGTCTGAGGCACGAATTCTCGTGACTGTTTATAATTCGGGGTAAAAGCATTCCGCAGATCGTAGCTCGCCCGGTTCATCGCACCGACAAAATTCGGCCGATTGTCATACTGACACGAAGGGACTTTGCCGGTAGGAACGTTTTTGGTCGCCCAATAGCCAACCTGCTTTTGCACCTGTTTGTATTCGGTCACATTTTGATAGTCGACCGTTTGGACATTGACCGTTTTCTGTTCGGTAATCGGCCGCATCTCGGTCACCGTCTGGTCGACGTACTCGGTCCGTACCACCGGCCGGGAAATCTTTTGTTTGACCGGTTGATATTCGGTCACCTGCACATCCTGCATGACTGGATGAACCACCGTCTGCATTCGCTGCACCGCGACGGTTTGCACGACGGGAACGTGAACCATTTGA
>CAMBQP010000325.1 GCA_945869955.1 Schlesneria paludicola DSM 18645
AACAAAGTATAAAATTAGCCAGGCCGTCAGCAAGGGGGCCAGAACCGCTCCGAAACGCCCCCCTAAACCGACGATCGAACTGGCGGTCCCCCGCTGAGAGATCGGATACCATTGTCGCAGCAGGCTGACCGATGTCGGGTAAGCCCCCGCTTGAGCGGCTCCACAAAACAACCGCAGCCAGAGGATCACCCAGACCGCATGAGCCGTCCCCATCAACCCTGTGAAGAGGGACCAGAGCACAATATAGACCGAGAGCATCACTCGCCCCCCAAATCGGTCACTGAGCCAGCCCGCAGGAACCTGACACAAAGCATAAGACCAGAAGAACGCGCTGATAAACCAGGACATCTGTGCCTGTGTCATGTGCAGGTCTTCGCGAATAAACTCCGAGGCGATTCCCACCGCAAAGCGATCAAGATAGAGCAGGACCGACATCAGCGTCAGGACCGACAAAATCGCGTGTCGCACCGAGGTGGATCTCTCGGCTTTCGACTTTGGAACCAGTGACGTTTCGCCAGTCATACGGACCTCCCGTTACCAAAATCAAACCATGCGTGGAATTCCACGGTAAGTCTCTTTCCTCGACGCGTCAACCTACGGACGGGAAACAGAGTAAGTGCCCCCCGTTTTCACAAGCCGATCCGAGAAGTCCTGATTACACCGCAAAACCAGGATCTCTCCGCCGCCCCCTCCCATTCTGACTATTCTCGCTGTTGTGACCATCCTCACCATTTCGATGATTGACACCGGAGTCAATCGCCAGATGCCATCCCGCCCCTTGCCGCACTCGCTCGCAACCGATAGCCTGAGTGGATTCCGCTCAGGACAATGAACCGCTCTGGAGAATGAATAAGAGCGTTCCTGTGGAATCCGTTGTTCGCCGAGACTGTTTTCAATTAAAAACGGTTGATTGCGGAAAACCGTCAGTCGCTTTCACGACGCGATTCGGTAAATTGAGAGTGTTGTTTGTCAGTGCTTCGTATTAAACGCGTCAGGGAGGCATTTTTATCGATGCCCGCTTCCGGACTGCGAGAGGAAATATGACTGCTCAATCGGATTCCCCACCGATCCCTGCTTCGTTACGAATGGCCAGTGACGTCGAGCGACGACTGCGTGAGCAGCAGGTCGGAATCTTTTTCGTGATGCCCAGGGTCGTGCGTCGTGTTCTACAGAATGAGCTCGATATTGCCAACCCGTTACAGCAGCCTCCGCATCGCAAAAGCTGTGTGATTCAACGTGACCGACTCCTTTGGCTGGTCGCCAGGGACGAATTGGGAGTCGATGATCAAGCCGAATTACCGGGGCAGATCATCCTGATTGCCCAGCCGGAAGAAGATCAGCTCGAAACCATGACGCGTGAAGAATTGCAACGCCACTACTGGCGACTGATGTTCCACGCCCGGATTGATTTTGAAATGGTCACCCGCACCTCGCGCGGGCGAATGTCGCCCGCAGATTTGCGTCGTCGGATCGACCGACTTGGCCAGTCCGCATTCGATGAAATTCGATCGGTTCTTCGCGCGGAACAGATGCTGAAACAGCCAGATAATGACCGCGAAGTTTATGCCGAGTTCGTCGCGGTTTATCAGGAGCTGCTCGCGTTTGCCCCCCGATTAATTCCGTTTTACTTTCCATCGCTCCCTGATATCTCGTTCGTTCTGGAGGTGATTGGTGCTGAGTGCGATGCCGCTGTGTTGCTCAGAGAAACCCGACCCACGGACCTTGCCCCTGAAGTGATGGCCGATACTCAAGCAGGAAATTTGCACGACTCGACCGTTCAGCAGGCCTTGGCAACCAAGGTCCAGCGGACGCGATCCGCATGGCAACATGCACGACTACTTCGGAAAGCCGGAAAACTCGATTCCAAGCAGAATCACGTGCGCGCTGCATTGGTGCTCCAGTCGGCACTCGAAGTGGCCCCCGAAGAAGCGATCGCGAAGACTCAGGGATTACTACGACAGGAAATTGATCACCTTGTTCGTCGACTGCAATTTGCACTCGATATGAGTGACGAAGCGGCACTCCCCTGGCAACGGATGTGTGAACGGTTGCTACCGGGGGCTCAAAGCGGATTTTGGAATGCAAACGCCCGATTACTTTACGATTTGCAGACCGTCTGCTTCGATCACGAGCAAGAGATTTACAAGATTGACTTGCCAGTATGGGTCTTCAGTTTGGGGAAAACTCCGCTCAAACGCCCTCTGCCAAATCAGCGTCTCGTGATGATGTCGAAGCACTTGCATACCGCAACCCTACGCGTTCCCAATGTCGAAATTGATGCCGACGGACGCCGGGAGTTGGGAGATCTGTTACACGAGGCGGCAGGAAGCGCCGAGTACCTCTTGCGAGACCGTGTTGAACCGATCATTCATCGCGCCCTCACCGATGCCGGACTGGTCCCTGCCAGTATCGTGGAACGAGTCGCGCTGAAGAAGATGGTCCATGAACTGGCAGATGGGATCTTCAGTCGTGGCTTCAGTACGCTAGGAAGTTTACGCGATGTGATTTCGCGAAATTCGCTGAAAATGTCGGATCTGGAAGATGTCGGGGAATTTTTTGCGGGAGACCCCTTACTTCAGGCGGACAAATCGTTGTCCGTCTCGCTCGACGGAGTCTATCAGCGAGGCCCGTTTTATCTCCGTTGGCTACAAAGCGCCAATTCGCTCGCTTATGGAATCCCCTGGGGGCGCTGGGTGACGCGCTATCTCGCCTTGCCCTTTGGGCTCGCTTTTCTCTTGTTAATGTCCGTCGAGGAAATCGCACATCTGGTTTTGGGAAATGCCCAGGGACCCGCTGCAAAGATTCATCGCCCGGCTAATACGATCGCCGACGAGTCTGCCCACACGGCTGCGGACACGGTCGCAAGCGAGGTTGCCGATACGGTTGCCGACGAGGTTGCGGTGGCTCCGCTGAGCGACATGATCGTCGACGAAACGGTCGCCGCATCCGTCCAACCCGCTGCACATGTGGTTCATGCGTACCATGTTTACAGCCATCAAACGATGTTTTTGCTGGGCTGTTTGATTTTTGCGTTGATCCATTTTCCCCCCTTTCGCCACGCTGTGACTTGGTGTTTGAAGACCGCCTGGAGTGCGATTACGGTCGTCTTAATTGATGTCCCCCGAAAAATCTTGCGCTGGCGTTGGGTCGACTGGTTGCTCAAAAGTTTTCCGATGATGCTGGTTCGACGATTTGTCCTGGCACCCGTGATTGCGACCTTGGTGTTTTGGCTGATACTCCCCTGGTTCGGAATTTATGGCCCGTTAAATCGTTGGTGGGGACTCGTGATTTTCATCGCCGCTTACTTGACGCTCAATTCACGGCTGGGACGAGATACGGAAGAACTGTCGCGGGAATTCTTTGGCCGAACCTGGTATCGGATTCGGGTTCACCTCGTCATGGGGTTGTTGACTCTGATCATCGATATTTTCCGCACGCTGATGGATGGCCTGGAACGGGTGCTTTACGCCGTTGATGAATGGTTACGATTTCGTAGTGGCGAATCCAATCTGACACTCGCCATCAAAGCCGTGGTGGGGATGGTCTGGTCCGTGCTGCATGGTTTCATTCGATTCTGTGTCACCCTGCTGATTGAACCTCAACTGAATCCGATCAAACACTTTCCGGTGGTGACCGTTTCACACAAACTCTGCCTCACCACGCTGACTTATCCTCTGTTTACCGTGTTAAATCAATTTTTCGACAAGCCAACCACCTTGTTCATCTCGACTTTGATTCTGACCAGTATCCCAGGTGTATTTGGTTTTCTCGCTTGGGAACTCAAGGAAAACTGGAAACTCTATAAAGCCAATCGCTCGGGAAAACTCAATCCCGTCTTGATTGGAGATCATGGCGAAACCTTATTCCGTCTGCTCTCTCCCGGATTTCATTCGGGGACGATCCCCAGACTTTTTGCCAGCCAGCGACGAGCGGCTCGTCAATCGGTGGAAACCCACAAGATCAACAAGACGGCGAAATATGCCGATCGTCTGCATCATGAATCGATCGCGTTACAACGATTTGTCGAACGTGAACTGATTGCTCTGTTGCGGGAAAGTCGGACATTCCAGACGACGAATTTGTCGATCAAGCAGGTGGATTTGGCCACCAATCGGATCATCATCCACATTCAGGACGCCTCCCGCCCGACGAGACCCGTGCAGCTCGAATTTGCTGAACAATCAAGTTGGCTGGTGGCGAGGGTGAGCGATTCGGGGTGGTTGAACGAGATTGAGTCGGGTGATGCCGCCGTCTTCAAAGTCGCTTTAACCGGCTTATTTAAACTCTCGGCGGTTGATCTGGTCCGCGAACAGGTTGAACATCAATTGATGATTTCCACGTCGAAACCCAAAAACGGACCTCCAAAATCCCCGCAAATTCCTCGGTATGACATCAACGCCAGCGGACTGATCGTCTGGCCGAATGAGGATTACGAACAGGAGGTCTGCTATTCACTCGAAGATCAACCGATCACGTATCCACGCCCCCGAGCCTTGGCCCGTTTGGCAGGTCTGAACCCGATTCCACTCGAGTCACTCGCGTTTCACCTGCAGGAACTCAGCTGGCACGACTGGCGAAAGTTCTGGGACGACGAGCAAAGCCAGCCACAGGACGCGACGAACAAATTTCCGTTTTTATGGTAGTCTTCCCCCTTATCGAGGTGCTACAGCCAATCGGATTGCGATCGCCGAGGGCACGGTCCGCACGAGCGGAAAACCGTATGAAAAAACGGTGGGGACCCCGTGCTAAAAAAAGTGAGGTGATTTTGCTGAACTTGTTGTTTTCGGTTTCGATCCGGTTTGATTTGGAGCGGATTGATGGCGAGGATGGCTCGATCGAAACGGTTCGCGCTTGCTGCGGTTGTTCCCTCAACACTTCTCGTCTCCCCGTCGTCTTGTCGGTCACTCGATTGGCTCTCTTCCAGCTTCTTTCATGATGTAGGCGAGATTCGGATCCTTGAGCAAAGCAATTTGCGCTTCGGCTTTGGCGAAATCGCCTCGTGACCGATAAGCAGAACCGCGATTCAAATACAAACGGCCCAGCATCACATTATTGCGGGAATCGTTTCGACCTTCGACAGTGGTAATGGCGATCGTATAGTCTTGTATGCAAAGATCCCAGTCTTTCAATGTGAGGGCGGCTTGACCACGGTTAAGAAAGGGGAGTTCCCAATAGGGTGCGAGTTCAATCGCCTTCGTCAAATCGGCCATGGATTCTTGAAGCTGACCGAGGGGGCACGAGAATGATTGGGATGCCGTACACTGGCATGTCGGAC
>CAMBQP010000326.1 GCA_945869955.1 Schlesneria paludicola DSM 18645
CAATCCAACTTGTCCGTCATTTACCAGCGCTGCGGCCGTATCCCCGAAGCCGAAGATGCCCTGGCACGCAGTCGAACCATGGGGTCCGGTGGCGGTTGTGGCAGCGGAGGCTGCGGGAGCCACTGATCCTGCCTGATCGTCGAAAGACGGTCTTCAAAAACCGATCGTCCAAAAAACCAGGCGTCCAAATCGCCGGGTCAAGCACTAAGACGTAATTCCGTTCGAGCCAGGTATCCCAGGATGCCTGGCTCGAATCGTTTTCAGTTTTCAGTTTTCAGTTTTCAGTTTTCAGTTTTGGGATTTCTGCCCCTCGTATTCGCGTGATTCGTCTGATTCGTGGTTCACAATCTTCGCCTGTCTTGAACTTCGTCTGTCTTGAACTTCGTCTGCCTTGAACAGAGTCGTGGTTCACGGATCGATGACAGCATTCCATGGATTTGCTCGCACGCTTCTTTCCACAAGGAACGACAAATCCAGCAGCGATCAAGCAGTCCGATCGGCACCGCCGTCAATGCACACGGCAGCCAATTCACACGGCAGTCACGGTCCACGGCCCTCGGTCCACGGCTCACGCGAATCGGAGCAGACACCGATCCGAGATTCTGAAAACTGACAACTGACAACTGACAACTGACAACTGACAACTGACAACTGACAACTGACAACTGACAACTTCTTTTCCCTCCCCGCAAAGCTCCCAAACTACCATCCCCCTCTTTCCCGCTTCGATTTTCGAAGAACGCCCGAATCCGCTCTCCCAAGTCTGACTGAAACTGACAACAATAGCCGCCATGAATGAGCGACTCGCTTTAGGGATCTGCGAAACGAAGGTATTACGCATGAGTGGCACAGTACGATTGATTCTGACGCTGCACAATCACCAGCCCGTCGGGAACTTTGACGGCGTTTTTGAAGCGGCTTTTCAGGATAGCTACGTCCCCTTCCTCGATGTCCTGCAAGACTTCCCCGACCTCCCCGTGGTCCTGCATTTCTCAGGAAGCCTGCTGGATTGGCTGAGTCAAAATCATCCCGAGTACATCCAGCGGGTGCGCGAATTTGTCCGCCGGGGTCAGATCGAGTTGCTCGGGGGACCCTATTACGAACCGATTCTCGCCGCGATTCCACGTCGGGATCGGATTGGTCAGATTCAGCTTTACAAACAACACCTCGAAGAACTGTTCGAAACCCAAATTCGCGGCATGTGGGTTCCGGAACGAGTCTGGGAACAATCGTTCGCCGGGGATATTGCCGAAGCGGGGATCGAGTACACCATGCTCGACGACACTCACTTTCGCAATGCAGGTCTGAATCAGGACGAACTGCAAGGCTATTACCTGACCGAAGAGAGTGGTCGTCTGCTCAAAGTCTTCGCCGGGGCCGAGCAACTGCGGTATCTCATCCCGTATGCCGACCCCCAAGAGACCATCAACTTCTGCCGACAGGTCGCAGATCGCTATCAAAACCCCGTCCTCATTTTTGGTGATGATGGGGAAAAATTCGGCGTCTGGCCGGGTTCCAAAGATCACGTCTATCGCGATGGCTGGCTCAGGCGTTTCTTCACCGCACTGCACGAAAACCGTTCCTGGCTGAAGGTGACAACGATCGCCGAAACCGTCGATCAACTGTCGCCCATTGGCCGCATTTATCTCCCCGACGCGAGCTATCGGGAAATGACCGAATGGGCACTCCCCGCAGAAAAACAAACCCATTATCGGAATCTGCTCAGTGCCAACGAACAGCGTCACGATTGGCACTCGATGCGTCAGTTCGTTCGAGCCGGATTCTGGCGGAACTTTCTGGTCAAGTACCCCGAAGCCAATGACATGTACGCACGGATGCTGCAGATCAGCCAACGCCTCGATGCGATGACCACCCCGGAATCGACCGAGGCCGAATCCGAACTGCTCGCCCAAGCCCGACGTGAACTCTATCGTGGCCAATGCAATTGCTCGTACTGGCACGGTGCCTTCGGTGGTCTGTATTTGCCTCATCTGCGAAATGCCATTTATCAAAGTTTAATTGCCGCCGATTCGCTGCTCGAACGAGCCGCCGGACGAAACGGTTGTTGGGTCGATGTGCAGGCAGACGATTACAATCTCGATGCCCGCAAGGAACTCCGCCTGGCCGGCGATCGGCTGGTCGCCTACTTGTCACCCAGCCGCGGTGGACATCTGTATGAACTGGATGTCCGTCCGATTCGGACCAATCTGCTCGCCACATTGAATCGCCGCCTCGAACCGTATCATGAAAAAATCCGGCAGCATGCCGGACAACAAGTGAGCGACTCGGGTGGAGGTGTCGATCCGAACGGCGGTGTCCGCTTCAAACAACCGAACCTCGACCAGAAACTGCAATACGATCCCTGGCCCCGCAAAAGCCTCGTCGATCATTTTCTGCAGCCCGGACTGACACACGAAACCTTCGTACAGGGACACGGCGAGATCGGTGATTTCGTTGAAGGAGTCTACCTTTCCAAGATTCGCCGTTCGGATGAACGCGTCGAAGCCACGATGTGGCGCGAGGGAAACCTCGGACCCTATCAGGTCAAAGTGACGAAAACGGTAGCGTTGTCCTCGCAACAGGGAAGCACGCTGGAAGTCACCTATCACCTCGAACATCTTCCTGCGGGCCTCCCGATTCACTTTGGAGTCGAATGCAACTTTGCGGCGATGGCAGCGGGCGCATCGGACCGTTACTACTATAATGAGCAAGGCCAGAATCTCGGCCCGCTCGAATCCGTTCAGACAACGCTCCCCACTTCCCGCATCGGCCTGGTGGATGAATGGCTCGGCCTGGATGTTGCTTTGGATGTCTCGCAACCAGCCCGCTTCTGGACGCAACCGATTCAGACAGTCAGTCAATCCGAAAGCGGATTCGAGCTTGTCCACCAAAGCTGCTCGGTGATGCCGCATTGGCAATTCCTGGCACCGGCGGATGGACACTGGACGGTAAAGCTGCTGATCTCGCTGGACACGTCTGCGGCTCAGGCCAAAGACCTTGCGGAACGATCCGCCACAAAACTGGTACTGCACCACACCTGAAACCAGATCCATGCAAAGAATGTGAATCAAGCACCAAACGAATCCCGCGAATAGGAAGACGAATCATTCGAAGAAGAAATTTCAATGTACTGAAAACTGAAAACTTCATTCATCATTGAACCAAAATCCCCACCCCTTCTCTTCAATCTTTCTCCGAGAAACCCTGTTAAAACTCTGCCTCTTCCAGTGTTCCATCCCGTTGAAGATGACCGGTATCCGGCACGGGCTGCCCGACGAAGCGGGAGCCCCAGCTATCGAAAAAAAATCCCTCCCCCGGCAACCGCCAAGACCAGCGGGTTTCCCCACCCGGTTCCTGTTCTTTGTTCGTCTTACAGCCCAAACTCCGAAACGCCCGCCGCAGCGAGGCGTCACGGATTTCGTGTTCGGCCGCCTCGGCCTGAATCTCAAAAGACGCAACGCTGCCATTGTGGAGCCGGTCATAGAGCCATTGCGTGACGCGATCATGTTCGAATTGATGTTCCCGTGCCAGCGGAGGGGGCGGGGTCAATATCGCCTCCCGTAAAAAATCCTCCCCCTCGATCCCGATCGGTTCGTCATCCCAGACGACTTTGCCCTCATGCAGAAAAAACGCAAACCCATTCCGATTCATGCTGCAATTCTTTTTGATGGGGAGCAGCATTCGTCCGCTGGTGGTATCGAGATCGCGTACGACCATCCAGACCGTTCGCGCGACCGTCGAAATTGCGTGAATCCCCGCCATTCCCCGCGGTCGATTCGATCGCAGCATGGCAGCGGCGGATACATTGGCCGCCAAGACAATCGCCACCTTGAACTTTCTCGCCAGTTCGGCCAGTCTCTCGACCTCTGCGGCAACAAGGGATCGCCGCCGTGGGGACTCGACAAAGCCATCAACCGAATCAATCACCATCAGGGAAACCTCGACCCCGCTCGCCCGTAGTCGCTGGAGTTCCGCTTCGAGCACCGGCAAATCGCGATGCCACTGAAACATCCGCGGCCGGAAACTTGGAGTGTCAGCCACCGAGTCCGCCTCGGCAGCATGGACGGTTCCAACATTTCGCCCGCCATCAGGACGCGACGCCCCTTCAAGTTGCCCCCGTTCTTCGAATTGACAGAGCGCATAAACCTTCCCCAGATCGGCCCCCGCCTCGATCAATCGCGGCCGAACGGAATCGGCCAGCATGTTGGCCGTGGAAAAGATCACCACCGCCGCAGGGGTCGGTTCTTTTGGGTTGCGTTCTCCTGAGTTGGGTTCTCCTGAGTTGGGTTCTGTCTGTGCGCGCCCTGCCGATGTGCGGTCTGCCGATGTGCGGTCTGCCGATGTGCGGTCTGCCGATGTGCGGCCGACAGCATAGGGCGACCGCCCCTGAGCCGTATCATCTGGGCGAGTTCCACCGCGCGCGACCGCTGATTTGCCCACCGAGATTTGACCGTAATTTTCACCGATTCGAGCCTGAGAAACATTCCCCGACCCAGTCCGCACCGGATTCGGAGGAGGTACCGGTTCGGGTGCTCGAAGCGCATCATCCTGCCGGAGCGCATCCCGAGGCCCCGGCGTTCCCCGCGTCACATTGGCGATCAATCCTGCAAGAAAAGCACTTTTCCCGCCCCCCGCTTCCCCAGTGATCAGCGTCAGTTCCCCCCGCGGAATCACCCCCTCGACGACCCATTCGAGCGGCTTATCGACGATCTCGGTCAAACAGTACAGCGCCGCCGGCGGATCAGTTGCAACCTGAGGACTGGCCGCTCCCTTGGCGTTCGTCGATCCGCCCGGTTTGTTCGATGCTCCCCCGTTGATCAACGCTCCGTTGTTGTTCAACGCACCCTGGTTGGTCGAGCCTCCCCCGTTGGTTAACGCGATTTTGTTGGTCGATCCACCAACGTTGTTCGAGTCTTTCTTGTCGTTATCCCCTCCCTTGCTATTTGACCCTCCGTTGTTGCCCGAGCGTCCGCTGTTGATCGAGCCGACACCCTCTTCTACAGCGAATCGCTCGGCCGCTGCGGAAATTGACGCCGTTTTCGAGCCTGCCGAACCGTCAACATCCCACCCGCTGACCGCTGTTTTGCCAGCGTCCTCGGGATCAGGAAAAGCCCAGGCGGGGGGAGTACTTAAACATTTCTTACGCATCAGTCAGCTCCTGTCGCATACGAAGATGCACGAAAAAACCTTGAGTGATTCCAAAAGAATAGGCGAGACTGAGCCGC
>CAMBQP010000327.1 GCA_945869955.1 Schlesneria paludicola DSM 18645
ACCGCGTGCAGAATCGACCACACACCGTATTTTGACTGCGACGATTTATCCAGAATCCCGTCGACTCCATCGCGGTCGGCAAACGAAATCGGCGTGCCAGTAGCATACACGATCAACTGTTCAGCAAAGTTCCGAGCGATTTGCCGCTCGTCCGGTAGTAGGCGTTGCTTGAATTCCCGGATGTCCGCAAACGTCCGGTCCACAGCGAGTTCCCCCAAGGGATCAACCGCCAGCCCCAGCAGGAATTCATGTCAACCCGCCAACACCGGTGGACGCGGCGTACGGTCACCTTTCCCCAGCGAACGATAACGCGGACGGAATCCGCCGCTGGTCTCGTAGTTTACGAGCGCGAATCCAGGCGGGTCAATCTTGCGATGACAGGCGGCACACGCCGCGTCAGACCAATTTACGCATCTTACTGTGTTTCACGATGTCTCACGATGTCTCACGACACCTCACAATGTCTCTTATTGACACTTACAGAATGTGGACATATTCTAACGCCTGAAAGAATGATCCGAGATTCTGTCGAGTCGATAATTCGATTACGAGAGCGCGCCGGTGCCGTTTGATCTCCCACCCTCCGCGTCCCTTCGAAAAGCCCGCTGGAAGGTCAAGATTCGGGAGAAGGAGAGTCGAGAACCGCCGCACGTGACGATTATTCGAGGAACGCAGGCATGGCGAATGAATTTGCGGACGGGTGAATTCATGGATCGACGACCAGATCCCGCTGAGTTACCGGATGAGATCGTCGATCACATCAAGACGGAAGAAACCTGGAAAATGCTCTGTGGCAAGTGGGACGAGAAATACCCGACGAATCCCGTTCACGACCCAGATGACAACGACGGAGAATGAACTCATGACGGCGAAAACCAAGACCGTACCTGCCGTGCTGCAAATGTTCTTGCTCGACAAGGCCAAGAAACGTTCGGATCGGTTTTCGCTTCTGCACCCGCTGGTCGTGTCATCAACGGGGGGCTTGCAAGATTCACTTGCTCGGGCCACGAAGGATACGCTTTGGGTGAGCTACGAAAAGGATCTCACGGAAGCCCTGCTCAAAACCGTCTTGGGACCTCCTCGTTCGCTCGGTAAGGCACTGCTCATCCACGCCCTGAATCCCCTGTCAGTCCCCGTTCTGACCAGTTGCTTTCGACGATTTGCATCCGCCTCGAAAAAAGAGTTTCTACCACCAGAGGAATTGGCCGAAGCATTGCAAGCAGAGAACGGACCGAATCTCTTCCTCGGTGGCAGTGTCGATCCCGCCAATCAGACGATCACCCTCTGGCGCGGAAACCTGGAACCGCTCACCGTCCCCTTTTCCGCATTCGAACTGTCAGGAGACAAAATCGAACCCGACTTTGACAAGTTCTCAGTCACAGATTCGGGCCAGACCGTGCGGTTTGGCGATTACGAGGCGGCCGCAGAGGCCATTCTTTACGAATTTGATCCGGAGTATCGCCGTCATGTTTCCAAGCAGCGTCAGCAGTCGGAACAGTCATTCGGCGCGTCGCTACGTCGTCTGCGAAAGCAGAGGGGATTGCGACGGGAAGACTTTGAACCCAACGTGGCCGCCAAGACCATTGCACGCATCGAGCAAGGTCTCGTCCAACGAGTTCAAAAAGAAACGCTGATCTCAATTGCGGATCGACTGCAAGTGAATGTCGATGAAATTGAGACCTACTGACGCTCCCGATTCCGAAGCTTTTCGTTGATTCGCGGCCGGAGACCGCAAAATAACCCGATGTCGTCGCAACGAGCCCGACAAAAGCCCTCGACCTCGTTGTTTTTTACTCAGCGATGGGATCGTCAATTTATCCGCGTCCGTTTTTCTCAAATCGAAGCGACTCGGAAGTCGGCAATCACTCGCGGGGCGCGGCTCTTTCGCTGCGACTTCTCACTCATTTGCCATGGAACGGCAAGGTGGTGGTACGGCAAGGTGACACTGCTTCGGAGTCTGCGCAGAAGCAGTGGTCTTCGTCTTTTCAATTTTGACTGGCGACACCAGATAGACCCAAACGAGGAGTTGCGAATACCAATGGGACGACAGTCCCTGAAGTTGGGGGGGGACGCATACTTCTGCGAGCGGAGGGACCTCTCTCGCTGTCCACTACTCCCCCATCGGGACCCGCAGCGACTCGTCACAATTCAACATCGACGAGATCGAGACGAACCCCTTTGAATTGCTGGTTCACCGAATTAGGACGCAGGCAGTAATTATCACGCAGGTGGTCTTGGATGAGAAAGAAATTTTCGCAGACGTCTGGCGATCGTAGAACCGATGTTCAGCGTTTTGAGCGTTTCGTAAAATTCCAGCTTCCATTCATTCTCTGGCTGCGATGTCATGGATCGCATGCGGGGCAAGTTGATCATCAGCGATCGTCCGATTCGCGAAAATTGCGGCTCGAAGAGCACGTTTTCCCACTCACCCAATGTCCGTCTCAGTAACACCGAAGGCCCCTCCTCAACGTGAATCCGAGAATAATTGTTCTCGGATTCAATCCATAAGATCTTTTCCGGAGGAATCAGCAGTATACTCTCCACCGGAAAAAGGGACAACGCGGTGCCGCTGCTCGATTTGAGCGGGACCGCCGCAGCAATCAGTGACTTGCGTAATCGCTCGATCGTCACCGCCAGTCGCTGGCTGGAAACCGGTTTTAAGAGATAATCGACCACTCCCAGATCAAAACCCCGCAGAGCGTATTCTTCATGAGCGGTGACCAGCACCACCTGGTGCTGATCGAGCTGCTCAAGCAGGTCTAAACCGTTATGACGACGTAGTTCGATATCGAGAAAGACGACATCAATCGGGCTTTCGGCAATCCACTTCTCGGCCTGTTCAAAATCAGTTGCCGTCCCGACCACCTGAATCAGGGGGTGTGAACGCAAAAGATCTAACATCCAATCAATGGCAGCAATTTCGTCATCAACGAGTAGGGCACGAATCATCATTTCCGGGTCGCCTCGCGAGAAAGGGGGGCTGAGGGAAGGGGGTCAGAGAGAAGGGAAGTGGGACTCGGTTTTTGGAGAACCTGATTAGGGAAATCAAGGCGGAGCGGCAGGATCAACTGGCAGCGGACCCCTTTTTGGAGAGGATCCGCTGCGAACGGACCGCATTCCAATTGTGCATCGGCCAACCCGAGTAACGAAAGACGCGACCTGAGATTGGCCAAACCCAACCCCCCCACTTTCACAGAAGTCGGTTCGATCCAATACCCCGTATTGAAGACGGTGATGATCAATCGATCGAGCTGGATCTGGCAATCGACTTTGACAATCAATTTCCCCTTCGTGGTTCGCCCTCCGTACTTGAATGCATTTTCGAGCAGTGGCGTGATGATCATCGCGGGGACCACCGCCGCAGCAGCGCCTAGTGTGCAAGCGACCTGACAATCAAGATTCTCACGAAACCGATACTTTTCAACCACCACGTACTGCTTGAGGGCTTCGATTTCCACATCCAGGGGGGCCAGCATCTCTTGGCGAGTAAGGCAAAACCGCAGATATTCAGAAAGTCCGATGACGACGCGACTGACATCATCCGGATTGTGCCGACAGGCCAGCACCGCAGTGAGTGAATTGAAGAGAAAATGAGGGTGGATTTGTAATTGAAGCCGACTCAGTTCACTGGCCAGCAGGGCAGACTCGGCTTGCGCCATTTGAAGTTTGACGGATTGCAGCTGTTTCCAAAAGAAAAGCCCAAAGAACATCAGGCTCCAGGTACCGAGAAACTCGATTCGATTCAGCAGCAGGGTGAACGACTTGATGTGACGATTTTCGTAAATTTCCACCAAAAACCCTGGTTTAAAACTCAAAAAATACAAAAATAAATACGTTTCCGCCACGGAAGCAATCACGATCAGCAAAAGAGCGATTCCGAAAAACTGCCGGCGGCTGCGGCCCGAGTGGGATAACGACTCAAACCCCCAGCCGAGCGCGGTGGAAATGGGGATTGCGATACAAAAACGCGTCACGGCAATTGTCAATGCGTCGGCACCAGAAAGCGGCGGAACCAGGAAGTGACGGTTCATGTGATAAAAAAACGCCGAGACCGCAAACCAGAAGAGCAGTTGCAGGCCCCAGAACAGGGATCCCTGAATCTTGACCAGACGATCCGCCCGAGACGGCTGTGTGCGTGAATCAGGATTCGGCATCAGTTTGCCGCAGTCTGAAGAGGGGCTGTTTGCCATATTCGCTCACGAATCCCTTCTCATTTTGAAAATTTTTTCATTCTCGATGTCGTTTCACCACTGAAAACAATCGTTTCACCACATTTCTAATGAATCAAGTTGAAATCGATTGTAATTGTTTTTAGACTCGCCGTCGATCGGCAATGTGATCAATCTTCCAGGCGGATTGAGGATGTTGGCACGCAGAAATCTCTCCGGCGAAAATTCGTGACCGAGGTGCGGTGTTTCGCAGAAAATGTGTGTGTGTGTAAAACGTCTTTCCTCAAAAATCTCCTCACGTAATGTGATTCCGTTTTGAAAATGTTTTTCATTTCCCCGGATTTCCCGAGGAAATCTCGTCGTGATTGCGACCGCGCTTGGGGCTGAATACTTGAGCCAAACACGACGATGCCGCAGCGGCCCATTGGCAGCAAAAAAAATTGTTAGATATTCGGTTTTCAAGTTGTTTCTTAAGAATCAGGAAAACAGAAAAGGCAAATCTCGATGAGATGAGGGGGCTTTTGCCGGTTTCAGCCCTCAGGTTTCAGCCCTCAGTCTTCAGCAGGGAATTTGCCACTCTTAACGCGATGAGATGGTTTGGGTCGTCGGGATGCTTGAGCGTTCCGCAGGCCGAGGTGTTTACCTGTTTACCGCCAATCATGGCAGGGTCTTGCTTCATTCCACCCCTGAAAATCCGCATCCGCTGCAGCAGCTGAGGCGGAAAAAACAATTCGTTTGTACCGCTGTCGAGTTGGAAATTCCGCTTTGTGTTTCCGGCGGATGTGGGCGTCGAGTCCAAATCCCGTGCGGAATCCAGTCAGGTTAACGACGACACGAAAATTGGCTTGAATCCCGCGAAGTCAGATCCCCGGAAATTGAAGGGATCCAGTTCTGGGGCGAGTCTTTTCGGTCGGCCATGTTTTCGTGTTGATCAAATTGTGTTGATGAATCATTTTGGTTTTTTCGTATTGTTTTTGGACTAAATCCATGAAAATTCAATGGTTGTCGAGCTGCTGGTCTCAAGTC
>CAMBQP010000328.1 GCA_945869955.1 Schlesneria paludicola DSM 18645
AAGACCAGGGTCATCTCGAAGACCAGGGTCATATCGAAGACCAGGGTCATCTCGAAGACCAGGGTCATCTCGAAGACCAGGGTCATCTCGAAGACCAGGGTCATCTCGAAAAAGCAGGGCAGATCAAAGAAGGGTCGCGGCCAGAGGGCGAGCGAAATGGGAGCGCCGTGCAGACTGGCGGGGCGGGTGGAGGTCAACGGGATCACGCGCAGGGCGAGTCTGTCAGGAATGTTGGGAATGTTGGGAATGTTGCTGCTGCGGGAAAAGACGGGGCTGGCGGGGGACGAAAAAACACGGACGAGGCGGATTCGGTTGCTGGTCGTCCGAGTTTGCGGCCGCGGATGTTCCAGTGGCATCGCGATTTGCCGGTGCTCGAAGCGGAACTCGAACGACTGCGGGCCAGCGGGGTCGCGGTTTCGATGATGGTGATTGATTCGGTTGATGGCTTTGTCGAGTCCCCCAAGCGGCGGTCCCTGCTTGCTGCGGAAGTCGAGAAACTGGCCGAGTTGGCGAGAAAGTTCAGGGTGGCGATTGTTCTGGCGGCCAATGTGTCGCCAGCGGCCATGCTGCGACCGAATCGACCGCGGGGAATGGCGGGGATTTACGCAATTTCGACGGTCGCACGAGCAGTCTGGATGGTCGTACGCGATCTGGAGAACACCACCGGTCGTATGCTGCTCCCCATCAAAAAGAATTACCGCATGAATCGCCACGGGTTTGCGTTTTTCCTGCATGAGGGGAAAGTGGTCTGGGATGCCGAACCGATCGGGATCGAGGGGGAGGATTTTTTACAGGAGGCGACATTCACGCCACCCCCTCCGCTGGCTCGGGAACATCAATTCGAACACGATCGCGTCGCGCAATGGCTCTATGATCGCCTCCAAAACGGCAGCGTTGCCTCGCTTGAGATTCAGGCCGAGGCGGCCGAAAACGAAATCCGCGACGCCTCGCTCAAGCGGGCGTTTCGGAGCTTGGGTTGTAAGACGAACAAGGAACAGGAACCGGGGGGTGAAACCCGCTGGTATTGGCGGTTGCCGGGGGAGGGATTTTTTTTCGATAGTTGGGGCTCCCGCTTCATTGGACAGCCGGTGCCAGATCCCGGAAATTGGCCTCAATCCGAAAAACGGTTCAACCACAAACCCAGTGCGCGAGGTACAAATCCTTGACTTTGCAGCATACAGAACGAGCAGCATACAGAACGAGCAGCATACAGAACGACTTCGGTCCTTGATCCGTTCCCTTTAACGGCTATGAGGATCGGACCGCTCGGCCTCGACCGGTTTCGTAATCCGCTTCTCATAGCAGCGTTCAGGCCAATCCGTCGAATACGGCATTTGATTCGTGAATCACATTTTTGTCAACAAATGCGAAGATTGTGAACCACGAATAAAACGAATCACACGAATAGGAAGAGATTTCAAGATTCTCCACCCTGAAAACTGAAAACTGAATTTTCCCAACCGCGCACTTGGTTTGTCGTTGAGCCGATAATCCATCTCGCCTCACTTTATTCTTTTGTTTTCCCTAACAAATAGCCAAGTGCCGTACCGAAAAGCCCGAAAACAGGAGCAACCTGTGTTGAAGAATATCCAGCACTCATCAAAATGAGTGACCCGAAGACGATCAGGGTGAAACCGAACATCCTAAGAATGTCAAATGATGTCCAGACCACTGTTAACTTCAAGACCACAATCGCCTCGATAATCATAACAAGACTCGCAAATGCAAGGATCCCATAGGTGAGCGGTCCATCGGTACCGATGTCTGTTGCTCCGCGCGAATTCGTCTTAAATCCATCCTCCGGAGATAAATTTGTGGGCAATTGTCTTGATGGTACTTCCTTGACGACGCTGCCGTCTTGATTCAATGGTGGCCTGTGAAACTCTGGCGATGAAGGTCTGGGCTTAAGGTGATCTAAATCCGGTAGCTGCTGTGCTTGAACCAAGAGACTGAGGTATAAAACTGACACCACACACAAAAATGCTTGCCCCACGAGTCGCATCATAAACCTTTCATTGACGGTGATCTTGATGGTGTGTGACCACGTTCGTGGAATGAACGGAGGAAAATGGAATAAATTCGGCAGTGCCGAAAAAATCGTTTCCGTGCGATGCCTTAGTGCTATCAAAATCAGTGGCATTTCTCGGCAAAGGACCGAGTATTGGGCATGACAGTTCAATTCGAGGATATCAAGAGTGAAATTGTCACGCGGCTCGTAGGAGACTTGATTCCATTCGTGCAGCAGGCGGCAATTGTTGGAACTCTCATTCCAGATTTTGAACGGGGTTTATTTGACGGACAGCTAATCGCTGGAGGGGAAAAGCCCGAGGTGGCATCGCTCGTTGGACCATTGCAGTCCGTTTGGCTACGGCGATTTGCTGGATTCATTGAGCCGATTGTTGCACCTACCCCCTTGTGGCAACGATCGCGATCAATGCTCGGCAACGCTCGAAGAGATCGGCTGAATACCGATCTGCCGGCGCCGATGCCTTCGGGTTAAACTTGGAAATGCCTGCGGCATGATGCTGCCTGCTGCAATTCACCGTCGGGCGCGATTTCTCCGGATTGACGATCCGGACCGCTGCACTCCGCTTGCAGTTGGGTAGGGTGACAGAATCGCCCGATCATCCAGGAACCGACTGCGACATCATTTAGGAATCGGCAGCGTCATCACTCAGGAACTGGCGGCATCATTCCGGGACCGACTGCGGCGCCGACGGGGCAACCGGGGGCTGGGATTTGAGCAACCTTAATCCGTTTAAAATCACGAGTAGTGAGGCTCCCATGTCGGCTGCGATGGCTCCCCAGAGCGAGGCGAACCCGAGAACTGTCAAGGCGACGAAAAACAGCTTGATCCCGAGCGCGATCACGATATTCATCCGGATGATCTGCAGCGTTCTTCGCGAATGCTTGACCAGCCAGGGTAATCTCGACAGGTCGTCCGACATCAAGGCGATGTCGGCGGTTTCCAGTGCTGCGTCGCTGCCGGCTGCTCCCATCGCAATCCCCAGCGACGCGCGCGCCATGGCGGGGGCGTCATTCACTCCATCACCGACCATCGCGACAAGACCATGGCGCGAGACCAGTTGTTCGATCGCGGTCACTTTGTCCGCTGGTAGCAAGTTGGCTTGGACCTCGTCCAGGCCGGTTAACTTGGCAATGGATTCGGCGACGGGCGAATTGTCTCCTGTTAACATCACCAGCGAGCCAATCCCCAAGGCTTTGAGTTCCTGAATGGCGGCGGGTGCATTGGTTCGAATTGTGTCCGCCAGTGTGATGTATCCACACAGCAGATCCCCTTGCCCGACGATCACCATCGTGACACCACTTGATGACAGGGGATCGAGTTGCTCGCGAATCAGGTCGGTTTCGGCTCCCCGTTCCTGCAGGTAGCGCCGCGATCCTGCCCAGATCTCTTTTCCCTGAAAGCGACCGGTTGCCCCTTTGCCTGCGACGAGCTGATAGTCTTCGATCGGGTGGATCTCGATCTTGCTTGCGTGAGCGTACCTCAGGATCGCTCGACCCAGCGGGTGTTCGCTGCGGGCTTCCAGGCTGGCGACACAGTCGAGCAGTTCGGCTTCCGAGTATCCATTCCAGGGGATCACTTCGACCACCGTCGGTCGGCCCTCGGTCAGCGTCCCCGTTTTGTCGAAGGCCATCGCCGCAAGGCGGCCGGGGAGTTCCACGAAGGCTCCCCCTTTAATCAGTACCCCCTGCCTGGCGGCGGCAGCAATCGCGGCGACAATACTGACGGGTGTTGAAATCACCAGCGCACAGGGGCAGGCGATCACCAACAGGACGAGCGAACGATAAAACCAGTCGTGCCACGCCCCACCCCAGCCGATTGTCGGGATCACAAACAGGGCCAAGGCGAGGATGAGGACCACCGGAGTGTAGATTTTGGCAAATTTCTCGACCCACTGCTCGGATTGCGAACGTCGGGATTGGGCTTCACTGACCATTCGAATCAGATGGGCCAGTGTCGTCGAGCCTGCGGTTTTGGTGCTGAGGATTTCGAGGGCCCCCGCGCCGTTGATGGTCCCGGCAAAGACGGTGTCGCCTGGTGATTTGAGCACGGGAAGACTTTCCCCGGTCATCGGTGCCTGATTGACATCACTGGTCCCCTGCACCACGCGACCATCCAGCGGCAAACGCTCGCCCGGCTTGACTAACAGGGTCGAGCCGACCGGGACCTGTACGGGTGGCAACTCGATTTGGTGGCCTGCGGCATTCAGCAGACGGGCGAGGGGCGGGGTCAAATCCAGCAACGCATCGACGGCTCGTCGGGCATGACCGATGCTCCATTTTTCCAGTAACAGCGAAACCGAAAACAGAAATGCCACGGTCGACGCCTCGAACCAGTCACCGATCGTGGCGGCTCCGACCACCGAAAAGGTCATCAGCAAATTCATATCGGGCTGCAGGCGTCTGAGGGCCAACCAGGCACGGGGAAGAACGAACCAGGCACCACTCAGGATTCCCAGCCCGAACAGAGATCGCGCCAAGAGCGGAATTTGACGCTGGGCCCCCATTCCCTCGGAACCGATCGCCTCGAGAAGACTTCCGGCCAGAGACCAATGCACAAGAAAACCACACAACGTCAACAGGCCGCTGAGGATCGTCAGTCCGGTCCGTCCCCAACGCTGAAAGAGGGTGTCCGGCAGGATTGCGAGACTGACACCATCACGCCAGACGACGGCGGTCATGCCGGTTTGTGCCACCGCCGCTTGAATCGTCTCGGCAGTGACGGTGGCGGAACGGGACGAAACCGTCATGATTTCGTTCAACACATCAAACGAAAGGAATTGGTCTCCCCCCACCAGGGGACCGAGTTGTTTTTTGAGGAGAGAAACTTCTTCGGCGCAGTCCATTCCTGCGATCTTGAACTGCATTTTTGGAGTCGACATGAGGCTGGAAACCTTTTGGGGGCAGTTGTCAGTTGTCAGTTGTCAGTTGTCAGTGAAGAGTCTGATCTTCGTGGCCGTTGAGGTCGTGGGGTTGGGGGCCGGAGTTTTCGTGTTTGACGTCGTCCTGTTTAGGGTGGCGTCACTGTGCAGCAGGGTTAATTTCATGCGGCGGCACGTATTTGAACCTTGCGAATTCGGTT
>CAMBQP010000329.1 GCA_945869955.1 Schlesneria paludicola DSM 18645
GTACAGATTGTAAGACAATACAACCTGCGAAAATCGGCTGACAGCTAATTGCGTGAATGGCTCAGAAATGGCCGAACTCATTCTGGCCTTAACGGTCTGTTGAAAAAAGGGGACTGGTTCCGACCGAAATCAGAAATCCACTTGAATGATACACAGTGCGAGTTGCCTCTCCCCGTTTTTCAACAGACTGCTAATCGGTTCGTAAGCAGATCGCGTGCCGAAGTTTTGGAAACCCGATAATGAGCCAACGGTGGATACAGCCGATAAAATAAATAAGCGAGTTTCGTCGGATCGTTGTTTCAAATGAAGGACCGTTTGAGACGGTTGCGTGGTAAAAAATTTTCATGTGTTTAAGTCCTGCCAGTCATGTGTTTAAGTCCTGCCAGTCATCTGTTTAAGTTCTGCCAGTTCGGTGAATAACTATTCATGTTGGGGAGCAACCAAGTGGACACGAAATAGAACCAGATTGGCCGATATCGTGCGGCTAAGGCTGGATGAGTGGGGAACGTGGAGAAAGTGGGGCGAATGAGGTGCGTGAATAGAGATCTTACATATTAGGAAATCGTAAGTTTTTTTGGTTACGTTTCCGAAAAACGCGAGATAATGCGATGAAAATGCAACAGCGACAACTCTATCCCTGCGTCTCGTTGATTTTTGACCAACGTGGGATTCATGTATTTGCACACGTCTGTTTTTCTCGAAGCGTGGCGACTTAGAAGTGAGCAATCACTCGCGGACGCGGGTGTTCACGGAGAAAGAAAAGCTGGAAATTCGAGTGCATGTCGCCTGGATCGCTGGGGAATTTCCGTCGATGGTGACGAAATATTCTTCGAATTCCCTCGCTAACTCGACACAGACTGAGGCGGTGGGAAGCTTTCCGCTCAACCGCTGAAATCGTGATTGCGGAAAACTCATCCGTGGGGACACCTTGGCCTATTAAAAATGGGTAGCGACTTTGCAGATATTTTCTGAAACTCGGATTTTGGTCTAGTTTGATTTGTCACAGGATGATGGCGAGGATGTGCCGTACGGAAGTATTCACGCCTGATGAGATTGTGCAGGTGATCGATTGCCGCAGATTTCAGGTTTCAGCGAGCTGGGATTACCAACTTGTCAAATCATTTCCATTTGATTCCGAGGTCTCGTCCGAATGTTGTGGCGGCTCGGGATCATGCCGAGCTGGCTCGGCGGTGGCTGTTGATTTGCCCGATACGCAAGAATTCGGCAAGCGATTCGGAGGAATAGAATAAATTGGAACTCAATTCCATCCCGAATGACCGGCGAAAACTGGAGACCATCCGCTGGCGATTGAGTGATTTTTTCGGAAGACGAACGAAATGGCGGGGTTCCCGCCGGACAGGCAACCGTCAACATCCAACCATTTCTTGCCGCACGATGGACTTCCCAGGATATCATCACAATGTCGGTCTACTTGCGGAATCGTGTTGTGCCACGGAAATTCTCACTCTCGACCACCTTTAAAACAGGTCTCGCAGATCGTATGACATCGGGAGCAGTGCAGCTTAACGCGAATCTCAAATAACACACCCCCATAACCTGGAAAGACTGGTTGTGACGGACTTAACCGCGGATTTTTCGTCTCGGTCTTTTTGTCTTTTGATTCCATCAGCAATTACTCCTTGGCGTCATTGCCGATCCGATTTTGGTGATCGGGTGCCGTGGTGATCGGGTGCCGTATGGTCAATCAGCAACCCACTTCATCGATCCGTACTGATCTTGGATGGATCCATGAAGATCGGGCGCTTGATTTGAGCGGCGATGGGAACCCTAGGGGACTGGCGGGAAAAAGGAATCGGTTACTTGATCTGCAAGCCTGTGATTGATTTCCGATAGGACATGAAAAATCGAAGACATTCACGTCAGAACGTCATTCCAGAATCCGGCGTATTTTTTTCGTCGCAGGGAAAACGCGCAGGAATAAGGAAAGCAGATGTTCGAGCTTCAAAACTTGCCGAAAGGGATACAAGGGGGTCAGGCGAGGAAAAGGGATACGACCACCAGGAGCTTATCGGCATCGAACTGATGAATTGGAGTATCGAACGAAATACTCGGAAGTCGCCGAACGAATAAGACTCGCGTGACTCGGCGATAAATCGCTTGAGATCGAATGCGATTTACGACGGTTTGTCATGCCGGACGCCATCCCATTTGTGACATTTAAAACTGAGGATGTTCGCGCCTGGCCCGGAATCCACGTTGTGCTCGCCGCAGACCTCGTATTAAATTCCCGTAAGCCGCCAGTCATCGAACGGATGAATCGGCAAATGCAACGCGACCGCGTAACCCCGATGACTGAACGCAGGCCGATGCTGTCGGATGACAGGTTAGCGATAAAAGCCGCTCCGATATCGCGCGGTGCGATCTCGGAGCGATATTTGGCGATGAGGTCCGGGGACTCGTCGTTGGTTCCCATCCGAGCGGAAAACATAACGCCCGCATCGATTTCAGGTGCAAAGTCATCTGGCGACGTTTGGGATATCTAGTTGAGATGACTTGCGCACTTCCAGCCTATTTAATATCCCCGGTCCGAAGCGACGCAAACTCGAAAGGCATCAACTTCAGTTGTTCCTCGAAACGCTCAGCGAGTGCAGCGTCCGAGGGAATCAATTCTCCATATTGGGCGTCCAGTTTTTGCTCATGCTCACTCAAATCAATGCCCGCGTCGAATAATGCCCTCGCCCGAAACAGCAAGGGAGGGACCGCGTCAAACCCATAAAAACCGTACCCGGCTTCCGCGTCACACATCTCACTGGCAGTCAGGCACTCGATCGCGTGGAGCACCCCGCCATTCATAATGAGGCCGTGCGCAGAAAGCATATCCGTGAGCGCCCGGTCGCCCGGAAACGATCGCACAGGATCTTTTCCACAAGCCCGATTCCAGATCATGTCCGCTTGGGTCAGTTTATACATGTGTTCTCGATGGCAACTGAGATGATCGACCAAAATCACAAAAGGTAATACGCGTCCGAAATCGGCTCGCCAATGACAGATCGATGATACGGCACATGGTAAGCGATTCCCCCCGCCGCGAATGATCGCAGCAAGTCTCGCGTGCGTGGCAGAGCGATGGTCGGCGCCCGCGCAGGTGACGGGATTTCATCAACGGGGTGCCGGAAGGGACTCGAATCATTGATACTGGCCGACCGTGAACGGCAAACGACGTTGACGCGGGCGGTGAATCGCCTTAACGAGCAAAAAATCACACACTCTTCGTGATTTGGCTTTCACAAATCGCATGACGATGCGATCAAAAACAACGACGACGAAACCCCTTCGCTTCGTTGTTTTTTGACCAGCGAAGGAGTCATCAATTTGTCGGCGTCCGTTTTTCGCGATCCGTTGATACTCACGAGCCTGCAATAACTCGCTCTTCCCTATTGGCGCGAACCGTGATGTCTTGACACATCACCCGCATCCTCCAACCCGCATCCTCCAACCGAGATTACTCAAACGCGACCGGATCGTTTCAAGTTTTCGCGGGTCATTCCGGATGGATTTGAGTTCGAATTCATTCAGTTCCTCCGGATCTCCTGCCGAATTCTTCCGCAACTGGCGTGCTGTCCACTCACCGGGTCAGATCAGTTTCCACGGGCCATCCAAACGGCTACCGCAATCAGCAACAGGACCCAGAAGGTCATGCCGACCCAACTCAATCTCAGTAGACTGTCGCCGACCCGACGATTGACAAGGATGGCGATGATTCCGATCACCAGTTCAGCGTATGGTCCCCAGCAGAGGATTCATCAGACTTGGTAAGCAACCCCATTTTCAAGGCAAGGCCGAAGAATCGCGGACGCAGTATGCCCGTTATCGTGTCAGGACTTTCCTTTCAGCAGGTCGCGAATTTCCGTCAGTAATTGAATATCCGCAGGAACAATCGGAGCGACGTCTACGATTTCTTCTTTTTTTGCCTTGATCACCCAGCCCAGGAACTTGACGATGAAGATAAACAGCACGAACGCCAGGATCAAGAAATTTGTGATCTCGGCGAGGAACGTGCCGAATGGAATCGTCACACCCCGAATTGTAAAACCGAGAGACTCGAGACCCTTGGTGGCTTTTTCCGGGTCGCCTCCAAAGATGACCGAGACGAGCGGCATCAGGAGATTTTTAACGAGTGACTCGATCAATTTTCCGAAGGCACCACCGATGATGACACCGACGGCAAGGTCGATGACGTTCCCTTTGAAAGCAAACCGCTTGAACTCGTCGAATAGCGTCAACGCCTGTTTTGTGGGATCAATTGTTGAAAAAGGAAGTGACATAAAAAATCTCCGTGATCGTGTCTCAAGAACCGAGCGAAAGCAAAAATATATCAGGGCAAAAGTTTATATCAACTCGAATGAGTCGGTGGCAACGCAGTCCAACTGATTTATTGGTGGCCGGAAGCCGATTCGTCGCCGCTCGCGTGAGTATCTGAAACTCAAGGGGACATGGTTTTCGCCTGAAAAGACCATGAAAACCAAGGAACACGGGTTTAGCTTGAAAATGCGTTGCAAATTCGCACAAACCCTGAGAATAACCGATTTTGATCACGTTTGATTTGGAGCGGAATGAGGGCGAGGATGACTCAAGCGGAAGTGTTTGCGCCTAATGAAGTCGCGGTTGTGTATGCGATGAATCGGGTGGTTCGTCGTTGCGATCTGCTGGGTGACGACCCCGTGACTGGCAAGAATTATGATCATCGCAAAGTCATGATGGAAAATCAGTTACAGTGATTGGCCGGGGCGTGCGGGATCGACCTGCTGGGATTTGTCATCCTGTCGAATCATTTTTATTGGATTTGGTTCTGCGGTCTCCAACCTCCGGCCGCGTTGACTGCGTAACCGCAGACGACGAAACCAAAGTTCTTGGAGCGCTGTGCGGAGTTGTTGCAGGCGGTCGTAGTTGCCGGGGATCGCGTGGTATTGACACCACCCCCGATACACACTCCTGAGCCAGGAGCCGACGGTTGCCAGATCCATGTGCATTCTTTTGTGCAGCTCGTCCTTCAG
>CAMBQP010000330.1 GCA_945869955.1 Schlesneria paludicola DSM 18645
CGTCCATGCGGTACGTCACGCCAGCATTCCAAATAGTGCCGTTCCAGGTCATTAATGCTCGGACATTCTGCAGTGGTTGGTGCCGATTCGAGCGTGGCCGAGACGTGATAAGTCGCTTTATCAACCTGATATCGAGCACGCGCAAAGTCGATTAAACGACGGAATAGCGGTGCATCATGCCGCGCGACGACTCGCAGCGCTTCGAGGTAACTCGTTCCCGCCGTCTTCACATGAAAACAACCACCGGTCGCTCGTGCCAGCGATGCATAGATTGATAGCTTGTCGGACCCGGAGTGGAGGCTGAGTTTATACGGTCCCAGCAACTTGGCGATGGCCGCGTGATCCGCCAGCGATCGGTCCAGCGCCGCGAGATCCCCCTTGAAATCGACCCCCTTTTCAAAGTCACCAATAAACCGCGGGGCGAGACTGACCAGTTTCATGCCGCGTGACAGACACTGGTCCGCGATCACATAGTGTTCCGCCAGCGTTGTCGGCTGGTCGGTTTCATCGACACTCAGTTCAATCTCGTGGTCGCGGCCTGCGGTTGTCTGGACCAAGCGAATATAATCCGCCAGCGAAACCGCCTGATTGATCGCTCGACCATACTTCACGGCCGCCCGCACACAGGATGCTTCGGTCAATTCGATCGTTGTCCCGGTCGAGAGCGTCACCTTGCGACCGCGATAGCCATTGATCCAGGGGACTTCGGCAACCACTTCGGCAAACTTGGCGTTCAGCAGATTTTCCGAGTAATCATCCGCTTTCTGATCGACGTGGCCGGATGGATCGATGGTAAAAAAGGTGAAGCCGACCGCGGCGGTGGCATCGACATCGGCGGGAGTCTTCAGGTGATCGGCGTCGGCACCGACCACACCAGTCCAGCCACTTGCTGAGGCACCTTGCAAGGCGTCTTGCATTACCTGCAGCGGGGTGCGCGATGTCCGTGTCATTTCCCGAATCGATTGCTGGGGAAAAATGGGGGCCATCCCGGCTCCCGCCTCTTTCATCGCCGCCACATGTCCTGGTGTCGCCAAACCGATCCGATCACCAAACCCAAAGCTGGGTGTCATTCCCAATGTCGTACAAGTCAGTGTCATGAAAAGCTCGATGTTTACGGTATTTTTGGAGGAGCAGCCTGCCAGCAACCGACGTGTGGTCGCGTGGACAACCGGGCCGCCAGTAGCTGGTTGATCTTTGCACCGCTTGCCGAATCTTCGGCCGGGATCCGGTTCTCACCCCAGGCCGCTGATCCGTTACACTGTCAGTGCAGTCGGATTTATAACGAACTGGACTCCCTTTTGTCTTGGAAACGGACCCTCAAAAAATGATCGATTCTTCGACGAGCGATCAACCGCACCCCGCGACCCTGTCGACCGAGCTGCTGCTGCGCGACTGTGATGTCCGGCACGAGCGACGGCGGGGGCCGGGGGGGCAACATCGTAATAAAACGGAATCGGCCGTGGTGCTGCGCCATCGTCCCACCGGAATTGAAGGTCAGGCGGCAGAACGACGCAGCCAGTTTGACAATCTGCGGAACGCTGTGAAACGACTGCGGCTCAACCTGGTTCTTGCCGTTCGGAGTGCCGCCGGGGCCGATACCTCACCCAGTCCGCTCTGGAAGTCTCGGTGTCATGGCGGGAAGATCGGCATCAATGAAGATCATGACGATTTTCCGATCCTGCTGGCCGAAGCGCTGGATGTTCTGCATGCCCGTCAGGCACATGTCCCTGAATCGGCAGAGCAGTTGGGCTGCACCCCTTCACAGCTGGTAAAACTGCTCAAAAAGGAACCCCGGGCCTTGCTGTGGCTGAATGAAGAACGTCGGAAACAGGGGTTCCCCGCACTCGAATAGAGAGCGAATTCCGTGAGTGGCATGATGGTGTCAGAAACAGCGGGATCAGCGGGATCGACTGGTCGGTCGATGAGCGGTTCAGCGGTTCAGCAGGCCGAGTGAAAACGATTTCATCTGGTAGATGACTCGTCCGTCGACCGACAAAAATCCTTCGGCGATCAGTTCCTGCTTCTCATCGTCGACTTCCTTGATGACGGCAGAAACGGTCACCCGGTTGTCAGCCGGTACGACTTGCCCTCGATAGACCCATTCGTGTTTGCGATCGATCCCGCTGGCGGACGGCTGGACGATGGGGGTGGCGAACTGCGCTGCGTCACTCAGTTGCCAGCGGTGTGCCGCATACAATTTGACGAGTTGAAAAAAAGATTCGAGCCCCAGCGACCCAGGGACTACGGGGTCTTGATGAAAGTGGGCTTTGAAGAACCACGCGGCTGGATTCACCGTCGTGGTCCCGATGATGAAACCATGCCCGAACGGTCCATTCGCCAGCGACAACTGGACATCGTCAAGCATCTGCAACTGGGAATCGGCGAATGGGGGGGCATCGACGTAGGGGAACTGGTGTGCCATCGCCGTTTCGGTGGACGAGGGGACAAACGGCCGGGCATCTCGAATGCCAACCTGATGCATCAGCGACGCTTTGGAAAAGAATCCGAAATAGGTATTGCCGACATAAACGGGCTGATCGTTACAGCGCAGATCAAAGTCATAGTGCTGGATGATCATCCCTCCCGAGTTCGACACGCGGGTCATTTTCACCGTCGTCGTCAGTGTGCCCGATTCGGCCGTCACTTCACGAAACTGTGTTGCGGTCCCTCCCAGATTGCGGAAAGAAAGATCGAGCTCACTGGTGAGTGCCGAGCCGACGTAACCCGCAAGCCAGCCACACGGCTGCAGGGCGGTTTCCAGCAAGACGGCAAACGGCATGGTTCGCTGACGATTCGAGGCAAAGTACCAGGCATCGTGAGGGATGTCATACTGGGCAACGACCTCGCCCCCCGGTTGCAGCACCCAGGGGACACACCCACTGATTGCCACCACACGGTCCAGGAACTGGAAGGGGGGGCCGGGCAAGCGAGCAATGACGCGGTCCCGATCAAAGATCTGATAGCGGTCACCAAAGGCGTCCGAGGGATTGCCGATGGCAAAGGCGGTGATGCGATCGGTATCAAACAGGGCGGGACGACGGTCGTAGGGCTGATGAGTCCCTGTTTGATGATCGGTTGAGGTGGTCCGTGGGGTCGTCATCGGCGAGGTGCTCATCTGGTCGATGCTCATCTGGCTTGCCGGCAGGGCGGATGCCACAGGAACTGGGTTCGACCAGCAGCGTTCGAGGATAGAACGAGTCAGTCCAGAAAGTCGGACTGACATGTCGGTAATCTCGACAATCGGCTTGCCATCGGCATACATCAGGGCATCGGCCAGACAGTATGGTGTCTGGTGTTCGTCATAACCAATCTCTTTGAGAGTGATTTCGTACCAGACTTTTTTCGTGTTGGCGAGCACCTGACCGCGACATTTCAGTCGGCTGCGAACCCCAGGGATCGGCTCGTACGCAACCTCGCCCGTTTCGCCCACCCAGCCCATTCGCAGCAGATAAACCCTGAGTGTATGCATGCAGCATTCGTACATCAGTGTCCCCGGCATCACCTGATCGTCACAGAAGTGGCAAGTGATAAACCAGTCGTCGGGATGAATGTCGAGTTCCCCCAGGATCATCCCCAGCCCAAACTTTCCTCCTTGAGGATCGAGTTTTAATACACGGTCAATCAACCACATGCGTGACCGCTGCACCGCATCGCCGCTGTGATGGGACGGGGCGATCAAATCTGCCGCAGCCGCCGCGGCAGGTGCCGGGGGTGACACCAATCCTGGCAAGGTGACGGGATTCTGTCGCGACAACGACCGGAAGGGGGCTCCGAAGCAAGCCGCCAATTCCCCCCGGCGGAGGGCGAGCAATTGGGCGTCGTCATAACTTTCGCTCACCATCGGTACCAGTTCTCGCCAGTCACCGGTCCGCTTGCCCGGTCGGGGCTGTCGATCGAGTGCGGTATGGACGACTCCCTTCCCCCCCGAAAGTTCGGCGGGTGTAAAGAATCCGGCACACCCTTCGCGCATGGTCAACAGCGGTTCCCCGTCGACGGTGGCGTCAAATTCAAAGCGGAACAGATAGGTCTGTCCCTGGCGGAAAAAATGATTCAGACGAATGTCGTAATGAATGATCTTGCCCGGTCCCGGCAATTCCCGATGAAAAGTGACCACGGCATCTAGCAGGCGGTAGCAGGCGATCCCTTTGGTTTCGAGATCGATCCCCAGCCAACCTGAAAGGAACAGGTCGGCTTGTCCCGCTTCAACGGCGATACAAGTCGGAATCCGGTTGCAATCGAGATACCAGGCCCCCGCGTGAATATCATGTTCGGTCACGACCCGACCCGAGGTCATCGAGAGGGGTTCGCCGTCGATTTCCAGGATGCGATCGACGAGCATCAACGGTTCATCCGGCAGACGGACGCGGGTCGGGTACTGATCGATTGCGGCAAACCGCTCACCAAGCACGCGCCCAATCTGACCGATGGCAAATTCCATGCATTGCGATCGAGAGAGGGATCGGGGAGGTTCTTTTGGCAGGGTTATTGGCACCGACACCGGCACCGGTGTGAGGTCTCGTGGGGAAGTTGCTGACCAATCAACCGGCTCATAAACCCGCGGATCAACCTGTTCAACCGGAGTTGCCCGAGGTTTCTCAGGAATCACCGCTGCCGCAACGACCGCTGCAACAACTGCGGGTGGACGCTGATCGAGTTTGATCAGGCGTTCGAGTTGCTCGGCCATGATCCGGTGTGCCTCGGCAGAAACCTGCAAGTAGGCTTCGTGGGCTTTCGCGCGCGCGGCGAGTAATTCGTCCAGCTGAGTCATAACATTCGTTCCGGAAACGTCGAGTGTATCGAGGGAGTGAGTTTCGTAGGGTGGTGTGAATGGCTCGGTCGCCAGGGTGATGTCCCCAGCCCTCTTGCTGCCAGCCACTTTGTGATCCCCCCCCGCGTGATTGATTGTGGATTCAAGCGGGAGGAGATCGCGATCGGGTGTCGGTGCCAGCGGTGCATGATCACTCGATCGTGGAACCGCAGCGAGTTGGGGTTTGGGGATTACCTGCGTGGTTTC
>CAMBQP010000331.1 GCA_945869955.1 Schlesneria paludicola DSM 18645
CCAGGTGATGAATTCCAGTCCTGATGGAAATACCTCTCCCTCCCCCGGCACGACCAGCGGCAAGGGTGCAAACGTCATGTTACAATTGTCATCTTCAAAACGGGTATAAAACGGACCTTTGGGGGTCTCATACACCAGATGAATTCGCCCTTGGGCGTCTACCTTAGCCGCCATCGGCCCCCCGGTGGAGGGAACCGGAACAGTCATCACCTTGGGGACCGCGGCGCAGGCCGATTGGGCAAATGCCCCCAACAGAAATCCCACCGCCAGAATGGTTGCGGAAAGGATTCGCAGGCGATTTCGATTCATGGATTTTTAACCAGTTGTGTGATGGGGCAAGTGAAGTTTGGACTGGGGATGATTAGCAAATGGCCAATCAACGCCACGGTAGGAAATCGCGAGTTCCGGGGTCTCATAACGTTCCCCTTGATTGGCCAGACTGTGCATGACTCGATCAAGAATTCCTGTGGTCAATAAGGTTCGTTCCACCGGATAAACCCCCTGCTGACTTTGGACGGTTGCCGCAAACGCCTGCAAGAGATAGGCAAAGTGTCCGTAGGGTGCCCCTTCCTGCAGCTTAAACCAGGTCGCAACAGGTTCAGCGCGCCCCTTCAGCTTGATGGCCGTCGCAAAGTGGCCCGCCAGCCCGTTCGCCATCACAACCGCTGAACGAAGTCCGTCCCGATGTTCTAGCAAATAGACGGCCGAATCCGATTTGACCTTCCAGTCGACAGTATCCTCGGGGGCACCGGGCATCTGTCTGCGAGCAGCCGCGAACAGTTCCGAGGACCATTGTCTCGCGCGCTCGGCCTGCCGAACCCCGTCTCCGGCCAGCGCCCGAACGGCAGCAACACCGGTCTCACCCCCGCGTCGACGTTCGATCAGACATTGATGCGCTTCCAGGGCATGAAATCCATAGTCTTCCAGGCCACCATATCCAATCGTTAAAGCCGCTTCGATTTCGCAATCTTCGGGAAGATCAATCAGTGGCAGCCGCCACGCAACCGGGAGTGACGACCCAGCCAGCAAAGGGATCTTCAGCTGGCGAGCCGTCTCGACCATCGACAACGCGTCTTCCCAGCGATGCGAGAGATGCTTGTCATTAAATACGGGAACCACCTTGCCGCAGCGGCGAAACGTCGTCGCAATGGCATCAAAAAATCGACGACGGGGATATTCCTTTTGCTGCGTGTCTGTCGTGCGTGGATAGTCCCCATGCTCACCGATACTCAACACCCCTGCCACCTGCAGTTGGTTGGTCCCGAAAGTCAGTGCATCGTCGATGGTGGGGGAAATCCGAAAGCCATACTTCCGGGACAATTCGCGACTCAGGTCACTCGCAGGAACCTGATCCGTATACAGCGAGACCAGCCGTAGATCAGGACCCGCACCCCCATCCTGCTGGTATCCTTCCAGGATTTTCCCGACGATCACATCGGCATGACTGGCGGTGTAGTAGGTCGTGACAATCGCGGCCACCGGTCGTTTTTCGCGCGGTCCGTCCTGTCCAAACAGACTCGCCAGCGGAACTGCAGGAACCGTTGGGACCAACATCCCCAGCCCTGCCCCCAAGCCCGACTGCAGCCACTGCCGCCGTGAATACTCCATGCTCAATCCTTATTGAAGCCCGTTCCGGAATTCATTCAGCACTGGGTTTTACCAATCCCGATTTTGGCGTGATCAGGGTTTTGGCCAATGCAGATGTCGATGCAGGAAGTCATAAGTCCCCTGGCCATTGATCGTATGGGGCCCATTAAAGAACTCGATTTCCGTTTGATCAGCCAGACCCAGCTTGGCATAGTGCCGCCGGACTTTTGCATACTCGAAGGCGACCCACTCGTCGATCCCCACACCATCGTCATGTCCCCGCTCGACCATGAACGGGCGTGGTGTCATCAGGATCGAAAGTTCCGCATAGTTGGCTACGTGGCCCATATTCCATTCAAAGATTTCATATTCCGGAGTGAAAACATAAGCGAACGGAACTTCCACGCTGGCGTTCTTTGAGACCCATTCATTGAAGTCGGCCGAGCAGATCGAGAGGCAGTAGCCTGGCTGTCCTGCCCGTGGCGGAAGCATCGGCGGGACACGGACCGCCGTTTTGCCACCGTACGACAAACCATAAAACGCGAGACGATCGGCATCGACATTCGGCAGACCTGCCAGCCACTTCAGTGTCACTTGATGCTGGGGAATGATGTAGCTAAACAGAGATCGTCCCAGCGGATTCGACTTTCGTTGCAACGTGCGGAATCGATCCTGACCCCGATACGGGTTTTGTGGGGCGTAGGTAATAAAACCCCGTTTGGCCAGTTCGACAGCGAAGCTTTTGTAGTATTGGTAGCCGCTCGATCCGGGGCCGCTGATGGTATCCATGGGAACCCCTTCGAGACCGTGTTGACAGACCACGACCGGACGCTTTTCATCGGGCTTCATCCCCTTCGGTAATAGCAGAATCCCGGCAGCGACGATGTCAGGATACGTATCGAGCACCACTTCGTAAGCCGTGAATTCTGGCTCATCCAGCACCTTCCGCGTCCGTGGATTTAACGGCATGCTCGGATCGGGAAGTTGACCGATCAATTCCTGATAAACATGACTGCGAAGCGTTTCTGCCGATGCGACCCATTTGTCGACCGATGAACGGTCCGCTGCGGCAAACAGTTTGTCTCGGGTTTTATACGAATGACGAAGCAGCTTCTGGGTAAACTCGACCCCCTCCTCCACTTGTCGCCGCTGAATCGCCTGCTGATCAACAGCGGGAATCGGCCAATCAGGGGCCTTCAAATCCTGGCGGAATTCTTTCCAGCCGGATTGTTCACCCAAAACCTGAATTGCGGCAGTGGTCGTGGCGGATCCGCGTCCCTCGTCACCACTGACAACCAGTTGCAGCCGATTGCCGACCATTAGCTTTTCATAAATGGCTCGTGCTCGATCAAACTCGGACCTCACTGCAGCGAGGCTGGCGGTTTTGATCTGACCGGGTGCCGCACCACCTCGGCGACCTGGCTTGACCGGAAGTGGCCCTTCGGTCTCGGGGATCGCACACGCCTCGATCACCAGCGGCCGGGGAGCAATCATTCCCGCAATTTCCGCATCCCCGAATTCCAGCAACTGCCGCCAGACATTGCGGTCGATCGGCTCTTGCCAGACCCCTTCCCGCGGCTGAAAATAACCACTGACCAGCACCGAAGCCAAGCGGTTATCGAGTGCCGCACTGTACAGTGCAATCTGTCCACCATCTCCGATTCCAACAATCGAAATCGGACGCGTTTCATTTTTGGCAGAATTCAGTTGCGACATGAGATCGACGGCGGCCAGTACTTTCTGGACTTCGTAGCCAATCACATGGCGTCCCATTTCAAACGCCGATCGATAGACCCACTCGCGATTCGATTGATTGGTCATCGCGACGGCGGGATTCCCGGCAAATTCATCATCGCGATTGATCAGGGTCGGGATGACGACCAGAAACCCATTCTGGACCAATAGCTGCGGCAGGTTCGAAATGGCATTCGCCTTGAGTCCCGCCCCAATCGCCAATTCGTGAGGGGACCAGCGAGAATCAGGAACAACAATCACCATCCCTTTCCAAGGCTGCGAACCGGCGGGAACCATCACCAAACCTTCTGCCGTCAGCCCCGGCAATACGGGCCAACGATTCATCTGCAGCTGCGGGCTGGCTCCCCCCGGATTGAGTGGCATCTCGAACTGGATCCGTTCGACCCGCGCATCAACGGCCCCCAGAATGGTGCGAAATCGGTCCCGATAAGGGGCCAGACTTTTTTCGTAAGCGTCGACACTGCTGACATCCCGTTTCCACCGCGATTCACGCTCGTCACGCACTTTCGCGATTTCACGCAAACAGAACCGGTCGATCCCATCGACCATCAACACATCCAGCGGCGTATCGACCGTCAATGGCAGAGTCCCTGGCAAGGTTGCGGGGGCTTCCTGAGCCCAGGTTACCAAAGGCAAGAGGCAAAGTGTCAATTGCAGCATCAGGATACGCATGTCAGTCTCCAGCAGTTCAAACAGTGAAACAATCCGCAGGGGCTCAACCTCGAACTCGAACTTGCCCCCTGGACTCTTCTCGCGCAATCATTATTTGACAACGCCTAACTATGATCTGTTGAGCTCGACTTTGACAAGCCTCCAAGGGAGAAGTAGTCGGGGACGACTCGGCATGACGACTCGGCGTGACGACTCGGCGTGGCGTCGGTTGTTGTTCAGGATGAAATCCCGCCACCGGATTTCGTGCGGGGGTTGCCAGACCAAACAACCAAGCGGGATCGATGAAGACGATCAACTTGCCAACCGGCAGAAATGGCCGCTTTGCCTCACAAAATCCCTTCCAGCGGGCGGCATGCTGCGGAAAGCCGATCTGAAAACCGACTTCGCCGGTTCAAACTCGGTTGACTGCGTGAATTGGACGCGAACATCGTGACCGATACGGCTCGAGCACCGCCGACATCACGGGTTTGCATCATGGGGTCCGGTGCGGAAGTCGATACGAAATTTGATCGACTCGACTCACGTTCTCACTTCAGCCAAGGTCGCTTTCCGTCTGAGTCCGTTTGTATCGAGTTTTGCACCCGCAAAATTCGGGCAACGATTTTTCGGGATGGCTGGGCGGGGTTGTCAACATCGGTTGCGGAAGTGAATGGAACTCGAAATCGCCACACTCGCTCGGCTGGGAAAGATTGCTGATGCTGACAACTCCGATCCCGACAACGCAAGCGGCTTCGACACTGACCGATCCGGCGACCCATCGTCCCACGGATGCCGTGACCATTCGCGAACGATCCGACCGTGAGACTTCTATTGAAAGGCTTGTTGAACCAGTAGCCGACACGAACCACGATTTAGATCGACCCGCCCCCATCCCGGCTCCACGCTCACCCAAAACATGGCTGGAATCGGGCCTGTCCCAGGCTCAGCTCAGCGATTTGCTGCTCAAGATGCTGTTTGTTCATGGCGTTCAGCTGGGAAGCGAGTTGGCTCGACTAAC
>CAMBQP010000332.1 GCA_945869955.1 Schlesneria paludicola DSM 18645
GAATACAGGCTACTCAGGTACGATGGCAATCCGGGTGGACTCCGGACTGCGACCAGTTTGTGGGTCGTGACAGGAGCTGGCTGCAAAATCAACTCTGCAGCATCAGCCTGGTCAAAAAGTGGCGAGGACATGTGCTCGATCGGTTTCTCCAGCAAAATTTCTGCTCGCATTTCCGCAACCAGTCGGTAGATACTGGCACGGGTTCGGTCGTATTTCTTCGCCAGTTCTTCGACCGAAACCCCCTTGCGGAAGCTGCGGTAAACATCCTTCTTTTGTTCATCGGTGATGGTGCTGAGTGCATGGGGAAACACGGCGGCCTCGGGGTGATCTTTATCGTAGTTCTTCAGCGTATATCTCACCGTTTCCGGCGAACGATGGAATTTCTTCGCCAGGCGATGACTAATTTCGGTGGGACACCCCCCCGCCTTCGCCAGGCGCCGGGCGCGATAAATCAGCTCTTCTCGTTCTTCAACCGTCAATTGACTGAATTGAGAACCTCGGTCAACGTCCTCCGGATTTTTCGACACAAAACGTTCCACTGACGACCTGAGAAAGCCAACGCGTTTGCGGCCCCCAAACCGAAATCGGCGGCTTACGAGTCCCCGATCGCGCCAACGAGAAACCGTTTTCGAAGAAACATTGAAGCGTCTGCTCACATCATCAACGGTCCAGACTTCTTCCCCGGCATTTTCCGCAGAAATGTCGGCACTGTCAGATAGATCTTCGACGAAACATCGCAAATCATGAACGGCCTCGGCACCACTGACCATGAGATCCGGATACATCTCGCCGCGGTATGACGTAATCTTCTCACAAATTTCCGGGTAACGATAAGCGACTGCAGGATTCAATTCATCCAGTAGCCGCTCAGCGCGGGAAATCTGAGTCAATTGGACGTCGCGGGGAGCGTACTTGATCTGCTGATCGCGAAGTTGTTTCAAAGCGGGATTACGATAACGTTGCACGGCCTAACCCTCCTGCCTGAATTGTGACAGGTACGAAACACCATTTTGAATTTCAGAAGACAACCTTCATCGTGGGAAAGAGAGAGCAAAGGGAGTGCCGTAACTCTTTTTCTGATTTCAATCGTCACAATGACGATTACGCAGAATCAGGACACTTGGATCAAATAAAAAGTTCGCCGCAAAATAAAATCGCAATCCATTACCAGGTAACGAGATCCGGTCTCAGGGTCGAGTCAACCCCTCTGCGATCGGCAATTAAGGTTCGCACTACCACCGAAAATCGACAAGAACGAAGCAATAATGACCTACTGTCTCGTTTTTATCCTCAAATCCGATCAACCCGAAAACTCGGCGAGATTGCCACAGGCCATTTGTTCGCCACGCGCGAAGCCAGAATTGCAGAATCCACCTCCACAACGCTGATGAGCAACTGCCGGAATACCGAAATCAAGGGAGTGTGTGCGAGATCAGCAAGATCCCAGGAAGGGAAGGACGATATCATGTTGAATATACTGCAATCAGCAACTGATGACCAAACCGCGATCGGATTCTGCTTGCTTGCACTCGGCGGAGCGGCCATGCTGGTATTTGCCAGTTTTCATCTGGGTCCAGCAGGAAAGAAGTTACGAGACAACGATGCGAAAGATTCTTCGCTGGGCGTAACCCATCGAATCTCGGTCGACTCTGGTCGGCAGCGTGATAAGGCAGCCTGAAAGCTGGCATCGAGTTCGCGGTAATTCCGAGGTTCACAGGAACTGGAATTGGGGATGGATGCCGACAGGGTTTTGGATCCCTGAGGCAGAGAAGTTCGGATTTGTGTGTGCTGATGATGGAAATCATGTGGAAACCCGAGATGATCGGTGATATTTTCAATCAGCGTACGATGCCACACAGGAGAAGTTTCATGCGAATTTCGATGCAAATTGTCACTGCGAGCTGTTTTGTTGCCATTGGGTATCTGCTCGGGTCCTCATCCCTCTCACCGCTGGTCCTGGCGCAATCGGACGAGGCTGCGGTCTCTGATGATGCCACCAAAAAAATCGTCGAGGCGCATGATGCGCTGAAAAAAGCGGTCGATCAGCTGAAACTCGAGTCTCGGTACGAATCCGTGACGAAGGGAGTCAATGCGTACTCCGTCCTTGTGGGTGGAGTCAACGCGAAAGAAGATCTGGAAAGTGGTCATGGTGTCGACCCGGAAACGTTTGCGGCACTGAATGTTGCTGTCTATCAATTGAAAAAGAATAATCTCAAAGACGATCAGCTCGCGGATTGGGTTGATACAAATCTCCTGGGTTACGATAGCAACGGCCATCTGACCTATCGCAATAAGGTCGTCCGGATTTACTCGGTTTCACGCCTGCGAAAATTGAATGCACAGCGAATGGTCGTTTTGGGTGAAACCAAAGAACTGAAATCGAGACGCTAAATCTGTGCCGGGACCGTGACATCCCAGAAAATAAAGATTCACCATCATGGTGCCTCTTTCGCAAAATCCCCCGTGACGGAAGAAATTTGTTTTCCTTCTCGTCCACCGCTCAGTTAGAATCGCGTGATACCAATCTGGCCGAGTCCCATTCCAGAGAACTCTGCGATTCAAGTGCTTATTCTTCAGCAGAATCAAGGAAAGAATCATGAACCGATCACTCTTCAAACGACTTCTGTGGGTTCCGGTCCTTGCCGCCAGTTTTGGCACAAGTCGGTTAACCGCAACCGAACTTTCGACACCTGCCCCAGTGCTTAAGCATGTTGCTGCGGACGGTCGGGTCGTTCAGGCGCTCTTGTTCCAGATGCGTGAGCGGGCCTTAGGGACGGTCGCCCATGATCATCTGGTGTTTGTGGACACCTCGGCGAGCCAAGTTGGTGAACACCGCACACAGGGTTTTGCTGTCCTGCAATCGCTGCTCAAATCACTTCCCAAAACCGATCGCGTCCGTGTTTTCGCCATTGATGTTCTCGCAGAACCCCTGATGGAAACTCTTGACTACCCCACCAGCAATTCGGTGGAACGGGCGCTCGAAGATCTGAAAAGCCGGATTCCTCTTGGTGCGACAAGTTTGCAGGCCGTTGTTGACGCTGCCATGGAAACCCCCGCGATCGAAGGTTCCTGTTCCATTACCTACATTGGTGATGGAATGAGCACCGCCGATTTGCTCGAACCCAAAGAGCTTAACACGATGGTCACCAGTTTGAGGCGGCGGCAGATGCCGTTTCATAGCTATGGTGTCGGCCCCGAAGTGAACCTTTCCCTACTCGGGATCCTGGCCCATCAAACCGGTGGATTCATCGATTTTGATGCCCGTAAGGACAAAGGCCCGCACGAGAAATCGGGCGATCAGGCGACACTCGCCGCAGCCGCTGGTCAGAAAATGGCGGAAGCCCTGCAACAATCGGTCTTCTACCCAAACCAAGTCAAAATCGAATCGGCCGAAGGTGGAACTCTCCCCCTCTTGCCATTGCGAACTGACCGAGAAACCATTCACGTGGTCCGGGGACTGCTCCCCGCGAATACTCACATTGTATTTACCACGGGTAAAGAAGAAGAATCGCTTGACTGGAAGCTTTCGGCACCACTGGAACAACCGGGATCCGGGTTTCTTGCCGCTGTCGCCCAGCAAGTTGATGAGCAGCAAGGCATGGGTAACTCGCTTGCTGGTCGAGAACTGATGCAGCGGTTTCAGGTTGCGTTTGTCGATTCGGTCGAGGGGGCTTTGCAATTTGCCACGCAACAGCTGGAAGCGGGTCAACCCGAGCAAGCTGGCGAAATCGCTCGGAAAGTGGCTGAATTCGAACCCGCGAATCCCACAGCGAAAATGTTGGTCAAATCGTCGGATCGGCTGCGAGTTCATCAGGTTTCGCAACAAACAAATAGCACTGATGACCTCGAAGATCGGGCGGAACCCGATGCGAATGCCAGCTTGACTCGTGAACAAGAGCAAACGATTCGAGTTAAAACCGAGAAACTGCGGAATCAAGTGAGCAATGCGATTGATGCAGCACGGAAAAACAACGAACCCGAATCGAGCCTCGCACGATTAAAGCAAGTCGATAACGCGGTTCGATCCTCGATCGATATCGCTCCTGAAGATCGACTCCAACTCCAGAAACGCCTGGCGAGCGAAATCAATCAAATGAAAAACCTGGCCGATAAACAGGCTCAGGAACGAGTGCACCTCGCAGAAGAGATCTCTCAACTGGAAGCGCAGAAACGATTGACCGAAGAGTTACAGCTCGACGAAGAAAAACTCGAAGGACTGATTGACCGGGTTCGAGCCTTAATGAGCGAAGGATTCCATGGCCGTGAAGATGCTTTCGGTGAAGCACAAAATGTGGCCGATGTCGCCATTAACCTTCGCCCCGGAGAAGGTACCTCGGCGGCAGCCCGATTTGATGCGGAAGCCGCACATCAGCTGGCACGCGCCAATCGCTTGCGAGCTCGTCGGGCTGACCAGTTCCTCGAAGCGTTGTATCAGGTCGAACTGGCTCATATTCCGTTCCCCGATGAACCCCCGATTCGATTCCCCAATGCCGAAGTCTGGAAGGCACTGACCGAACGACGCCGACAATGGGCCACCGTCGACCTCCGTCGCGACAGCCCGAACGAGAAACGAATCCAACAGGCGTTGAAAGATTCGACCGAAGTCGCGTTCACCGATATGGCACTCAAAGACGCTCTTGATTATCTCGAAGACCTGCATCGTATCGAAATCATTATTGATGAGGTCGCTCTGACAGACGAAGGAATCGTTAAAGATCAACCCGTCAATCTGGTGCTATCCGGAATTACCCTGCGGAGTGCGCTGCGGTTGTTGCTGGAACCACTCGGTTTGACCTACGTGATCGAAGACGAAGTCATGAAAATCACGACCCAAACTAAGGCCGACGAGAAAATGTCGACTCGTGTCTATCCCGTGGCAGACTTGGTGATCCGGATCCAGGCAGGTCAGGGTGGCGGTGGTATGGGTGGCGGAATGGGTGGTGGTGGTATGGGCGGCGGTGGAATGGG
>CAMBQP010000333.1 GCA_945869955.1 Schlesneria paludicola DSM 18645
TGACGGTATCCAGGGGCTCACGCCCCTGGCTATTCACTTCCGCCGCGTTGCGGCTCAAGACGATGAGGGATTCCGTTCTAACCCACGATGTGACATCGATCCACGACATGCAATCGATCCACAACCTATAATCGATCCACAACATGCAATCGATCCAAAACATGCAATCGTTCAACAACATGGCATGAATCCACGACGTAGAATCGATATACGGTATTCGGTGAATCCACAACATGCAACCAATCAACGGACGCGGGTAACAACGGGTCTTGTTCTTAGTCCCAAAGGGACGGAAGTGAATAGCCAGGGGTGTAAACCCCTGGAAAAGCCCCCCAACAACACCTCTTCGAACCCCAACGGAGTAATCGTCGCGTGCGATCGAGATCAATCCCATACATAACGTTCGTCGTACTCCAATTCGTGCCGGATGAGGAATCCGATTCGCCTTGACGTGGCAGGTGATGCGCCGATGGGGGAAGGGAAAAGGGGGACTCAGGTCATTAAATTGGCATCTCGCGAAAATGTCTTTATCCTGCCCGTATGCCTCGTCGCTCCCGTATCCGTCCTGGCGGAACTTGTTTCCACGGGGTACGGAACCATGGGGACACGGTTTTATCTTGAAAATGCGTTGCGATGTTGCTCAAATTGTCGGGATCTGCGGCTTTGATCTGTTTTGATTCGGAGCGTAATGTTGGCGAGGACGGCTCGGTCGGAAGTGTTTGCCTCTGATAAAGTTGCGGTTGTGCATGTCATGAATCGCGTGATCCATGCGTCCAGTACGAAGTGTGATTCGGATGACGACCTCTTGCGCGGCGTTGACTGTGGTGAACTCCATTATGGAGCCATCATCGGATCTGCCAAACTGATTGGTTGGCGTCGATTGCCGAAATGTCAAACCACAAAATGGAATGACAAGGGATTCAATCAGCACTGTGATGAACTCCGCGACATTGTGGAAGGGTACTCTGGCATCAGGCCGGATCACGGCATCCTGCATGCAGAGAATGTGCCCGAGATCGTCGATTGGATTTTTGTGGAACCGGTACGGCTTGAGCAACCAATCCCCTGCGCAGGAAGGCTGCGTCTGTGGAAGCTGCCTGAAATCAACCGTGGTGCGGCTGGGCTCGATGGGACTTAATAGACGAAGAGCTGTGCGTTTCTTCTGTGGTGGATTGTTTGGTGGCATGAGATTTTAAACGCGGGTCGTTGAATTTGTGGGGGCGGGTAAGGTTTCATGCGAGGGGTTGCCCCAAAGCGGACAACCCCTCGCACGAAACTTAGGAATATGTGGTGGGCGTGGTGGTGTTAGCTGTCAGTCGTTGCTTCCACCGACGCGGGGTCGGTGGAGAGCCGGTTTAGACGCAAAATCGTGGGAAGATTTTACTTTCATGAAGAGATAAGAGTGGAATGTGATATTTTACGTTTCGCAACCTTGCACATCGATTGTCGTCAGACCAACATGACTGGCCCAAAAACCCGACATCACCTGCCTAACGAGTCTACCAGCTTTTGGATTCCTGTAACGATACGCTCTTCGACATCTTCGGACCAGCGTTCTGTGGGCATACCGTAAACCATCATCGAGCTTTGTCCTTCATAGCCCCCTTCCAGCAGCACGCGGCGGGAAGGGATGTAGGCCATCACGTCGTTCGAGTAGGCGGTGATCCAGGTCTGATCTCCCAGTTCTGCTTTCAATCTTAGCGAAAAATCGACGACGACTTCGCCCCCCATCGTGATCCATAACTGATCGCCCCCTAAACGCCAGGCCTGGATCGGATAGGGATATTCTCGTTTCGGGGGACCCTCGGTCTGAATCTCTTTCAGCAATCGCGCTGCCCAGCGCTGCGTGTAACTGACGGGATCTTTTGCCATCTGTTCCAGTTTGGCGGCGGGGGGAGGTGGATCCATCATCAGTGGGATGAGCGCGTGACGCGTTTCCAGTGACGGGTTGACGGGAGTCAATGGCTGCTGCAGCACTTGCTGGACCCCCTTCGATAATCGATGGCCATAATCCTGGCAGAGTTCCACTGTCCGGCGGGGAAGGGGGTTCTGATCCGCTCCACACCCCATACTGAATAACGCGGTGGCACCGGGATACTCGGCTTCGAGTTCATATTGGGCAAACCCGGCATAATCACCGCACCACTGCTGAAAACTGAGCGTGGTGTTGTGGCAGGCATAAGTAAAGACGACCGCCAGCAGTGAACCGTCCATCCGTTTGACCGCCAAAACTGGAATCGTGTGGTCGACCGGGCCGACGAGCAAATTTTGTTCACGCAGCATCGGGACATCGGGTTCACGGTTGGTTCGCCGATTGACCGCGAAGTCGGCAATGCCGGTTCCGCGCGAGACCGTAACGGGCTTTAAGTCGGCAATCGCTTTGCCAATCGTGGTGACGATCTCGGCGGTGAGCCAGTCGGAATACTCGTTGATATCACGGGCCTGTGCTTCACTGACGGGATAAATGTCGCGCAGGGCACCGCTGAGGACCGGGCCGCAGTGGGTATGCGAAGCGTTCAGCATGAACTGCGAACGGTCAAGTCCGTAGCGGGTCTTGAGCTGCGTAGCGACCTGATCGTACATCGACTGGGGGATTCCCAGCGTATCGCTGGCGAGGATAATTCCGCGATGTCCGGCCGCATCTTCCAGGGCGACGACCCGAATCATTAAGTCGTGTAAGGCCCCTGCTGACGGCTCGGTCCGACCGCCATAGCCAGCCATCCAGAGCGGTTTCGTGGGGGTGATGACCGCTTTCGCAGTCCCCCCCTTCCAGTTCCCTTCTGCAGCAGAAAGGAAAAGCACGCTGAGGGCCAACCCCTGGAATAACGCGCAGACCGAGCGGAAAATCGTCGACATACCCACCTCGCTTTTGTTGAGAAGTCACTGTGACAACAGACTCGTTGTACGCAGAGACGACTGCCACGATCAATCAACCGGGGTGGAATTTCTGTCCGATCGGTGCGGCAGGGGCAGTCTCAGGCGGCGTCGAAGAACCGACTGGCACTGTCCTGCATCAGATTCGTATTGAGCGTGAAGGGGAGTTCGTGGAACCGGCAGATGGAGCGAGCCATGTTCAGCAGGTCACGTGGATCACTCGATCGAGGTGTGCGGCCCAGGTCACGATATTTCTGTAGCAAGTCTTCGACCATCGCTTCGTCGTAGGGGACTTCCTGTTGGCGACAAGCGAGCTGGAAGATGGCGGCATACTGTTCGCGGACCGGAGCCTCGATGTGAATTTTATGTTTGATGCGGCGCATGAACGCTTCGTCAACCACCTGCTGCGGGTCGAGATTGGTGGCAAATACGGTTAATTGTTCGATCGGAAGCATGCACTTCCGACCGTTGGCCAGCGTCAGATAGTCGACACTTTCTTCGAGGGGAATGGTCCAGCGATTGATCAGGTCCTGGGATCGGACGGTCTGTCGACCGAGATCATCGATCAGGAACAGCCCTCCGTTGGCTTTGATTTGCAGGGGAGCGTGATAGAAATTTCCGGGTTTGTGGTATTTGAGTTCCAGCAGGTCGAGTGTCAGTTCGTTGCCGGTCACGACGACCGGTCGCCGCACGCGTCGCCAGCGCAGGTCGATCGGACCATCCTGGACAGGGCCACTCAAGACCCCATTCGCCGGAGCGGTGATTCCCCGTTGGGCCAGGTCTTTATCGTCGGTGGTCTGATGAATCCCCGGATCAAAAACCGTCACGATGCAGTTGTCGACCAGAATGGCATAGGGGACATAGATCTCATTGGCAAACCGATTCAGGTAGCGACCGAGCCCTTTGGCGATCGTCGTTTTGCCGTTTCCGGGTGGCCCCCACAGGAAAATGGATTTCCCGCTGCAGACGGCCGGTCCCAGTTGATCCAGCATCGCAGGGCGAATGACAATGTCCTGAAAGGCCGCTTGCAAAATGGCGGGTGTACAGCGTGTCCCCGTGATCTGTTGCAGCTGGCAATGTTCGACATACTGTTCCAGCGGGACCGGTGCGGGTCCAACATAACGATTGTGTTCCAGTGCTTCGTGAGCTCGAACCCGGCCACTTTCTGTCAGGCCAAAGCGATAGGAAACTCGTCCCGCCAGATCACTGGAACTGACTTCCACCAACCGTTGATCTCGCAACGACCGCAGCGGTTCTTCGACCACGCCGAACGGCAATCGAGTTAGTCGAGCCAACTCGCTTCCCAGCTGAACGCCATGAACAAACAGCATCTTGAGCAGCAAATCGCTGAGCTGAGCCTGGGACAGGCCCGATTCCAGCCATGTTTTGGGTGAGCGTGGAGCCGGGATGGGGGCGGGGCGATCTAAATCGTGGTTGGTGTCGGCTGCTGGTTCAGCAAGCGTTTCAATAGAGGTCTCACGGTCGGATCGTTCGCGAATGGTCACGGCATCCGTGGGACGATGGGTCGCCGGATCGGTCAGTGTCGAAGCCGCTTGCGTTGTCGGGATCGGAGTTGTCAGCATCAGCAATCTTTCCCAGCCGAGCGAGTGTGGTGATTTCGAGTTCCATTCACTTCCGCAACCGATGATGGCAACCCCGCCCATGCCATCCCGAAAAATCGTTGCCCGAATTTTGCGGGTGCAAAACTCGATACAAACGGACTCAGGCGGAAAGCGAGCTTGGCTGTTGTGTGAACGTGAGTCGAATCGATCAATTTCCGTATCGACTTCCGTACCGGACCCCATGATGCAAACCCGTGATGTCGGTGGTCCTCGAGCCGTATCGGTCACGATGTTCGCGTCCAATTCACGCAGTCAACCGAGTTTGAACCGGCGAAGTCGGTTTTCAGATCAGCTTTCCGCAGCATGCCGCCCGCTGGAAGGGGTTTTGTGAGGCAAAGCGGCCATTTCTGCCGGTTGGCAAGTTGATCGTCTTCATCGATCCCGCTTGGTTGTTTGGTCTGGCAACCCCCGCACGAAATCCGGTGGCGGGATTTCATCCTGAACAACAACCGACGCCACGCCGAGTCGTCC
>CAMBQP010000334.1 GCA_945869955.1 Schlesneria paludicola DSM 18645
GCAACGGTTGGTTGATTTGATCTTTGTCCATTCGATCTGTCATGGGGGCCATTGCACCACGCATTTTCATCTCCGCATCGAGCGACATCGAATCCTCTCTCGCAGAGTTGGGCGCCGCAAACTTAGATAGGGAAAAACCCATACTTCGCGATTGTCGCACCGTGGGCAATACCAGGGCACCCAGCACCACAAAGACCACCACGACAATGATGGCTTGTGTGATGAGGAATCGTCTCTGCTGCCATCCGAATGCCAGCAACGCAATAATCCCGATCGTTACCAGCACCGCCAGCAAGTGCCAGCCCAGATCAACCAGTGTCGGGATCCGAAACAGACCCGCATTCCAGTTTTTCAACCAGCTCGTCTGGTCCATGGGCTGCAGCGGTTCCAGTGAACTGTGGCTTTCAATTAAACGTGTCTCTTCCGGATAATGCAGATCCCACTTCTGTTCCAGAATCTCGACCGGCAAAGCCGTTCGCTGGCCCGACTCGACCGTCAGCACCGGCGGATCTTGTTCGAGCTTGCCAAAGTGCGAAACCGCACCGACCTGCGAACGGTAGAACAACTGCAGGCTCCGTAACTCACCCACCCCAGGGGGACTCGTACCAACCACACCCGCTCCGTTATTCGCGATCACAGGATTCCGTAGCGTCAGCGGCACCAGATAAACATCACCGTTGCGGCGAACTTCGACCGGGTTCCCATCGACCAGCGTCGCCCATAAGGTCGAATCTTTGGGCAAGGTCACATGCAGCCCCTGGACTCCGACCACATTCAATTGAAATGTCGCCCGGTGCTGCAATTCACCGGTCCCACCGAGAATCGTCGAGATCACTAACTGCGGACAAATGGCCGTCGGGACCGGAAGTTTCTCAAATTTCTGCTCACTCAACGTCAGCACCGCCCCCGCCGCGGGTGCCCGATGGACCGCCACAATCCGTTCTTTCGGCTGGTAGAAAACATTGGGAAGTTCGAGCGGATCGACCTCGGGTAGCACCGCACCACTCGCCTCTTCCGCCACAATCGTCAACCGCTGTTCGCCTCCCGCTTCCGCAACCAGATAACCGTTCTGGCGATCAGCATCAACAAACCGCAGCTGCGGAACCACAAACTTGGGCTCGTCCCCACGGGCCAGCTCGATATCACACGCAATCAACGCCTGCCCACGCAAGCGTTGATCAAACTGCAGTGTCCAGATTCGTTCGCCATTCTGCGGTGCAGCCGCTTTTTGTTCGACAATCCGCGGGCTCGGCGATTCGAACCGAATCGCGGTCCCCGCCGATTCCGGCAGCGCCACCTTCAGCGTCCGAATTCCGCCCCCCTGTACCTCAACCACCGATTGAATAAACGTATGAAACGTCTGCGGATCAATCCGACCAAAGGTGACCGTTTGCGCGGCAATCCGCGAGGCCTTCCGCACGATCTTCAGTTTGCCCGCGAACCGCGTATCCTGCGACTGAAACCGCAATCGCTCGAACGCCGCTTTCAGAGGTTGAGGATCAAGCCCCTTCAAATCGAGCGATTCGAGGTCCAGATCGTCATCACCCCGCACCACAAACGCCCCTTCCGAGAGACTCGACTGTGGCAGATACAGTTCCGGAAATTCGACCGTGATCGGCTCAGCCTCCACCGGCCATCCCTCAACATCACGCCTGAGCGACAGCCGAAACAGACCGCTCGTTTCCGCCGCCAGAGGAGGGTTCAGCAAAATTCGCAACTGCTGCACCCCGACTTCGTCCAGCGCGGTGATCTGCCATTTCAAAGGTTGGTTGTCCCGCTGAATACTCAGCACCTGCCATTCAGAGGCGAGGCGAATATCCAATTCGAACAGTGGAGCAAAGTGGGTCTCGACCGTGAGTGCTCCTTGGAGCTCTAACCCAGTCGCGTTCACATCCAACACCGCCGCAACCGCCGCCTGAACTTCCCGTTCTTTCGGCTGCGTGGTCAATCTGAGCAGAAAATCGGGCTGCCAGAGATCAAACCGCAGCGATTCGGTCGCCGGATCTTTTCCCGGTTCATCAGGCATATCCGCTGCCGGCTTCTGTTCCCGTGTCGCCCGCCGGACTCCCGCCGTCTCTTCCACCCGCAACCGAACCCCGGCGGGATACTGCACCACCACTTGACCGACATGCGAGGTAACGTTCGCAATCCGCAGCGGAGGAACCCCCCACGGCGCGCCCGTCTCGACCGCCATCACCCCCTTCAACGAAATCTTTCGGCCACCGTCAAACGCCTGACCGAACGTCAGCGATAAATTGGTCCGCCGGGCATCATCCGGATCGTCCGTTAAGTCCCAGCTCTCGAGTCCAGTCGACTCGACAGCCGCGATTTCCAGCACCCGAGGTACGGAAAGCGACAAACGATCGATCGGTTTCCCAAAGACCTGCAATGTGGTCAAAGCCTGCCAGGTCACTTCTCCTGGAGCCACATGCAAACCGTAACCGGTCGAGGCGAATGACAGCGAATCGGCCGCGTTTTCGGCGGCCCGATCCGTAATTCGCAACGTCAATCCGCTCGCCCCCCCAATGGCGACCTGATAGTCCGCCACCTGATCCAGCGGGGCAGGTCGTTCCAGTTGCAAAGCCCCGATCAGCAGTCGCTTCCCCGCTGGCAAAGACAAAGTCAAAACGCCGCTCGGTGCCGGTAACAGCGAAAAGGCCGCAGACTGATCACTTCCCAATGACGCCAGTTCCGTCGACAGTTGTAACTTGACCGTATGCTTCCCCCGTCCATCCGTAAACAGCGAGACCGATCCATCAGGATGCCGACCGACCTGGGCCAGCGCGTCATCCACCTGAGCCTGTTCCATCGCCAGTCGCTGCAACGGAAACCGCAACTCGCACCAATCACTCTGGAACTGTGTCAGCTCGGCCGTGACCGCAATCAGTAATTGATCTCCCACAATCCGGGCGGCGTAATCGGCGGAGGTGACGACGAGCGGATTCCCGGTCGGAACCGCATTTTTCTCGGCGTTTGCTTTGGCCTGAGTCAACAACACATCGAACTTGGCACGGGGAAGCAGCACCCCTTCCTTGTCCCGCTCGATAATGACATCCAGGTCTTCCACCGGGACAAAGATTCGCCGGGCGTCGGTCAGTTCACTGACCGGATCCCGCGCCGGGGGCTGTGCTGGCGGCTGAGCGAATACTGGCCAAGCGACAACCGCAAGCAGCAGTGGCAGCAGCAGCCAATGAGATGTTTGTTTGATCATGATCAACCTCGTAATCGAGGAATAGGTACTTGAATAGCGAAAAAATCAGGCCAGCACGAATCGGATCAGACCGCAGTCGGTTCCGGTTGAGGTGGCTCGAATGGCTGCGGTGGCTCGACCGGCGGCATCGTCCTGGTCGAATCCCCCTGTCGCGGCTTCCAGCTCAGCAAACCATGAATCAACCAGATGGCGAGCATGGCCCCCAAACCCAACGAGGCAACCTGCACCCCATGGAAAATCAAATCCTGATCTTTCAGCGCATACGCCGAGGCGGCAAACAGGGCGATGACAATCAACGTTAGCTTATTTTCCCACGAGGTGTTTCGCAGGATCAAGGCAATCAACACCAACGCCCCACTCACCACCCACGTATAAAACGGCAGGTGCCACCAGCTCAGGTCGATCTGTTTGCTTCCTCCCAGATTCATGTACTGGAACCACTTCCCTTCGGTCGGAAATTCAAAGATCCCGTCCGTGTCATGACCAATCCAGGCATTCAGATTCTGTTCCCCAAAGACCGTACTCGATCGACCCAACAGCCGTTCTCGGAGCGGGGTTCGCGTCTGCACACTGAAATTTTTAGGCGTTCCGATTAGCGAATATTCTGGGGGAACCCAGGCCTTCACCTGCAATTGCTGCACTGCGACACCGGCATTCGTCGCACCACCGATGATTGGCAGCCGAGCAATCAGTTTCCCCCCTGCATTCAGAAACGGAGCCGGATTGAACGAGTTTCGGAAAACCACCGAAAGCGTAAACCGCTCGTCAGAAGGCTTGGTCCGGGCCACGCTGACGAAGTACGAGGTCCAGCCCTTGTCCGCTGGCAGATCCGCTTTTTCCAAAGCAGTCTGCTTCCGGTTCACCAGCACCCCCAAAATTTCCACATTCTCAGGAAGATCAATCCGCAGCCGCTGACGTTCACTCGACTTCAACTCGTACCGACAACGGTTCGTAGCGACCCCCGCCCGGTCCAGCACCATTTCGACCAGAGCCTTACTCACCACCGTCTCGACCACACCCTGAATGTCGTATTTACTCGAAGCAAGTTCCAGCTTCACCGGCTGCTTGAAATACCGGAAGGCGACAAACCCATCCTGCGGCATATGCTGCAATTCACGCACATCAATCTGCTCAGCGTCACCCCCGGTCGCCGTCGCCGAAACCGACAGCGCACGATCCTTAACAACCGTCATCTCGCCAATCGTGCGCGAAACCGTGATCTCGCGTTTCCCCTGCGGTCCGTCAACCTTGTCGTACGGATCGAGCACCCGAATCGCCTGAATGGTGGCCGCAGCCTTATTTGCATCCGCACCCGGAGTCGGAACCAAGTCATACTTAATCTCGAACGGCTGCATCCCCAACACGTCCCGCTGCATCACCACCGTCCAGGTCACCTCGCCATCGACCGCATTCTCGTCGCGGCTTTTTTGTTTGATCGCTGGAGCAGAACCCCCCGCCATCGAAGTGATCTGTACCGTGTCAGCAACCCCCTCAGGGACCGCAAACCGAAACGTATCCAGCCCTGCATACTCGATGAGGTAATTCAGCGAGGTCGTCACCTGGACCTGTCCCTGCTTGACATCCGCCTTCGTCCCGACCAGTGCGGTGAGTCGCGTGGGCTTGCGGACGGTGCGGACGGGGATTTCGATCGGTCGTCGATTATAAACCCAAGACGAAACCAATCGAGCATTCGCCATTCCTTCCG
>CAMBQP010000335.1 GCA_945869955.1 Schlesneria paludicola DSM 18645
TAATGAGCAGGATTAATGAGCAGGTTTAATGATCAGGATTAATGAGCTGGATTAATGAGCAGGATTAATCTGGGTTGGTTAAGGGATTTGGCCTTCCTCAAGAGACTTCGCGGGAAAAATACGACGATCGCGAGTGGAACCAAATCCCAAAAACCGGGCAGAGGATCAGGGGATGACCGTGAAACGGGCTGTGCAGTCGCTCACGTTTGCAGACAAGGAATTGGCATGATTCAAGTTTCTCAACGTTCACAAAATCCCGATCACAACTCTCGTTGTCGGGCTCGGATTTCCGTGATCGCCTTATTGGCCTGCGGGTTATTCAGTTCACCAGCGATGGCACAAGCGCCTGTCATTCGCGTGGGAGAAGTCGTCCCGCGTGATGTCCGTGAAATCTACGAGCGGGGCTTGCAGTTTCTGGTCGTCAACCAGAATGAAGCGGGTGACTGGAAAAGCGGCGGTGAACAGGGACCGGGGGTCACAGGACTCTGTCTGATGGTCCTGTTAGCCAGCGGGGAAGATCCGAACTTCGGACTGTACAGCAACAATGTCCGGCGTGCCTTGCGTCATATCATTGAAGGGCAGGATGGTGAGACCGGCTTCTATGGCGGCAAGAACGGGGGGCACAGCAGCATGTATAATCATGGCTTTGCGATGCTCGCCCTGGCCGAAGCGTATGGAGCGGTCGACGATCGCAATTTATGGACCGGTAACGAACCCAATCGCCGCACGGTCGGCCAGTCACTGGAATTGGCGGTACGAGCCGCGATCACCTCGCAAAAGAAAAATTCGTTCGGCGGCTGGAGATACTCCCCCGATGGCAATGACGCGGATACCTCCGTCAGTGGTGCGGTGCTGATGGGGCTACTTGCGGCACGCAATGCCGGGATCGAAGTTCCCGATGAAGCGATCGATAAATCCATTAATTACTTCACGAAAATGACCTCGCCGTCGGGTCAGGTGGGCTATTCCGGTGGGTTCGGTGGCTTTGATGAATCGTTTGCCCGCATTTCGATTGCCACCCTGGTTTACTCCGTCGCCCGTCGAAAAGATCTGACCCAGTTTAAGGCAACTCTCGGTTATCTGGTTCAACGCCTGGAAAATGTAGCACAACAAAGCTGGCCGGAATACACACGCTATTATCAGGCACAAGCACTATTCCAGGGGGATGTCGTGGCGTGGGAAAAATGGAACAAGCTGTTGGTCAGTCATCTCAAAACCATTCAATTGGCGGATGGAAGCATCCCCGGCCAGATGGGGACAACGCTCGGAACATCCATGTCCTGTTTAGCGCTCGCACTGAATTACCGTTTTCTCCCCATCTACGAACGCTGATGCTTTGATCGTGACCGTGAATCCTCATGGCTCAAGTGTTGTGCGACGACCAGGAATCCCCTCGTGTTCAATCTTGCGACTCAACGAATTTTGCTGGCAACCACGTTCCTGTGGGTGTTCGGGACTTGCCCGATCACCCGTGCGGATGAGACCTCCGCAGCGGTATCAAAACAGACTTCGATTCTGCATCTCGCAAATGGAGATCACCTGACGGGGAGGTTGATTCAGGCTCCCGCCGAGGCGAGTCTGGGTTGGCAGTCACCGGCTTTTACGAGTCCCTTTTATTTTCCCCTGGGTGGTGTCACCTCGATTCACTTTCCCCTCCCGGAAAAACCGGTCGCGCTCGAGCGGGATTATTGCTTTGAACTGCTCGGGGGCGATGTCTTCTATGGTTCACTGGTCGGTCTCGACTCCAAGACGTTTGTGATTGAGAGCGCCGGTGTTGGCCGTCTGCACGTGGATCGTGGTCGGGTGCAGCGGTTCTACCGTTGGGGTGGCGGTGCGGACCAGATATTTATTGGCCCCAATGGTCTTGAGGGTTGGAAGATCGTGGGTGACACGGATTCCTGGCGGGATGATGCAGGCCAATTGCTCACGTCCAAATCCGGAGCCATTCTGCGGCGAGATTTTGGGATTCCGGATCAGGCTCGATTCGAATTCGAACTGTCCTGGACCGGTCAACCGGACTTCGAGTTTGCACTCGGGGTCGGCGAGGACGCAAAAACCCTCTTGCGTGCATTCCAGTTTGAGGTCTGGGAAAACGAAATTGTCGTGCAGCGCGAAACCGAAAAACAAGCAGATGTCGAGCCACTGCAGAAAATCGAGAAGCCAGACAACGCCTCCGGAAAATCGGGACGGCTGCACGTTCAGGCTTTTCTCGATCAGATTCAAGGGCGAATTCTGGTGTTTACGGCGAGTGGTGAACCGCTGGCGGATCTCACCGTCGAAACCCGAAAACCTCAGACGTTCGGTGGTGTGCAACTGACCAACCGGAGCGGCGATGTCCGCCTGGAACGACTGCAAATCGGCCGCTGGAATGGGGAGTTACCGCAAAAGGCCGAGGCGAACAAAACGCGAATCCATGGGAATGATGGCACCATTAACTACGGAACATTGTCTGGGTATGACGCGGAAACGGACGAGTTTCTGATTGGCGACGAGCCCGAATTTCAGCGAGTTGCCGAGAACCAGGTGCGCGATATTGTTCTATCACCCGCCACGGAACTTGGTTCGAGGTCACTGCGTGCCAGCCTCTTGTCCGGCATCAAAATCAGTGGAGACTTAATTCGCGTCGCAGACAATCGAATTCATTTTCAGGCGGCGGGGATTGAAGAACCCCTCTCGTTTGCGATGGAAGAAATGCAGTCTCTGGTCGTATTGATGCCGAAGTCCGAACCCCCGCAATCACCTCAGCGCCGGGGACGATTCGAAACCGCCGAAACCCGCTTGCATGGCCATCTGGTCGATGCGATCGAGGGGGAATCGAGCCCCCTGGTCTGGCATCCTGACCAGAGCAGTACCGCCAGTCCGTTGGTACGGGGACTTTCCGCACGAGTTGTCTATCGCGACCTGGCCGCTGAAACGCCCTTATCCGCCGAGCAGCAAATGCAACAGCAAATGCAGTTACAAATGCAAAACCAGGGCCGAATGGCGGTAGTACGCCGGGGTGGGGTATTCGGAGCGATTGCAGGGATGATCACCGACGGTGCTAAGCCCAACCCTGCAAAAACAACGAAGAAAGACGCACCCTCGGTACTGCATCTGCGAACCGGCGACAAAATCTCGTGTCAGGTGCGAGGGATCGACGAAACAGGTGTGCAATTCGACTCGACGATGACGGATGCCAAATTCATCCCACATCGTCAGATTCAGACGCTGGAATTGATTGCGGATGCCCCGCCGATCCAGATTCAGCTGCAGAAGAAAGAACGTTTGCTGACGCTGCCGCGCATGCAGCGAGATAATCCGCCAACCCAGTTGATTCGGTCGGTGGATGGAGATTATTTACGAGGTCGCGTCACCTCGATGGACCAGGAACAATTACAGATCGAGGTCCGGCTGGATACAAAAATCGTTCGTCGCGACCGAATCGTCCGCATCCTCTGGCTGCATCCTGACGCAGCCATCCCCGACTCCAGCCCTGAATCCAATGCCGAAATCAAGCCGGAGACAGGGGTCGCCCACCTGATTCAAGCCTTGTCGAGTGACGGAAATCGATTGACGTTTGTCCCTGGCCAACTTGCCGGGGACATCCTTTCGGGAACGGGTGAGTCGCTCGGAGCCTGTCGTGTCGAGCTCGCGAAAGTCGATCACCTGCTGCTGGGTGCTGCGATCGAACAAGCGGCGGCGGGACTCCCTTTTCACGATTGGAAATTGAGACAATCCGCCGATCCACTCGCCCCAAAAGAAGGGGGTGAAGGTTCCGGCGATGGGGGTGACGGGAAAGAGTCGGCTCTGGTGGGAAAACCGGCTCCCGAGATCACGTTGACGGACCTGGAAGGAAAGAAGTTCGTGCTGACAGACCACAAGCAGAAGGTGGTGGTGCTGGATTTCTGGGCCTCATGGTGTGGCCCCTGCCTGCAGGTGATGCCGCAGATCGATCAGGTGGTTCATGAATTTGCCGAGCAAGGTGTCGAACTCTATGCGGTGAATTTGGAAGAATCGGCAGAAAAAGCCAAAGCGGCACTCGACCGTCTCAAGTTATCCACCACAGTGGTCCTCGACCTCGACGGCCGGGTTGCCGAACGCTACGGCGCGACGGCAATCCCACAAACCGTGATCATCGATCGCAATGGCAACGTAGCGCGACTCTTTATTGGTGGGGGAGCCCGATTTGATGAACAACTGCGTGCAGCGTTGAAAAGTGTTTTGGCTGGTGAGCCTGCGAAAGCCGAATAATCGGGCTGCGGATTTACTGAGACCCGCATCGATTCCGTGCAATTCCATCCTGAGTCAAACCGGCAACATCTCGGTCCATGAGTCGGTTCGCTGTCGAAACGCCGTCAAGTGAAAGAGAACGCAAAGACGCCAAGCCGCAGGGGCGCAGTGAATAGCCAAATGTGAATTCGGTTTTGCCTTACTCACCTTTCCGTTCTCTCTCCGTTTCCGTTCTCTCTGCATTGCCGTTCTCTCTGCTTTGCGTCCCTGCGTCTTAGCGTCTTTGCGTTCCCTTTCCTGATCCCTTGCTGGACATTTCCCAACCCCTGATGACAGTGCCGTCGCGTGATTGATGATCGAAGAAATAGGCATCCGTCCTCACGATGAAAACATCAAGTTATCTCCACCCCCCTGAGTTCCAAAATCGGTTTTGAGGCGATAAAATAATGCGCCAAAACCTTTTCCATCGGACGGCGAATCCGCTGCCTGTGAATTGTCAGACACGAGGCTCAATACTCAGTTCGGCGGATGAGCAACTTTATTCACGATAAAATGAGCGAT
>CAMBQP010000336.1 GCA_945869955.1 Schlesneria paludicola DSM 18645
AGTCGTTGATCGCTTATTAGGGGGGGCAATCAAAGAATCGCGTGGATTGGCTGCAAGCGGACTTCGTTCACAGGGAGTGAAAGACTCGTACTTGCCACTCTGTTTAAAGAATCGGGGTGTTGATGACAAAACGTGGCTCAAGGATTATCCGTATCGGGACGATGCGATACTCTACTGGGATGCGATTAAAGAGTGGGTGCAGTCTTATGTCAGAATCTATTACCCGTCAGACGCACAAGTTGGCAATGATCCTGAACTGCTCGCCTGGATTCACGAAGTCGGTGCCGAAGATGGCGGAAAAATTCCAGGATTCGAATTTGCCCCCTCACCGACGATTGCGAGCCTTGCGGAAGCACTCACCTTCATCATTTTCACTGCCAGTGTTCAGCATGCCGCAGTCAATTTTCCGCAGTATTCACTCATGAGCTATGCGCCGAACATGCCGCTGGCAGGATACTCCCGAGCACCGAAAACAAAACAGGGGGGGACCGAGCGAGACTACTTGAACCAATTCCCACCGTTGGCGACTGCGGAATTACAATTGTATACAGGTTATGTGCTGGGTTCCTTACACTATACCACGCTTGGCCACTATCCTCAACATTATTTCCGTGATCCGCTTGTTGCTGGTCCCTTGAAAACCTTCCAGGACTCACTCGATGAAGCGGGGGAACAAATTAAGATTCGCAACTCGACCCGTTCTAATCCGTATCAATTTCTTGAGCGATCAGGGATTCCGCAAAGCATCAACATTTGAATCGGTCAAGACTGTCCCTGACCTCGTCGCCGACTTCGCAATCTTCCGCGGGGTGCCAGTACTACACCCGAGCGCAACATTTGTCGTCTCCAGCAAATCCACGTCGAGGTATCAGATCAGCGCCGTGAAACGGGCCCTTTCGGGCGAGGCATTGCCCTATGGTCGCTTGGTGTTGTCCCAGAAATCACGTCGATTTCCTCCTGTAAACGAGATCACATCCGTTTCAACGCCAAACTTTCCTTAACGGGGTGCATCAATGATCGCACTTCCCATGATCGTGGCGAGCTTGCCAGCGAGCGGATTGACCGCCCCCTTGCCATCGGGGTGAACACGATTGCTAAGGAACAGGAAAAACAGGTCCAGTTCCGGGTCGATCCATAACACGGTCCCCGTAAATCCGCCATGCCCGAATGCCGAGGGACTCAAAAAATCCCCCTTGTTCGACGAGTATCCCGTCTGTTTGTCCCAGCCAAGGCCCCGTATCCCCGAAGTGACTCGATAATCATCCGACATCAGTGAAACGGTCTGTGGTCTAAAAATTTGTGTCTCACCATAGGTTCCTCTACCAAGCAGCATGACCGCGTAGATCGCGAGATCATCGGCGGTGGAAAACAATCCCGCATGACCGGCAACTCCCCCTAATTTAAAGGCTCTGGGATCGTGAACCTCTCCTTGCAGCCAGCGATCGTTGCGGCGTTGAGTCGGTGCCGCCCGGAGTTTCAGTTCTTCACGCGGCAGGTATCCGGTGTCGGTCATTCCCAGCGGCAGAAAGATCTCTTTTTGAGTAAACTCGTGCACCGAGAGCCCGCTGATCCGCTGGATCAGATCGGCCAAGAGAATGAAATTGACATCCGAGTAGACAAACTTGGTGCCGACCGGGTTCTGTAGCTTCAGCCCATAAATCCTTTGCATCGCTGCCGCGGGGCCGTGCTGATAATCGGCCATGTCGTTATCAGGAATGAGGCCACTTTGGTGGATCAACAAATCACGAATGGTGATCTCTTGCTTGTCATGAACCGCAAATTCGGGAATCAAGGTCGAAACCTTGTCGGCAAGACTGAGCTGACCTCGTTCAATCAGCAACAGGATGCTGCTCGCTGTTGCCACCGGTTTGGTGATCGAGGCCATATCGAATACGGTATCGGTCGTCATCGCGACAACCCCGGGTTCCAGAGCCTTATTTCCATAGGCCTTCAACCAGGCAATTTTCCCATGCCTGCCGATGCAGACCACACAACCGGGCATTTTTTTGGCCGCGATCCCTTCCGCGACGATGGCATCCATCGTGGCCAGCTTGATCGCATCCAGACCGACCGCGTCCGGTTCCACACGTGGCAGTGCGGCTGCGGCAGGGACTCCGAGTAATAGCATCCACATCAGGATCATGATGGACTTGCGATTGATCAATTCCTCACCTCTTGTCTGTTTGAATGCTTGTCTGCGTGCTGCGTGCGGATGCCAGCCAGAGAGTTAGGATTCGACTTTTGGCAGCCAGAATCGGATTATAACCGGGGTAACGCACCGCACGACAGCTCGGGCTGCATGCGACCTGCAGTGAATCAGAGCGGATGCTGACCCACGAACAGCTGGCAAAAACGGCTCGTCGAACCGCATCCAGGTACAAAACCGCGTTTAACGAGCAATGGCCAATACTGCCGCACATCCCCGAAACCAGACTGCTCACGAACGAATGAAAAACCCAAGAAAACCCGATTCCCAAGAGCAAACAGAGAAATCAATTCGGCTTGATATGGCCCATCTGAATTCCTTCGCGGACAGACCAGGTACTAACCGCGCCATCGAGGCCTCCCGCATAGAGCTTGTCGCTGCAGGAGGAGAAAGCGAATGCACCCAAACTTTTCACTCCCAAGTCTGAATTTCCGCGATGGATCAATAGCGATTTCCCCTCACAAATCGTGGTGATACTCGAAATCGGATCGTTGAGAACCATGGAAGCCTGAGCGGCGGCCCCATTCGTGGCCGTGATGGTAGGAATCAGACCGAATACGCTCCAAATCAGGCCCCCCAGAAACAAAATTTCCAGCAGTGTGCCCCAATAGAGATATCCGGAGCGTAAAGATCGCGGGACTGCGAATTCCTGTAGTTGCTTGCCCACAGTGAACCAGAACTGGTTCGATTGAAACCGGTGAAGGATTCGGTATCGCGGTGAAGAACGCATGCTTAAGCCTCGTTGTCAGATTCGTTGTCTGGCTTGGCGATAAAACAAATCCGTTTCATCAATTCCAACTATCCATGCGTTTTTTCTGAAGCTCGTCCTTCAACTTTCTGCAATAAATCTCCAATTTTTCTTAAACGCTATTTTGTACCGGAATTTCCGTTGCTGTCTCTACAGAGCAATTCCTACACTGCCGATAACGTATGAACTCGCTACTCACTGCAGTTTTGGCTACAAACAGGCTTGAAAACAAGCGTTCCTCGGGTTGCCGAAGAATACGGAGGCTCGGTCGATCAAGAATGATCACCCGTTTCGTGCGATATAATGCGACAGGTTTCGTCAGCGTGGATGCGAGGTTGTTCGCGACGGACTCGGAGCATCGGTGCGAAAGCAAATTTTTTCGATGGTGCAATCAATCAAAAATCCAGGGAAGAACAATGAGTATCGCGACCTCAGGTGAAGAACCCGCTCCCAGCGACAAGGACGACTGGAAGAAAATGTTCTTACAACAGATCATGGAATTCCGAAAACTGGCCAGCGCACGCCTGAACCGCGAGCTTGGCGAGTCTTGGCGAACGACGGCACTGGTCGATGCCACTTGGCTCAAGTTCGCCCAGAATCCCCACCAACAATTTGAGAATCCGGGACATTTTTTTGCCGCTGCGGCGAAAGCGATGCAGCAAATCCTGATCGACAGTGCTCGAAACCGGAATCGTCAAAAACGGGGTGAAGGAGAAAAACCAGTCCCGATTCACTTGATTGACGAAGCCTCAATTCAGGTTGTTAACTTGTTTGACCTTCATCAAAGCATGATCCTCAACGAAGCACTCGATCTGTTGGCGAAAGACCACCCGGAAGCGTACTTTGCCCTCGCCCTCGAATTCTTCGATGGAATGAATCAGGCTGAAATTGCAAACAGCCTGGATCTCTCTGATTACGCCGTCAAGAAAAATCGCGATCTTGCGTTCGCCTCGCTGAAACTTCATTGGAAGAAAGAGGAAGCCGATTCCACAATATAAATCGGTCATCCAAGTTTGCGCGTGGGTGATGCTCTGATATCGCCATCAAGTCAACACAACAATCCGTGTCACCAAGGAACTTGATTCCAGACCATCGTTCAGCGTAAATCTCAGCGTGCGCGACAGCGTGTTGGCCGCAATCGTCGTATTGAACGCGACCGAACGCAAAATCGTCTGGTAATTGGCGAGTGACGACATGCCTGATAACGTCAGCGTACCGGTGCTCGCAGTGAAGGAATTGGTAATCCCCAGGCCGTTGCTGGCCAACAACACGCCGAGAGGGGCCTGATCATTTCCGGTAATCTGCACCCTCGCTCCAGTCCAGTCATGGCTGTCGGCATCGAAGACCAGTAGCGAGGATGAGGCGGTGATATTGACGAAGAGAGGTCGACAGCGGCGATGATCAGAGGTTGATCAGGCCAATCTCGGTCGAATCAAACACCCTCTTCAAACGCCAGATATTGGCGGAAGATTCGCTGCGGTGATGATCTCGCGCGGGATGCCGGGCATCAGCCGCAGTTCACTCGGATCAATCAGCGTCTGCAGCATCGTCGACACCAGATTCTGAATCCGAATCGGCTCGGACGAGGGTTCCCCCGCATCGCGGCTCGACTGGCCGATCACCTGCCCTGATTTCAAGCCTCCCCCGGCGATGAGTAGCGGGGCCAGATTTCCCCAGTGGTCACGTCCCCCATTCTGATTGATTCGCGGAGTTCGTCCCATCTCGCCCGTCGCAACAAACAGAATGCGGTC
>CAMBQP010000337.1 GCA_945869955.1 Schlesneria paludicola DSM 18645
CTCAACCCGTGAATCCGGGGGTCATCGGCCGAGCACCCAATTCGATGTGATGCAGGCGACGAGAGGACGAATACAAAAAGAGGGTGATACTAACGCCTTTTGTTGTACACATGTCTCCGAACGCGCGCCACCCTAGTGTTCGGTCCCTACACACGGGGTCGGTGGAGAGCGATATCGTTCTGCGTTTTGGTGTTAGCTTGCCAGTCGTTACGCGTACCCTTGCCAGTCGTTGCGCGCAAAGACGCGGGGTGTATGGACGGAACACAAGGGTGCCGCGCGTGCTCGGGCAGGGATCAGGTGACCAGGAATTTGTAAAGCCCCCGTTTGGGGGGACTCGGCGTTTGCGTATCCGATTGCGACTTCCAGTGTATTCAGTTTCCCAGTCCCAAAGGGACGAAAGTGAATAGCCAGGGGCGTAAGCCCCTGGAAACCGGCACGACCACAATCCGGAACCCCAACGGGGTGATCGTCGCATGGATTTGCGATCAATCCCGAGCGAGGCTGGTATCAGGAACTTCCCGGAATTGAACGATCGCCCCGTTGCGGCGGAAGTGAATTGTTTTTGTGAGTTTCGCCATGAATCCCAACCGGGCATTCAGCAAAAACCTTGGTAAAACAAAGGCGTAAACCGCAAGAAATCGCCAATTCCATTCACCTCATCCGCAACGCGGCGGCAGATCAATTCCGGGAAGTATCCTATTCCTCCCGCTCTCCGGGTTGATTTCGATTCCACGCGACGATCACCCCGTTGGGGTTCTGGTATGTGGTCCTGCCCGGTCCAGGGGCTTACGCCCCTGGCTATTGACTGTCGTCCCTTTGGGACTTGGATCCCGAACCAAAACCGCTCTCCATCCGACCCTGCGTCGGTGGAAGCAACGACTGCCAAGCTACGAGAAGCTCACGAATTCTTAATCTTGAGATTTCTGGCAACTACGATTTGAAATCAACCTCCCACTCGCCTAGAATTGAGTTGAGACTGAGTCTCAATATCAGGTGTGTTGCTTGCGAGTCGATTTTCAAGGTGAATTTGGGTTTCTTTTGCGTGGGGTTTCAAGATGAAGCGTTGCCGACGAGGGTTTACCTTGATTGAATTGTTGGTCGTCATTGCCATTATCGCCGTTTTGTTTGCACTGCTGCTCCCGGCTGTCCAGCAGGCTCGTGAAGCCGCTCGACGGATACAGTGCAAGAACAATCTCAAGCAACTCGGGCTGGCACTACATAACTACCACGATTCGTTCACGGTCTTCCCGCCGGCTTCAACGTACCCCTTTAACACGCTGCAAGCTGCGGGCGGCTGGTCGGTGCAGGCGCGGATTCTGCCCTATCTGGATCAGGCGAACTTGAGCAACCTCATCAACTTCAGCCAAACATACGCCAGCCAGCCAAAGGTCACCGAGGTACGCGTTCCGATCTTCGCCTGCCCCAGCGAAGTCAATCACCAGATCTATCCCGATGGGGCGGTGAACTGGGTGCCAATCAACTATGCGATGAACTACGGTCAGTGGTTTATCTGGAATCCCATCAAGAATGAGATTGGCACGGGCGCATTCGGTCCAAACGGCAGTACGAGCACGCGCGACTTCATCGACGGCACCAGCAATACGCTCGCCGCATCGGAAGTGAAAACCTGGCAGTGGTACCTGCGGGAGACCGGTGGTAGCCCCGCGCAGCCGTCCAATCCGAGCGCACTGTCGAGCCTGGGAGGGACGCTCAAAAATTCTGGCCACAACGAGTGGGGCGATGGCCGAGCCAACCAGTCTGGATTCACCACCACCTTCGGACCGAATACGAAATGCCCACATGACAACGCGGGTACCGTCGTCGACATCGATTTCACCAGTCGCCGGGAAGGAAACAGCACGACCGAGTCGACTTATGCCGCCATCACCTCGCGGAGCTTTCATGTGGGAGTCGTGCATACGTTGCTAATGGACGGCTCCGTCCGCGCGATTTCCGACAATCTCGATCTGAACGTGTGGCGAGCCCTCGGAACTCGCGCAGGGGGCGAGGTTGTGGGAGAGTTCTAGTTTTCTGTTCACGCCGCACTGCACGCGTGGCAGGCGTGAACGAGATTTTCATCGATTTCATAACGGGATTCGGCGATGCGATCCGCGTTTTGCTCGCTTTCCTGTTGCAAGACCTTGAGTTGTCGCTTCTCTGTCGGCGTCAGGACAGCAGCATCTTTCTCTTTAAAATCACGATCGTCTTAATACGACGATCGTCGGGATCGCCAAAAAACCGAGGTGCAAAAAGAGATTTCAGAGAGAATCCACCGGACGGACACAGATCAGGTCGCAAAATTCGGGCATCGCAATCGGGTTTTGGATCGAAGAGAAACTTTCATCGGCTGTCGTTCCGATTCAGGGCGAATGTTCAGCGCAAATGCCGGGTTATCCAAAAATCCCATCCTGACAATTTCCATTCCACCGGGGGAAGACTCCGTGTTCCCCCGGTGGTGAAATCGTCAGCGAATTTTCGTTCCTCCCCGGTCAATTCCCGCGACATGGCCATCGACTCACTTCTGCAGGATTCCCTGCTCGTGTTACCATCTCCATCACAACCCAGTCGCAGCTAGGTCGCAGGAAGTCAGTGCGTTTAACGGCCTGATCGATTGGCAGCGGGGGGCGAGGGGAGAGACGGTTCATGAGCGAGCGAAAATCCGTGGCGATGGTTTGGATTGTCTGGGTCTGTGCCCTCGCCGGCATGATTTGCGGTGAGGGGGGACTTTGGACGGAGCGGGGATCTGCTGCCGAACAGGTTGACCTCTGGTCCTTGCGACCGCCGGTCAAGCCTGCGGTGCCAGAGCAGCTCGATGTGGTCGATCGTCGACGAGGCGGAAATGCGATCGATGCCTTGATTCTGCTGCGGGTCCAACAAGCAGGGTTAGCATTCGCTCCGCGGGCCGAACGGCGAACACTCGTCCGTCGCGCCTATTTCGATCTCATCGGCCTGCCACCCTCCCCCGAGCAAGTGGCGGCCTTCGTCAATGATACCTCGGCGGATGCCTGGCCACGGTTGATCGATCACCTGCTCGAATCCAAACATTATGGTGAACGCTGGGGACGACACTGGCTCGATGTCGTTCGTTATGCCGACTCGGGAGGCTATGAAACCGACATCTATTACCGTAACGCCTGGCGTTATCGCGATTATGTGGTCAAATCCTTTAACGACGACAAGCCGTATGATCGTTTTGTGCAAGAGCAGATTGCTGGCGATGAATTGTGGCCGGACAATTTGGACCTCGATCCCAAGCGGGTTTACGTCGTTTCTGACGAGAAGAAAAAACACCTGGAAGCGCGGATCGGAACGGGGATGTATGCCCTCGGTTCGCTCGTGCATGAGTCGGGGCTGGATGCCAAAAAACTGTGTTACGAGCGTTTAACAGACTGGGTCGACACGACAGGCTCGGCATTTCTGGGGTTAACAATCGGGTGTGCTCGTTGCCACGACCACAAATTTGATCCGATCAGCCAGCGGGATTACTTCGGATTACAAGCGGCGTTTGCCGGCAGCATTGAAGTGCAGTTCCCGCTGCTGACTGCCATGGAAATCAACGACACGAATCAGTTTTATCCACGGATCATCGCGGTCGAAGAGGCGCGAACCGCCTACCGGTTGTTCGAGACTCGCGTTGCCGGACGTGCGCTGACAGGGGAAGAGCAAGAAGAAAAACGAAACCGGCTCGAAGCGATCGCGCTGCGGGTCCTGGAATTGCCGCGCAATGCGGGCTCGCAACCCTCATCTCCCTATGTCGGATTGATGGAAGTCCCGACCGTTTCGGTCCTCGGACACGAGCGACCGGAACTGGTGCCGCTGGTTCAGCGTCTGGAGCGCGGGGAAATGTCGGACCCGCGCGAGACCATCACCGCGGCGCTCCCCGAGTCACTCGTCCGGGCGACCGGACATTCCTCGGCACTACCCGGCCCCTACGGCAGTCGCAAGGAACTGGCACTTTGGTTGACCCAGCCAAATCACCCGCTCACAGCCCGAGTGCTGGTCAATCGCGTCTGGCACTGGCATTTTGGCAGGGGGATCGTCAGTACGCCCAACGATTTTGGCCTGATGGGGACATCTCCCAGTCACCCTGAATTGCTCGATTGGCTGGCGGTCGACTTTGTCCAGCAGGGTTGGAGTCTGAAGCATTTGCATCGACTGATCATGCAATCCCAAACGTATCAACAGTCGAGTGACTATGCGGCGGAGGCTTCATTGGCGGTGGATCCTGAGAACCGGTTGTTATGGCGAATGAATCGCCGGCGATTAGAGGCCGAGACGCTGTGGGATGCGGTGCATGCCGTCTCGGGAACGATCAATCTGGAAATGGGTGGGCGTCCGATCGTTCCGCCGCTGGCCGAGGATGAAATCGCCGCGCTGCGCGAACGCTGGCAATGGCCCGTATCGGCGGATCCCCGGCAGCATACCCGCCGGGGGATGTATATTTTGGTACGACGGAACTTCAAGTTTCCGATGTTTGAGGCGTTCGATGCCCCGGTCACTTCGGTCAGTTGTCCTGCGCGGGATGTCACGACGGTGGCGCCTCAGGCACTTTGGGGGTTGAACAATCGATCGGTCTTCAAACAGGCGACACAATTTGCCGAGCGGGTGAAGAAAGAAGTCGGAACAGACCCTGGCCTGGGTGTCGAGCGGGCCTGGATCCTC
>CAMBQP010000338.1 GCA_945869955.1 Schlesneria paludicola DSM 18645
GTCCGGGCAATGCTTAAAATTACAGGGCGTATGTGAAGCGGCATCTGCTGATTTGTGATCTGAATCATTTTTTCGATACGAGATGGTGACGGACTTTGACTCATCTCGACGGCGACATCCTTAGGCAACGAGTCAAAGCATTTGTTTAATACGCGGAGAGCCAGAATGTCACGATCTTGAAAGGATTCATCGAACAATTTCCGCAAAGCATGCTGAATGGAAAGAAAGAGCTGCATTGCAATTCGCTTAAATGCATCAACGTGTGCTTGATGTCCGATACCAGAGTCAAAAACCGCAGTGATGATCGCAGAAATATTTTGCGGCATTTTAAAGAAATCGTCGTTTTCGATAACTTGAAGTATGAGCTCCAAAGCATGTGCTTCTTGATTTTGAATGTCCGCAATGTTGAGAATTTCCACGAGTTCGCCTTGCAGCATTTCGAGGTTTTTCCCATCAGGATCGGCCATGCGATCACAGAGGATTTTGATCGCTTGCTCGATAAACCAGCGATCCATAACTTGAAGATTGATTCCGACTCGCACGGCACCCAGTTTTTGAGCTTTCGTTTGAGCATTATCGGGTGCGTGATTGAATTCGCCTACTAGCATTTCGATATGTTTTAAGAGTTTTTGTCGATTCGCGGGATCTAGCCCAACAACGGCTCGGGTCAGTTGAGGTGCTCGTTTGATCAGCCTGTCGGAATGCAGAGTGGTCATCTGTGAATCGAGTAATCGATCGCGGATTGCGGTGTCAGCGGGGGTACGACCGAGGTTTGCAATTTGCCATAGGGCCTTGATTTCATTGGTCGCCAGTGGACCGCTGGTGTCGCCGATGCGTTTGAGCAGGTCTGCGACATAGTTGTTTTCAATCCCCTCACGGGCGGCCTCTTCGAGTTTACGGGCAGCGATCTCTCCTTGAGTCGCGGCATCGGCTTTTTTGAACGCCTGATCCGCCAACTGTTTTTGAAAAAAAGCGTACCCCGATGCAAGCATCGCCGTCACGGCTAACCCCAGAGCCCATAACAATTGCTGTTGCCGTTTATTCGCGAAGCGAGTTAATTCCTCGGATCGTTGTTTTTCGATCTTGGCCAGTTGCGTCAGGGTTTCGACTTCGCGTTGCTGGCGCTCTGCTTTTTGTTGTTTTTCGGCATCTCGGGCCTGCAGACTGGCATCCAGGAACTGCTGTTCTGCGGGAGTCATATCGGCATCTTCGGACCTCGCCCATTCTTCCGCCTCAGCCAGTCGTGCCCCTTGATATAAATAGTCGGCATGCTGGCCTGCTTGTTGCCATTCGGTAGCCGATTCCGTAATCCGATGCTGGATTCGTATCGATTCTCGCTTGGATTCAATCCATCCCCGCAGTTTTGACCATGTTCGAATCAAGGCTTCGTGAGCCACCTCGACAAACGATTCCTCGGCGGTGATCAAGCGGACTTCGGTAAGTCGATTGACGATCGGATTAATGGTGGTGGGGTCGCCAAGCTGTTCGATGGGGACGCGGCGTTTGGTGTCTTCGCTTCCTTCTCCCGGCTGGGTCAATCGCATAAAAATCCGGCGGCAAGCCTGTTGATCAGGCGGAATAAACGCGTCATAAATCTCATTCGCCTGTTTTTCCAGCGCCCCTTCCAGACCTCCGATTTCGGTATGAGCGGCAACAGTGAGGCGATTCCCTTCACGCTGTTTCCACAATTCCCGCAGGGCATGTTGTAACAGCGGTAAGGCACCTGTTTGAGACTCCATCTCTTGCAGCAGGAGTTCTGTTAAACCGGGCTGAAGCTCCAATCCGACTAATTGGGCCGGTTTTTCGATAATCTCACGCAGCTCATTCGTCGACATCGGACCGACGAGTTCCTGGTGATCGGTGACCGCTGCTGCCAAATGAGGATAGCTGGCACATTTTTGGTAAAAGTCGGCGCGCATGGTCAACACCACCACCGTTTGGCCCCCGGCGACCCCAGCAGCATAAATCAAATTGTCGATGAACGCTTTTGTGTTGATTTCGTGTTGGGATTTGGCTGACACACTCGATGCAGAGTCTGTTCCCAGGGAGCGCGACGTGTCATCACTGGCCAGCGTAAAGACTTCCTCGAACTGATCAATCAGCAGTACCAACCGCTGCGATTCGTCACCCCCTGCCAGGGCAACCCGCGTGGCCAAATGAAGTCGCGATTCCTCCGCAGTCATTCGCGCAGCCAAATCGCCTGGGTCGCCGAAACGAGAGCCAATGGCCGGCACGTTGAATAACCCGACGGCCAGACTTTCCAGGGGATTTTGACCGGGCCGAATCACGATAAAAGGCCAGTGCTCACTCCCCGCGAATGCGCCATTTTTTAAAGCAGGAATCAATCCTGCACGGGCTAACGAAGACTTTCCACTCCCCGACGCCCCGACGATCGCCAGAAACCGATTTTCACGCGCGGAGACCACCCCTTCACTTTGATCTGCAGGCCGCAGGGCGTTCAGGATCCATTCGAGTTGTGCTTGCCTACCAAAGAAAAATCGACCATGTTCAATTTGAAATGCTTTTAATCCCCGATAGGGACAGATCCCCTCTAACACGGCTTGACCTGGCCGAAGCCCCGGTGATAAGCCCGTAATACCACTTTTCAACCGATGATAAGCCTCTTCCTCGTCCAGTGATTTTCGAAACTCAACCCAGGTCAACGCGAGCAAAAACGACGGGATCCGACTCCGTTCCTCGCGTACTGCCCCCGGCAGCAGAACCGGAATCACCCGAAAATCCCCTTTGCTTTCGCTCACTCGTTTCGCCAGCGCAACCCGCATTTCTTCATTTTGCCACGGTCCAAATCCACTGGGGCCAATAAAAACGGCGACCGAGTCCGAGTCATCCAGGGCTTTTTCCAGTGCTTGTTGCCACGGCTGGCCGGGAATTAAATCCCACTTATCAAACCACGGCTCAAGCCCCTCGGCTTTGAGCCGTCGTGCCAGTTCTTCGACGGCGGGTTTGTCGGCACTGTTGTGCGAGAGAAACACATGAAAACGAGCCGTTGACATCAGCGTTGCCTTTCGAGAGTTTACTCGATTGTGCTGGAAATTCGTCGCAAAACAATTGGATTGCTCTCAATTTGCCAGACCCGCATCATGACAGAAGATCAGGGATTTTTGTAGATCATCAGGACCGAAATTGACTCTGATCGTTTTTTCAACAGACTATCAATTAAAAGAGGTAATCTCTGCGAGGAGAGTGAGGTTTTTGAGCAGAGTTTTTTTTGAAATCCCCTAAATGCTTTCCTTAAAATGAGCAACTCGACCAACGCGGCCCCACCTCGGAAAAGAGATCACTCAAAAAGTCCTGAGATTCAAAGCCCCCCTTACGGATTTCGACAACCGCGGTCAACGGACCCTGCCTTCTCTTGTGTACCGGGATCCTCTCTGGGAATATGACAGGATCGCCCCTATTTTTCGAGGAGATCACATGTCTCGTACGGATGAGCTTTATTCCCGCTTGACCCAATTATTACGCGAGGCCGCATTACTGAGCTCGTGCAGCAGTGTGCTGAGTTGGGATGAGCAGACCTATATGCCCAAAAAGGGATCCAGTCACCGCGCCGATCAACTCGGTTTGCTGGCGGGTTTGACGCATGAGCGGGCCACATCGCCACAAATTGGCGAATTGTTGTCCGAGTTAGAACAAGCGAAAGACTTGGGCGAAGCCGACTCGGATCGCGTCGTCAATGTGCGCGAAGCACGCCGAACCTATGATCGGCAAACAAAACTCCCCCGCCGGTTGGTCGAAGAACTCTCTCATACCACAACACTATCGCAGCAGGCCTGGATTTCCGCCCGTGAAGACTCGGATTTTGCCTCGTTTCTTCCCTGGCTGGAAAAAATGATTGGCCTGAAGCGAGAAGAGGCCCAGGTGGTCGGCTATGGCCAGGGAATTCCTTACGATGCACTGCTCGATGACTATGAGCCGGGAATGACTTCCGCCGAAGTGGAACAGGTTTTTACCCCCTTGCGGAATGAACTTGTGGAACTCGTCGCCGCGATCCAGAATTCAACGCGACGTCCCAAGCTGGAAATTCTCTCTCGCCATTACCCCAAAACCCCGCAAATCGTGCTCGCCTCCGGGGCTTCAAAAGCGATCGGATTTGACTTTGAAGCGGGCCGTATTGATGAATCGGCACACCCCTTTTGCAGTGGGTTTGGGCCGGGTGATTGCCGACTGACCACGCGATACAGCGATCACCATTTCAATTCGGCGTTTTTCGGTGTACTACACGAATCGGGTCATGGAATTTACGATCAAGGTTTGCCAGGTGGGGATTTTGGACTGGGAACCGGCCAAGCCACCTCGCTGGGGATTCACGAATCCCAGTCACGCCTATGGGAAAATTTCATCGGTCGCAGCCACGCGTTCTGGACATACCTCTTCCCCACGGCACAGACCGCTTTCCCCAAAGCCTTGGGGGATGTTTCCCTCGACGAATTCTATTTTTCGATCAACGACGTTCGTCCCTCGTTCATTCGAGTTGAAGCCGACGAAGTAACCTATAACCTGCATATCATGCTGCGATTTGAAATTGAGAAAGATCTGGTTTCTGGCGCGCTTAGGCCCGCCGATGTTCCGGCCGCCTGGAACGAAAAGGTCACCCAGTATTTTGGACTGACGGTTCCCAGCGACGCCAATGGATGTCT
>CAMBQP010000339.1 GCA_945869955.1 Schlesneria paludicola DSM 18645
CTTCGAACGCGTAGTCGTCGATCACCACCATGGCACCCGGTACGAGTCGATCCCAGAGCGCTTCGATGGTCTGTTTTTCGTACTGGTGATTGTTCAAATCAATGGACAAATAGGCAATTTGGTTGATTTCCGTCGCATTTAACGAATCGGGGAGTACTCCTTTTATTAACTGTACGTTTTCAAAATTTTTGAAGTTTTGTTTTGCGATTTCATAGACATCCGAATAAAGCTGATTCATCTGATTCGCCTTGCCACGGTCGTGATCGTTGAGCCCCTCGACGGGAATTCCCTCGAAGGTATCGAATAGCAAGAAACGCCGATTTTTTGTCTCAAACTTCAGATAGTTGCAGATCGCCATCGAGAATAACCCCGTATGTACTCCACACTCCACGAAATCCCCTTCCAGGCGCAACGCATTCGATGCCGCCCAGCAACACACATGTTGACGCCAGGGAATCTCGGGAGTGAAGCCCGCGTTTTTCCAGCCAGCAATGTTCCCTTCATGCGCAAATCTCACCGCTTCAACAAATTTGGGCTCGCGAAGAAATCCCAGGTTCTTTCCTCGAACCCCCAGCCCATCGCCCCACCAATCCAGCTTTTTCCACAACCCAAAAATATTTTTCAAAAACATGGCATATTACCTCAGTCGCAATTTTGAGAAACCGGAAAGTTGAATCAGACTCGCGAAATTTTAATGGCTGCCGGACTTTGAGCGTGGCGCGTTGCGATCAGAAGCCTTGGTAAATCCCCCAAGGCCCAATTGGATTGCCGCAGAAAAGAGATGCCATAGCGAACGAGCGTGTCTGTGCCTTGCCAGCGAAATCGCTTCACGGCCGATTGTGGCGCAGGTCAGAAACAGGGCTGTTGGGAACGAAGATCGCTTTTGATAAAAAAGCAGCATGCTTTCCACTTTTCGCTTCCATCTCCAGGCTTCTGAATTGGAGGCCCGAGCACCGTCATCCACATTGTGCCACATCATTGCATCGGGAAGGGACCACGCCTGCCATCCAGCCTCGGTCATTCGTGCGCAGAGATCCAAGTCTTCATAGTACATGAAAAAACCGGGATCAAACGTGCCGACGGTACGGAGCGCTGCAACCCGCAATAACATGCCATGTCCCCAAACATAATCGACCAAAATCGGGGATTGGTGCTGGTCGGAATCTGCCAGGCCGATACCGGGAATCCGCTGCCATAGCGGGAGCGAGGTACGCCAGGCTCCTGCATATAATAAACGAGGTAATCCATTGGGCATCGGCTGCGATGAAAGCGTCTTCGGCCCGACGACCGCTGCTTGGGGGGTGAGATCCGCAAAGGCAATCAGCTCGTCGATCATCTTGGGACTGACCGTGGTATCCTGATTAATCAACAGGGCATAAGTGGCGTGTCGCTGGATTGCAACATCAATCCCCCGATTGCAGGCGGCACCAAACCCAACGTTGACAGGATTTCGCAGGACTTCAATGGAGGGAAATAACGTTTCGACGTTCTCAATCGAACCATCGTTCGAAGCGTTATCGACGATCAGGATTTTTAAATCCGTGCAAGTGCTGGCGAGTAACGATCTGATGCAAGCCGCAAGCTCCTCACCCCCCTGATAGGCGGGGATCACAACCGTTACGATGCCGTTGGCAGGATCCGCCCTGTTCGAGGGGCTCGCTGTCATCGTGGTTGGTTCGAGTTGATCCGTCGTCATGGGTGATTTTTCCGCTTGAGGGAGGTCTCTGCGGTCGGAATCCTGGGGTCCGGATACAGGCCCGCCTCGTACATGGGTGCGTAAAGTTCCCGAATGGTTTCCCGTTCTGACGGGGTGAGTTCCGGGTGCGAATTGGTTTGATATTGATTCAATTCCGAGTTTTTCGCCGTCGCCGAAAGAGTGGAATCGAGCCCGGAAATTTCCAGTTGCTGATGAATTCTTCGCAGTGTCACGGCAGGGGATGCCACGAGGTTCTCGTATTGGATTTCGATCCGATTTTCCGCAGAAATCTGGTGACGAGTCTCAAAATAACGCTGCAAGATCCGTTGATTGAATTCCAAATAATAAGTGCTCTCGACGTGCGCGGCTTGCAATGAAGGCCAGAGGATCTTTTTTCTGGCCACGGATAATGTGGATTGGGTCTGCTGAATGGGGTCACGGAAGATCGTCACAAAGCGGGCGTGGGGAAAGAGGGTGAGAATCTCGGGGATTCGCATCATGTGCAGCGGAGACTTCAGCACCAGCGGCAAATTGTATCGGTACGTGAGCTTTTGAGTGAACGTTTTCAGCGCCTGCTTCCAGCGATCACCCCCAGTCCATCGCGGGTTGAGCGGCGACTGTGCACGGTATTCCTGGTGCCGCTCTGGAAAGCAGGCTCCGAGCCAAGGGCCATCGGCCGCCAGTACGGTGAGTGCAAACTCGTCCTCTTCGGGAGTTAACCAGCCCACTTTGACATGATCTAATCCGCGGTTGCGGCGCGGAACAAGGCCATACAGCCGGTCGAGACCCCAGCGATGGCGAATCAAAAACGAATGGGGATTGAAACAGTCAAGGCGTGTTGGAAACGCGAGTTGTGGATTGGAGGCCATCAGATTTTGAAGATAAGTCGTTCCACTTCGCGGCAACCCCAAAATGAGCAGTGGCCTGCTCCACAGGGCGTGTTGCGATTCGGTAAGCTTTGGTTCAGGTTCAAAGCGACTGAGGATCGAGGTGGAAATCGTTTCGGTCGTTACTAAAAGCGCATTCCATCGTCGCGACGCATCCACACGAAAACGATTGTCCCGCAGGATATGAATCCAGTCTCGAAATCGACAGCCTCCTAAAAACGAGTGAGAAAACACAAACCAGACTCCACGCGGGGGGATCGAAAGGGAATCAAAATTCCGGAATCGGCAGTCTTTCGGTCGCATCCTGGCCGAATCAGCATTCACAATTGCCGCAGATTTTGTCGTTGACGCGGTCTGTTTTTAAGAAATTCAGCATTTTTTTCCGCAGCGCCCCGCGATGAACATCACTGAATTTTTCTGTCAGCAAGTTGCCCATGGGGGGGAGATCCGGGTAGGCACAGCACGGAATCACATCACCATGACAGTCGACAAACAAGTTGACCCCCGACATTTGCCAGCAAACTTTGTTGGTGACAATCGGGGGACGACCCCATGGTTCACCGCTTGAACCGGGAAGGATATTCCATTCTCGAAATTCTGGCTCCCAGCCACGTGCACCTAAGACGCTCAGCCAACGAGCCCTCCCATCCTCGGTCATGCAGATATTCCGTGTCTTCAATTCAATCGGGGATCCTAGCTCTTGTTTGATACGCCTGACTTCTTCCAGGAAGTGAATCAGCTTATCCCATTTGGCCGGGGGACGCAGACGCTCGAATTCCGCTGATGTGCCATCGCCATCGCAGCTCACATAAAAGTGTGTCACCATACCCGAGCTCATGATGTCTCGCACCTTTTTCTCGTCGAAAATCATGGCGTTGGTGGAAATTTCGACTTTGTTCGCCTGCCACTTCTGTTGCTTAAGAACGTTCAGTAGGCCGCCAAGATCGGGGTGAAGGAAGGGTTCGCCGAAATTAAACAGCCGGAAAACGTCGACGCGATCCACATCAACGTTTGCAAGACATTGGGCGAACTTCTCGGCGGTGATATGGTCGATTTTGGGGAGTAGTATGGAGTTCGGGCAACCAATGCAGCGCAGCTGGCATCCTTGAACAATATCAAAATGAAAGGTGTCGATCTGATTCAGGGTCAGTTCATTGAATTTTTGTTTGCCTCTTTCGAAGAGTTTGCTGACGGACTCGACGACCGAAAACGGGGAGGATGTGGAACTCATGAAATTGACCTCGACTTGTAAGTCTCAAAAACCAGAATTGCTGCTACCGGAACGTTTTACGGTTGCTGATGAAATTCATCAGAGTGAAATCACGCCATTTTCGGTGACGTCGGTAATACCTTGAAGATCGATGGGAACGATTTTTGTATCGCCCCGTTATGTGTCGCCCCGTAGGGATGATTGCCTGACAAAAAGAGATCGCCAGCCGTTTGTTACCGATGAACTTGATTCCGCGAAAGTCGGTTCGGCATGAATGCACGGATGCGATGAAATTGCGACCAACTCCCCACTTCTGTGGTTGCTTGATCTGGGTTGCTTGTTCTGGGGAGCAGGCGATGCCCAAGTTCCACTTCGGTTTCCAGGTAAGACCGAGCTCCCCGTTGCGTCAGGAGCATTTGCACAACAATTTTTCGATTGACGGGCGGAATGGAACTCGGCGCGATTTCCGGCATTCTGATTGTCACGATTCTCATTCAATTAATGGTAAATATCAACTCAAAAATTGAAAATATCAAAAAATTTCGTGAACGACAGCCAATGTCACGTGATTTCCATTGTCGCTAATCAGCAAGCTGAGACGATGCTAACGAGCAAGGGAACGGATTTCAGCGACAATTTCTCGTATCAACAAAGTGAATTATCAGGGGCTTGCCGGGTCAACCTGAGATCGTGATCGTTTTCGCTCCGGTTTTCTGTTGCAGCTCTCGGCCCAAGGCAGGTAACCCGAATTATGTCATCGGGTTGTGAAATTGGATGACTTCCGCCGGATCGGATCGACCACTTTTCCAAAAATCTCTTGGGGGAGGTCGAAACAATCGGCT
>CAMBQP010000340.1 GCA_945869955.1 Schlesneria paludicola DSM 18645
CAAAGAACAAGTCTTACTCGAAGGCCTCGATCAAGCTCGACCGGTCGGAATCTGTGTCGGACGTGGCGGGCGAATCTTTGTGACGATCTGCTACATGGCTCAAAACGAAGGCTCACCCACCTACCGCAGTGATCTGGCAGTGATCACTCGCCAAGAGGATCCTGAAACCATGCCGTTTGCCGCTGTCGACCTCACCCAGGTCGAATTGGCAGAACTCTCCAATCCCGCACATCAGGGGGATTGGTCGCGACGGCAGGCTGAGATCCAAGAGGTTGTACGGCGAGCGGAACTGCTCCAACTGGACCTAACTCAGCCCGACACACTACCGCCGCCGTTTCAAAACATCCTGCCGACGGGCCATCACGAGCGAAAGCCGTTCGACGAAATGCCAGTAGGCGCTTTTGAAGACGATCCGCAAGCGGCGATTCAACAACTACGCCAGTCTACCGCCAGTACCGAACTCGCCCCTGAGCTGATTCGATGCCTGGATCTGGCTCAAACACCACGCCCTCAATTGACCGCCGCCCGGTGTCGCGCCGCCGACGCCTCCATCCGAATGGGAGGGGTACTCACCGCCGGATTCCGGCTGACCATCCCCCCGGTGGATGCCGAACTGCATCCCGATGCACCATTGGCACCACACCAAAAAGAGGAAGCCAACATCATCCGATACGCCGATGAAGAACAGCCGATTGACCTGCGGAAACTCGGCCGTGTCGGAAATTATACCGTCGCAGAACACTGGAAGGTTTTGCAGCATACCGACGAGCAGGAATTCTTGTTTGGCTTGCTGCTGGAACGGCTGGGGGATGAGCACGACAAGATCCGGCTGCAGGCCGCCCACTTCCTTTCGCTGCTCAATGATCCCCGCAGTGAACCGAGGATTGCCTTGGTGGTCACCGCCGTACAGGACCGGCGACTGGATGTGGCCAAACTGGAGCACGTGAAACCACTGATTTGGATGCTGGGCCCTGTTCCAGATCCCCAGGGCTTTCAACAGACCGTTCATCCGGTTGAAACGGCAGCGATTGATCTCGCTGCAGCGGTGACGATTGGGAACAAGGCTTATGCTTGGAAACTGACCAAACCGACCAGCCCCGATCGGCCGCTTTACGACTTCCGCTTACTGTTCGGGCCTGCAGCGAATTCGTCGGTTTATAGCTTATTCCGGTTTGACAGTCCGACGCCTCAGCGGATGCAACTGCTGATCGGCAGTGAGGATGGTGTCAAGGTCTGGCAGAACGGCAAGCTCATTTTTGAAAACGACGTGGTTCGTCCCTTGATCCAGTTGGACGATGTGGTCCCGCTCGATCTGCAACCCGGTAGCAATGATATTTTGGTGCGAGTCGGCATGAAGCAGGGGTTGGGGGGCCAGTATCTGCACTTCCGACACTTGGGTGATGTGCGTTTTTCGCTGCCGGAAAAACCCGATGGTCTCTCGCTGGCCGAACGACTGAAGTCGCAACCTGCGGGGAGTGCTGAGCCTGCGATTGATCCCCGGTTTGTGCAGTATGATTGGCGAAATGAAATTCCAAAGGGAGATCCCGTTCGTGGGCGAAAACTGTTTGGCGCAGAATCGCTGGGGTGTGCCAAATGCCATGCCGCCACAGCGAAGCAAGCGGGAGGGGGTGGCCCCAGTCTGACCGATGCCGGGCGGCGGTTTACGCTCCCGTATCTCGTGGAATCGGTGCTAGCCCCCAGTCAAGTCATTTCCCCCGTGTTTAAATCGACCCTGATTACGACTCATCAGGGAAAAGTCTTCAGCGGACTGGTTGTCTCGGAATCAAGTGATCAGGTGGAAATGCTGCTTCCGGATACCAAACGAATTTCGATCGATCAATCCGAAATTGACGAACGGAAATTTGTCGATGTCTCTGCCATGCCAGTGGGACTCGTGAAAACTCCCGAAGAGCTTCGTGACGTGATCGCCTACCTGTTAACGAATCCTTCGGATTAAGGAATTCCCCCTGCGGCAGGCGACGATCGCCCGCTTTTGGTGTGATGTCTTTCCGAATCTCGCGGATTCGGAGCGGCCCCTGAATGCGGACCCACGAACTTGGGATACTCTCGAACCGCATCATGAATTCGATTGCATCGCGCTCGGATTCGAGTGAGACTCTGGCGAGGAATCTCGTTCGGATGCAGATCGCTCGGCATTTTCGCTGACGAGGCTGGACGAATGGATCCAAGGTGCGAACCTGATCCGCATTGGGGCGTACCTTCAACACTGGTGCCGCTGGGCAAGCAGCAGACTGACTCGGTGCGATGGGCAATTTGTTGACGGTGTCATCGCCATGATCGCTGAGCGACTGGCTCAATTGGGAACACCCCACTGGCCATTACCGCCGACATCAGTTCTGTTTGCGTTTGCAGAAATACGCCCAAGCCGCCAAGCCGCCCAGCCCCGCTAACATCACCGTTGAGGGTTCGGGGACGGCAGCGGGCACAGTTAATATCTCGCTGATGCCATACATCCAGTAGTTTCGGTGAAATGGGGTTCCCGAGGTGTGATTATCTATCCAACGTCCTGTCGTGAGCAGCGTGTGTCCAAGAGTAACGCCCCCGTATCCGAGTGTGTGGCCGTCCTTCCGTGATCCGTCCTCATTTGTGCCAGCCCAGACGCTAACCTCGATAATGTTTCCACTGATCCCTTTATTTATGGGAGCGATCAAAGAAGAAGACCACAAATTTCCTGTGGACACTTGGGTGCCATCTACCCGAAAAACCGGGATCGTCGAATCAGACAGGAGTCCAATATGATCTCTCGCATTGGTCGTACTGTTGGAAATAATCGCCTTCCATGTCATAGTGGTACCGTTATACGTCGCCCCATTTGCGTCGGTCGTCACAAAACTATCGTACGTTGAGAGATCGGTACTGGTAGCATTCGTAACACGATCCGTCACAAACACAACACGAAACTGCTCCCCTGGGGCGAGACCTGCAGGGGTGACAATCATTGGCTCAGCAGCCACGGTACCAGCGGCGATGGTGGTAATCGCGAATACGGACAATACAGACGATAGAATCTTCATAGTTCCCCTTCCGGGATCAGGTATCAACTGAGGCGGTCTACGACCCCGAAAACAAACCAGAGCCGCGCGCGTACACTCCACTTGCAATAACGCTAAAATTCATACATATCAACAACTTTAACTATTTTATAAAGGAATATCGTCCAGATTCAAATCGCTGTTTTTTACTGTGAATGAGACCCGAGGCATCAATAACAGATAACAAACCAAGCGTCACAGAACTCGCATCAGCTTGGCTGATTCAGATTTATCCATTCTCGCGCAGACTCCGACGACCATTAAAAATAAAAACCATGATAATAAAATATCACCACTAACAGACAGTAAGCCTACTATTACTTCACTTGCAAGATTGTTTCTCAGCATATCAATAATTTTTTCTTTTTCAAGACAGCTTTTGAAAACTCGCAAATACGCCGTTGACTAGCTTGATGACGGCCGGCATGGTAATTTTTACTCGGTGATGAGCATCATCCCGAATTCCCTGCGTGTTTCGCTGATTTTCGGGACTTGTCTGCCCTTTTTGGCGGGATTCGACCTTGGTGATTTCCTACCCACGAGGTTGAACAGTTTTTGAACGACTCCTCTGGTTTGGTTCCGTAGGCAGAATTACCGCCACGCACGTACGGCAAATCAATTCCCTCTGTCGGACCTCTGTCGGACCTCTGTCGGACCTCTGTCGGAGAAGTTAAGTCCACGCGCGTTAAGCCAGTACTTCCTGCAGGATGCGACCGCTGCCACCGACCGCATACGGGCGTCCCGTTCGATCGTGGATCAGGGTCTGCGGGTCGATCCCCAGCAGATGGTAGGTTGTGGCGAGAAGATCCTGAGGAGAAACCGGAAACTCATCCACATCGGCTGCGATTCGATCGGTCCGTCCAACCACCTTACCTCGACAGATCCCGGCTCCCGCCAGGACCGAGGAATAGGCTCGCGACCAGTGATTGCGGCCCCCCTGATTCGCCCCCGACGGATGATCACCGTGTGGGTCGAGTTTCGGCGTACGGCCATGTTCTGTAATGCAGAGCACCAGGGTTTCTTCCAGCAGTCCCCGTTGTTCCAGATCCAAAATCAAGGCAGAAAAGGCATGATCCAGCCCCGGTAACAGTTGCTCGGTTAATCGGGGATAATGCCAATAATGGGTGTCCCACCCCGAATTCACCGACCCGTACTCGTCCCAAAACACCGTGACAAATCGGCTTCCCGCTTCCACCAGTCGACGAGCCACCAGTGACGACTGTCCAAATAAATTCATTCCATACTGTTCGCGCAGCCCGATCGGTTCGCGCTGCAGATCGAGTGCCTCGTGCAAGCGGGGATTCGTGAGGTACGAAAAGGCTCGCTCTTGTGTTCGACTGAATTCACGAATCCGGGATTGCGATTCCAGATCACGCCGGGCGAGATCAAATTGTTCCAGCAGCGAACGACGTAGCGACAGACGGTCGAGCGTTAATTCCGGCGGCGTTGCATTCCCCTTCGCCCATTGGAAGCGACAGTCCGGATTGACCCCTCCGTAGGGGTCGATGGCGGTCGTGATTGTCGAGGCGAAATGGTACTTCTGGCTGTGGAGTGCTTCCCATTCAAAATCAGTCCA
>CAMBQP010000341.1 GCA_945869955.1 Schlesneria paludicola DSM 18645
GGCTCAGCCGGTTCTGCCTGACGGCGATCCAAACGGTGACTGTCGGCAATTATCCCGCCAGCAGTTGTTGTTCAAGCGTTTGTAAAATTTCGCCGATCGACCAGGTTTGCGAGGCAACCTTGATGGTTTCGTTCTGTTCGAGCCACTGTTTGACTTTTCGTTCTGCTGACATCACGGTGCTGTGATTCCGTCCGCCAAAATGCTGGCCGATCTCGGTGTAGGCCGAAGGAGTGTGCTTGCGAGCGAGAAACATCGCCAGCATGCGAGGCTGGCTGATCGTACGCACACGACTTTCTGACTGCAAATCTTTCGGACGGACCCCGAACAGACTGCAAATGACCCGCTCGATGTCCGCCAGCCGAACTAAACGCAGGCAGTCTCGTTCCAGATCAGCCAGCACTTCTCGTGCGGAGGTCAATGTGATTCGTTTACGAGTCATCACATGAAACGCATGCAGACAGTTGAGCGCCCCTTCGAGTTCCCGAACACTCCCTTGAAAACGTTGTGCGACGTAATTCAGTGCTTCCGGAGCAAACTCGCCCGAAAGTCGGGCCGCTTTCAATTCCAGAATCTTCAATCGCGTCGGTAAATCGGGCGTTTCCAGCCGACAGACCAACCCGGACTGAAATCGCGAAACCAGTTCGTCACTCAGTTTCGTCAATAGCCGGGGATGTCGTGTGCCGCTCAGCACGATCGGGCGACCATGATCCCCCAGATCACTGAAAGTATGCAGGAACTCTTCCTGAAAGACTCGCTTCGATTCGAAGAATTCCACGTTATCCACGATCAGCGCGTCGACACCACGAAAACGCTGCCGAAAACTGGGTAACGAGTGATCTCGCAGTGCTTGAGTGAAATAGTTTGCAAAGGCCTCGGCCGTGATCAACAGGATATTGGCTGCTGGCTGTGACCGTTTCAGTTGCCGACAAATCCCCTCGAGCAAATGCGTCTTGCCCGACCCGACCGGTCCACAGACATACAGTGGATTGAACGGAACATGCTGCCCGTTGGCCAATTGGCGAGCGGCCGTCAGGGCAAGCTCTGTTTGTGGACCAGAAATGAAATCGCTCAATTCCGCCAATCGCCGACCGCGAGCGGGCGGAACGTGCGAAGTGGATCCGATAGCCGCATTTTTTACCGAATTCACCGGATTGCCCGTGGGCCGCCGCGCCCCAGGGTTAACAGCCCCAGGGTTAACAGTCCCAGGATGAACCGCCCCAAACTGAGCCGTCGTGGCGATTGATACCGACGGTACGGTCTCGTCCGTTATCGACAAGGCGACATCCAGACTCGGAGGTTCCACCACGGACAATCCCGTCTCGATCAACCCGATATCGACGATGAACAACGCTTGAGCGGAGGGTCCGAGCACCACCTGTGCTGCTCCGTTCAATTCCTCACGGAATTGACGCTGCATCCAAGTCAGCAAGAACGGACTTCCCACCCCAACCGTCAAACGGTCATCAGTGATCTTCAGCCGAACCTTGCCATCAAACCACAGGCCAAAGCGTTTATCGCCCAGGCGCTGTTTCAACTCAATTAAGACCGCTTCCATCAAGGCGATGTCTGCAGATTGTTTTGTCGCAGAGGTCACCTCTGCGCGGACGGTCGGCGTCATGCCGGGTTGCATCTTGCACCCCCTTAACAAGCCAGACCGCTGCCAGTCTTATGTCGGCGCGTAAAACGAGCGCCTCAAGATCCTTCTGACAGTGCGAAACAACGCGCCAACCCCGTCGACGCATCGACGAAGGTTGGAGATTGAGAGCGGTAGAGCTAACCAGAAATGACAGACCCCCGACGGGCGTTAACCCGGCTTCAGTCTCGTCGTGAAAATCACCAATGTGAGCACGATCGTATCTCGTAGGACGGGGGAGTCAAACCACAATCAGCCAGATTTTTCATAGGAAATTCATCAAGTGTGGATCGCCGCGCCAAAGTCCCTGAATCCTACCGACTTGCCGCAATTTCAGTTTGTTTGCAAACTTCCCGTAGCCCAGCTCTAGACTGTTCAAACTCTGTGGATTACTCCCGTGCCACTTGCCCGGAACTTCGAATCATCACACGTCGACGTGCAAGCTCCGCAAACCCAAACTCGTTGTAAAGTGCATTGGCATAGGTGTTTCCGCAATCAACTGCCAGGAAGATCACCGACCGACCCGCGATTGCCGCAGCACGAACCGCATCGATCAGAATTTTACGACCGAGTCCCCGCCCACGAAATTCGGGCACAATCCCGAAGTAGGTCAGTTCCATCGCATCCTGGTCAGGGTGTTCGTTCATTAACAAGGTTCCGACCCCCTGTTCACCCTGCCGATACAGCTTCCAATCGGAGGGATTAAATTGACCTGACAGTCGATGGCTGGCGAGTGCCTCGTTCCCATTCCGAAAATCTTTCAAGAAGGGGCAATCCAGGCTCGCCTGATAGGTTCGCTCAATGACTGCAGCAAACTGGTCCTGATTGGCTTCGCAAAAAACGTCGTGCTCAATCCCATCGTCCGTCGACCGTAAGTCTCGATCCTCTGCCTTGACGGGCCGGGCGAGGAAAAAAATATCGGCCGCGTGCGAGAAACCGTGGTGTTTCAGTAACTCGGCTTCATTGACATCCTCGGGATTCAACAAACATTGCGCAAATTTTGATTCAGATCGGTCAATTTCCAGGCAAAGCCTGGACATCAATGCCCTTTCCACCTCTGCAGGGAGACTCGCCTGACACGAAATCACCGGGGGCCAGACCAGGGCCATTCCATCCGCTTGCAGCATCAGCAGGGCGACCCCGACCGGATGGTCGTTTTCCTCTGCCAGCAAAAGTCCCTCAAAATTGAGCCCGCCCCGCTCTGCGGATTTCAGCGCATCCTCTAATCGAGTCGGCTGTTCCTCAGCGGGAAACCGAGAAAACAACAAACGTAAAGCGACTTCTCGCCACTCAGGGGGCACAAGTTGGATGTTCAGTGTCATCACCCGATTCTACGCTCCCATTCCTCAAGAAGAAATCAAACAGGCCGCTGAGGCTGATTTTCCCGCTTTCCTTTCGGATCTTAAGCAGTGATGCCTGCTTATGCGGCACGTGTTATTGAATCAAAAGGTCACGGGGAAGCCCTGGTGGTCAGCGAGCGACTCGAAGCGATCGAATTGCAGTGGTATACTCGACACCAAGGCATCAAATTAAAAACCGGCGTAGGATTTGCAAATCATGAAGTCGCAGGACGGAGGCATTTGGTCGGCAAATGCTCTTTTGCGGACCTGAGGCCACATTCTGATTTGTCCTCTGAATCGTCAACATTGAAGGCATTTTCTATGATCCCCCCGCAAGCACCACAACTCAGTTTCTACGAAAAGCTCGATGCGCTGGCTCGCAACTATTGGTGGTGCTGGCAGCCTGAGGTCGTATCGATTTTCCGTGATCTGGATTCGGTACGCTGGCGAGAATTGGATCATAACCCGATTTTGTTGCTGGATGGATTCACGCACGAACAGTTGGAGCTGCGTGGGCGGGAAGCGGTGCTGCATTCTCGTGTGAACTATGCTTATCGCCGCTGGCAGGAATACATGTCTTCCAAGCATACCTGGGGTGATACCCATGCCGGCCTGCTGGGTCACAATCCGGTTGCCTACTTTTCCGCCGAATTCGGCATCCATGAATCTTTGCCCAATTATTCCGGCGGTTTAGGGGTACTCGCGGGTGATCACCTGAAAAGTGCTTCGGATCTCGGAGTTCCGCTGGTTGCGGTTGGGCTCTTCTATCAGGAAGGATATTTCTCACAGCAGATCGATGAAACCGGTTGGCAACGGGAAATCTACCCATTCGTTCAAAATAAGCGGTTGGCGATCAAACCCGCGACCGGCCCCGATGGTGTGCAGGTAATCGTCCATGTTGAGACACGAAAAGGACCGATCTACGCTCAAGTCTGGCAAGTCGATGTCGGACGGATCAAACTCTTTTTGCTCGATTGCAATGTCGAACAAAACACTCCGGAAGATCGAAAGTTGACCGCCCGACTGTACGGTGGTGATCAGCGGATTCGCATCCGTCAGGAACTCGTGCTGGGGATCGGAGGGACTCGTGCGCTCACGGCGCTCGGTTACAATCCCTGTGCTATTCACATGAATGAAGGGCATTCGGCTTTCGCCCCCCTCGAATTCATCCGCATGCGCATGGAGAACGATGGTCAAACTTTCGAAGATGCCCTGCTGAAAACCGTTTGGCATTGCTGCTTCACCACACACACGCCGGTTCCCGCCGGACATGACCGATTTGAGTGGGATCTCTTTGAAGAACATCTCGGCCCGATTGCGGATCAACTTGGATTGGGAGCGGGAGGCTTGATTGGCTTGGGGCGTGTTGATCCGAATAATACCAACGAATCCTTTTGCATGACGGTACTCGCCTTCAAATGTAGCCGTCGGGCCAACGCCGTTTCCAACCTGCATGGTGTCGTCAGCCGCCGCATGTGGACGGGTCTGTGGCCTTGGCGCACAGAAGACGAAATCCCCATCGGCCACATCACAAACGGAGTTCACGTTTCCAGTTGGCTCGCGCCGCAAATGCGGACGCTCTATGACCGCGTTCT
>CAMBQP010000342.1 GCA_945869955.1 Schlesneria paludicola DSM 18645
GCTTGGACGAGAGCGAAACAAGATACGTTCGTCGTCCCCTCCGCCGACCCTATTTTCGTCTGCAATCACGTGGCCATTCTGAAAGAGATCGGGTGCAAGATTTGATACAAATTCGTACAGATCCTGCTCCTTGATTTTGCTGCGATCCACCTCCATTTCCATAACTCCGAACTGGCAGATGCTCTAGGTCGATCGGATTTCATAAATCGTTCAACTCACTTCTTCGGCAGGTATTCCTTGCCCAATTCTTTCATGGCGGCCGCGATCCGTTCGTTTGTCCAATATCCGCTCGGGTCGAAGATCTGCGTCTTCGGATAAAGTTGTCGCATTTCATCCAGTTGCTTCGCCGTCATCGCCCCCTTGCCAGCCCGCATCATTTGCATTCGTTCTTTTTGGGGGACGAACGCCAAACCCTTCACGGTCACGTCGGTCATCCCGACGTAGAGGTTCTCCAATTCGGTCATCCCTTTCAGTGCCGCCATTCCCTGGTCGGTCACCTTGGTCCCCTCGAAGCCGAGGTCGTGGAGTTTGGTCAATCCGGCGAGCGACGGCATCCCGGCGTCGGTGACATGGGTTTTGTTCAGGCCCAGAGACTTCAGGTCTTTCATCCCCTCAAGAGCCCGCAGATCGTCGTCACCGATGCTCGTATTGGACAGGAACAGGTCCTGCATCTTGGTCAACCCGATCAGATGAATCCACCCGGCGGTCGTGATCTTCTTGCTGTCCGTCCACAACCGCTTCATTTCCTGCATCTGGCCGATCCGCTTCATGGCAGCGTCATCCACGAAGTCCCCGAACAGGGTGAGTTGCTCCAGACTCTCGACGCCATTGAGGAAGGCCAAGAAGCCCGTCGGCGTGATGGCGGACTGGGTGTGGTCGAATGTCTTCAACCCCTTAATCTGCCCCGCGTAACCCAGGATCTCGTCCGTCACGGGGTATTCGCCGAGGCTGAGGTACGTGAGCTGCGTCAGTTTCGGCAGGACGGCGAACGCGTCAGGAGGGACGTCGGACTTGTAAATTTGTAGCCCCCTCAGTTTCGGCAGCAAGGCGAGCGCGGACAGCCCCTCTTTCGTGTACTTGCCGTAGTAGATCGTGACCCGTTCGAGTTCTGGCAGTTGGGCGATCAGGCCGAGGTTCTCGTCGGTGGCATTGTTCGCCACTTCGCCGTTCTCAGCCAGCCCGAGGTTGATCTGCGATCCGCCGTCCTTCGTTTCGATCGTCAGACTTCCCACGTTGACCTTGTTCGCTTTGAGTTTCGCCAGCACGTCTGCGCGATTCTCCGACTTCGGCAGTTCCGAAGCCCATGCGGTGCAGCTGAGAAACAGGGGCAAGGCAATCGCGGCAGACCCAATCAGACTGAGGGTTTTCATTGGTGTTCCCGACTCCCGTGTTTCGGCTGAGGAGTTCATTTGACACGGTGACTCACTGCTTCGGGGAGGATTTTCTCCCCATTTCCTGTATCGCCACCTGGATTTAAAACAGTCCCGCAGTGACAGAGGGAGGACATTCGTTATGATTCTATTCTGAGATAGCTTCGAGTTGCAGTCATCTCGCTCGACAAATAACGGCTCCTGTCGAACAATCAGCCCTATCGTCCCCTGACGACTGGCCGAGCGTTTTCCGAAAATGGCCGCGATCGAGAACCAGTGGCTGGACTCGGTAACGCATTTTATGGTATCCCATTTTATGGTATCCCATTTTATGGTATCGCATTTTACGGTATCGCATTTTACGGTAAAAGTGTCAGGCAGCGAGCGATCGAACATCGAAATCGAGCCGTGACGAGTCATCACGGAATCGGTGTCGGTCAGCCCGTGATGCCAACCCGAAAACATACAATTGGCGTCCAGTCGCACAACGTAGATGTGACTGTTACTAAAATTAAAATAAATTCGAGTTTTCGCAAATGAAACGCATTAGTATGAAGAATGCTGGCTTGGTAATTCTTTCGATGCTTGTCCTCGGATGGCTGTTTTTCATCTGGGCACCGATGATCCGAAAAGATCAAGCGGCATTCGAGAAAACCGACGAATTGATTCGCGATTCCAAATCTTCTTACCAGAAAATACGTAAGGAACTTGACCGAATTCAGAAAACTCCACTCCCTCAAATCCCGCAAGCCCCCGAGAGAAATGGTGAAATCCTGTAACTTCGAGACGAACGGGAATCTTCGCCAAACGAAAACGAATGATCGCCCCAAGTGCGGTGCCAGCATGGGGATCTTCGAATTCCTGAAATCCCGTTCTGAAATCCCGTTCTGAAATCCCGTTCTGAAATCCCGTTCTGAAATCATTGTCTTGAAATGCTTGTCATGAAATCGACGAGTGTCTCTTACGATTGAACTCCTTCACGCATGTTGAGCAACTTGACCCTCAAACTTGTTGCGTTTTGGTTTTTCAGATTGATACCAATTTCCAGGATCTGGGACCGGCGGCCCAATGAAGCGGGAGCCCCAGCTACCGAAAAGAAAACCCTCCCCCGGCAACCGCCAATACCAGCGGGTTTCACCTCCTGGTTCCAGTTCTTTGTTCGTCTTACAACTCAAGCTCCGAAACGCCCGCTTGAGCGAGGCGTCACGGATTTCGTGTTCGGCCGCCTCGGCCTGAATCTCAAAAGACGAAACGCTACCGTTTTGGAGGCGATCGTAGAGCCTTTGCGTGAATCCCCGCCATTCCCCGCGGGCGATTCGGTCGCTGCATGGCTGCCGGCGACACATTGGCTGCCAGAACAATCGCCACCTTAAACTTTCTTGCTAACTCGACCAGTTTCTCGACCTCTGCAGCCAGGAGGGACCGCCGCTTGGGGGATTCAACATAGCCATCAACCGAATCAATCACCATCATCGAAACCTCGACCCCGCTGGCCCGCAGCCGTTCGCGTTCGGCTTCGAGTACCGGCATTCCCCGCGTCACATTGACGCTCAGCCCCGTAAGAAAAGCACTTTTACCGACTCCGGCCTCCCCGGTAATGAGCGTCAATTCCCCTCGCGGAATCACCCCCTCAACGACCCACTCCAGCGGTTTGTCCACGATGTCCGTCAGACAGCAGAGCGCCACCGGGGGATCGTTTGGGGCTTGGGGACTGAGCGCCCCCTTGGGACTCGTCGAGCCTCTCTTCGTGTTTGAGTCAACCCTGTTGCTCGACTCAACCCTGTTGATCGAACCGCCCCCGTTCTTCGCGGAATTGTCAGCGTACTCGAGATCCGGAAACGCCCAGGCAGGGGGAGTACTCAAACAATTTTTACGCATCAGTTAACTCCTGTCGAATACGGAGGTCCACGAAAAACACCGGTGCAAGTGCAATCACCATGGTGAGAGCGGTCCGCAATGGGATCGGATCCGGCGAATTTGTGCGAACCGCTGTGATGTCGAGAAAACGCTGCCATTTTGGACGACCAGCACGACGCTCATCAGTCGATCTTTCCACAAATTACCTTGTGAAAAATAATAGAATTTAAAAACAAAATTGTCAATTGTTTTTTTTAAAAAATTTCTGGATATTTGGAAACGGGATTTTCCCTGATCCCCAACGTGATATTTTCCAAAACCGGGTATTTTGCAGAGTCGTGCTGTGGAAAACGAAGATTTCCCGTTCGCAAGACGAGAACTCCATTTCGGAATCAGTTCACGGCCCAGCGTCCGTACGGTGTTTACGATCCGAGTAGCCACTGTGCATGGACTCACAATTCGGCGTTCCCCCTGGCGAAGATCGTACCAGACCACCCGTCGCAGGATTGGTAGTGAATCGGACAATTCCCTCACCGACCGCCTGCGCCTCACAACTTGACTCCGGAAAGGCGAAACGGGGACCGAGCCCGGTTTTTCCAATTGGTTCCCTGGTCTTTGCTCGGAGACTGTCGGTCAACCTCAATACTTCAAGTGACACATTGGTCACGTCAAGGGCATTCGCCCGAGCCGCAACGCGGCAGCAGATCAATTCCGGGAATTCCCCTGCCACCCTCGCCTGGAATGAATCCGTGATCCACACCACAATCGATCGGTTGGGATTTTGGAATGCGTTCGTGCGGGATTCAAGAAGTTCTTGCCCATGACGAGCTCCTTGCATCTCTTTGGGAGTGGGACGAAGAACAGGCCGGAAGTCGCCAACGAAGATCCCGACAATCAATCCCCCGAACAGAGGGCTTTACAACCACCGTTTCGTGTTACCCATGTCTCCGAACACGGGCCACCCTTGTGTTCAGTCGGGAACGTGGATTTCCTATCGCGTTTTTAGCTGACCAGTCACGGCTTCCACCGACGCGACGTCAGAGGAGAGCTTGGATTTCCTGGCGGGTTTTTCGCTGAATCATTGGTGGAAGCAACGACTGAAACGCGAGCGTGCAACCAGAATGAAATGGCTCTTCACCGACCCCGCGTCGGTGGAAGCAACGACTGACAAGCTAACCACCACAGTCCCACTACAGACTCTTAAGCTTCGACCCACTGGTTGTCAGCTTGAGACAAACAGTGGGTCAAAGCGACAGCGTTCGCTGCGATCACTCCGTTGCTTTCACTCCCATTCAGGAGTAGTAGGAATGTGTTACCCCTCACT
>CAMBQP010000343.1 GCA_945869955.1 Schlesneria paludicola DSM 18645
AATCATGACTTTTCGATGATCATAATTCTTGCCACTCACGGGATCGTCACCCAGCAGATAACAGCGACGAACCACGCGATTCATCACATGCACAACCGCAACTTCATCAGGCGCAAACACTTCCGCTCGAGCGATCCTCGCCATCTTCCGCTCCAAATCAAAACAGATTAAAACCGGAGACCAGATCATTTTGAGCAACATCGCAACGCATTTTCAAGCCAGCACAGTGTCCCCATGGTCCGCGATTCCGACTGGATCACGCGAGCGAACCGAGCCTTGACAAAAAAAACGGTAAACCGTGCGAGCCTGTGTCGTCCGAGGCCGCCCCTTCGGCTCAGAGTCATGGCAAGGGGCAACCGCCAAACAACTCGGACTCGAATCCACATTTCGCCCCCGCAGCCGACCGAAAAAGGCAATCGACGACAGCAAATCCGAATTTATTGGACTTCTCCCGTTTTCTTCGCTCCAATTTATTTCACAGACTGGAATAATGCGATGGGCTTGTCTTCGTCAACCGATGCCCGCAGATCGGCGATCATATTTTTGCGGGCATCGGAAGCGGGGACAGAATGGGACTCCCTGTCCGGCATGGTGTCATAGGTCTTCCCCCTCAGCAACCTACCAGCCTTGGATTTCTGTACTCCACCCCATTGCTTAAAGAAAAATGGAACGCGAGCCGAGTCGCATTGCCGCTTAATACTCAGTACCCAGCATTCTTCCATGGGCCGAGCGCCTGGGCCGCTCTCCCCTCCGACGATCACCCAATGGATTCCCTCAAGATTTATTTCACCGAGGTCTTCAAGAAGCGGCTCAATCGACAAGAATCGCACAGCCGCTGGCGCTTCCCTAAGTGCATCGATACGCGGTAGTCCATACTTCTTGTCTTCAACGCTCACACCCCACCAGATATGACGGGATTCGCTGGCGAAGGAGAGCTGATCGGTGAGGAGATCACGCAGACGGTCAGCTCGCTTGGTCAAGACTTGGTAGGTATGCCAATTAGCCATTTCCATGACACGAACGACTTGCTCGACGAAGCCATCCTCGATTCCTGCTTGAAAAAGGTCGCTCATCGAATTGACGAAAATCGTCTTTGGCAATCCCCACTTCAGCGGTTCAGCAAGCTTCTCTGGAACGATTCGAAGATCAAACCCCTGCTCGTAGGGATGACCTGGAACTCCGCGAAACCGCTCAGCGAAAGTTGCTGCGTAACAATGCTTACACCCTGGGCTGATTTTTGTGCATCCGCGGACAGGATTCCAGGTGGCATCTGTCCATTCAATGCTTGAGATTTGACTCATGCGCTACCTCCTTGGGAATGTGCTTGAGACGTCTGGTGCAAGTGTGTTTTTCTTGCGTGGAGGTGAGGGACGGTCCATCGTCACCTTTTTCTCCTGCTCCATACGACAAAGAACTTCTCGGTAGTTTTTTAGCACGAACGGCCTGCCAACGCTATGACTTTCGTAAAGCGACTCCATTTGAACTGTCTTCCCGGCAAAATTGTCGAGGAGCATTTCTTCCAAATGGTCGAGAGGTCTGAGAAACTCAAAAAGGTCTGGCCAGCGGGAGTCCGCCGGATTGTACTCAAATTTCGCTACTTCATACTCCTTTTTGCTGTGATCGTACATGATGCCCTTCATGATTTCATATCCACGAAAGTGCTTCGATATGAAAAACAGATGATGTGTTGTTCGAGTATCCAAGGGATTTCGAAAACGAAATGGCAGGACGTATTTTCCCCCCATCTCTTTCAATGCGTTCGTCATTGCATCGACAATGAATGTCTCTCGATCGACGGGATTTGACGTGGTGTTGAACTGCTCACGGAGTAAAGCCGCCCGCTGCGAACCAAACAAGGCATCCATGTGCGGACTCACCGCCTCATTATTGAGACCCATATTTATTCGATTGTAGTTAAAGAAGAAAACGCAATCACAGCCAAAGTCCTTAAGTACAGAATTGACGAGTTGGAGCGACAGCCCCTTGTAACCGAATGGATCAACAAATGAGAAAGTTGGAACGAGCCTTTTGCTTCAAATTCCTTGACAACCTCACCTCCTATTTCGCTCGTCGAAATCTTTGGCTCATACTTGAGTTTCTCGATGCCAGGGATTGCAGCTATTGCAGCGCGCAACGAATTGGTGTTTTTCTCGTCCTTGTCATTGAAAATTGTCACCAATCGGTCGCAAAGGTCAGGATCGCTAACAGCCTTTCGAAGAATCAAAATTGGCGTTGAAGCTGCACCATCTTCATACCGCCCTGGACCGGCAAATAAGTCGATATATGCGACTCGATCTCCACTGCGTTGTTTTTTCTGCGTGGCAATAATGATTTTTGACCAGACGAGGAAATACTTCGTCACAATCTCAGCCTTGATTTGGGATTGCCCCTCTTGTTCAGTAAAAAAATCAACCAAGATCTGCCCCAATCTAGAAACTGTGACGGCTTGCAAGTGATTCGGAAGAATTGAAGTACTTACTGTATTGAAATCAATCGCCTGTGAACAGGGTGTACTACGACACGTGCGACAAAAATCATTGAGCGTGCTATCGAATATCTGGTCATTCAAGGGCGTTTGTGATTCGGCCGAACTCAAACTACGTGGATCGAAGAAACGTCGAAGAAGAGCGGCCATGTGCGTTCGTTGATTTTAACAACAAACAAGGCGTGCGCGTACCTTGAGCCGTTCCGCCGCGAGCACGGAAAACGTTGGGTTCCGAATTCGACAGACAATTTGAACAAAATCGCAACGCATTTTCAAGGTAAAACCGTGTCCCCATGGTTCCAGAGTTGAATGAGCAATGCGTCAATGGTGCCAATTTGAACACCGTTCCTACGACAAGTATTTCGAACCTCCGCAGCATCAATGTAGTCTTGACGATCCGGTTCGACGAACGCAAGAGCAGTGAATCGTTCTACGATGCTGTCGCGTGCCTTAGGGCCAGCAAAGCCCTGTAGCAACTCCTGGAGTACAAGGCCAGTGCTAAATACCTGATCTGTTCCGAGGAGCGCGTTGCGCAGCGCGACAACTTCTCGCGTTTGAAGTTCTCCATCCCTACGGAGTGCGAGGGACCAGACGCTTGTATCTACGAGCAGGCTCATGACTCGCGTGATCGTTCGGCTTTGTAGTCGAACGATGCGTCCCAGTCGAGCTTTCCGAAGAGTTCCGCGACGCGCTTCTGCTCGCGACGCGCGATAAACTCTTGTAGAGCTCGTGTGACTGCAGCCTTCTTGGTCGCTTCGCCGCTGAGAAGGAAGGCACGTTCTAGAAGGTCTTGATCCAGGGCAAGGTTGGTGGCCATGTGTGACTCCTTTGGAATCAGTCTACACATACTGTGAGATCCTAGCAATGACCGCCTAGGCACCGCGCAGGTGGCGTTTCTGATGGCTAACGTTAGGGTTCAGCAGAATGCGTTAATTTCGACACTGAAAGACAGATCCGGGCTCGCCCGCATTCTGCTGCAACGACTTGTTGCACTTGTTCGACGTGCCGCTGTGAGCGTTTCTTCCTTTGGGGCTTGATTCAGCGGGATGCTCCATTTCCGCAGAAAAAGATGGGGTTCGAGGATAATGGTTGTGTCGCGGCAAAGGACCGCAGTATTACACAACGGGCAGCGTTCCGGTTCAAGTGGGAAAACGGGCGCGAGCGTTTTTTTGTCACATTTTGTCGCGGAATGGTTCGTCGTCGAGGCGAGGAGTTGTCGCTGGATTTCGGCACGCTTCTTCGCACAGGAATTGGCGTAGAGTCCGCTGCGCCGAATCATCCGGAGGCCTCGGAGCGGAATGTGTTCGAACCAGCGTGAGAGAAACTCATCGGGAGTGAGTCTCATCAACTTCTTGGCGCCATCCCGGTGATCGCGATACCAGAACGTGACTTCGGTCTGTGTCGCCGAGTGGATCCGGCGGTTGGAAATCGGTCCACCGGTCATGTAGCGCAATCATGACTTTTCGATGATCATAATTCTTGCCACTCACGGGGTCGTCACCCAGCAGGTAACGGCGACGAACCACGCGATTCATCACATGCACAACCGCAACTTCATCAGGCGCAAACACTTCCGCTCGTGCCATCCTCGCCATCATTCCGCTCCAAATTAAAGCAGATAAAAACCTGCGATTCGGATAATTTGAGCAAAATCACAACGCATTTTCAAACCAGCACAGTGTCCCCACGTTTCTTATGGGAAAGACACGGGCACCGTCTTCGTCAACCGCGGTGCGCAGACGGTCAAAGGCGAGTTCTTCACGATGGTTGAGAAGTTTCATGATCTGTTGGAAGCGAACGTCAAAGGTGAGTCGGTGGTACCCCACTCGGCTGGACCGTGTTGTTCGGCCATTTTATTCCTTGGGTGACGCAATTTCGCGGAAAGGTGGAGAGAGAATGATTCTGCCTCTTTTGTACTGTTTCTCTTTCGCATCTTGAAGAATGCGATCAATGTCAAAATCCATAGCCTCGGCTAACGCCGCCTTAATTCTTCTGGATTCGAGGATGACTTCGTCT
>CAMBQP010000344.1 GCA_945869955.1 Schlesneria paludicola DSM 18645
GGGCCAGTATTTTTTCCAGTTCGGGGGGAAGCTTATCAATCTCGAAATCTTGAGGAGCGGGGCGGGCTTTCTTTTCGCTCGCCTGTCGGACCGGAGGTTCTTCCGCACCGGGCTGTGCTGCCGGTGGCTGTGCTGCAGGTGGCTTGCCAATGTTGGCGCGCCCTGGCGGTGTGTTGGCCGCGGCTGGCTGATTGGCTGCGGGTGGGGCCGGCCTCTTTCCCTGCTGCGCAACGACAAGCGAGGTCATGCTCAGTAACGAGAACAGAGTCAACAGCACGATAGGGGATCGAAAGATCAGTCGCATGAAGCGTTCATCCTGAACGGTGGCGTCAGTCATCCATGATCGACACCGAAACCAGGCAGCATACGGTTACCGGGGTCGGCATCGGGGGGGATCCTAACGAAAGCTTTGGATTGCGACCATAGCGATTTTTTCGCAGAAAAATGCCATCGGACCACTTTTTTAAGTCCACAGAGTCCTTGCTTGAACACCGCAATGCCGTACCTGAAATGAGGCCTGTGGTTTGTTTCGGTGAAAACCTGCGAGGTGACCAGCACGTCAAACCGCCCCCCGCTGGGGGTGATGTAGGAGTGCAGATCCGCGACGCCTGCCGCCAGGTCGAGAGTGATGCGGGTGAGAAGCGGCTCGCCTCGGTGGGGAGTTCGCCGCGGGATCTTTTGAACGCCCTGCAGCCTGCGATTCAGGACGACCTGAATGTGCTGCGTCAAGGTGCCGACAACGTGCGAAGTCATGGCGATGCGGTGGGGGTTCATTCTTCCGATGCGACGATCGGCCTACCAATTGCTGGGGGTTGAAGCGTAAACCCGACCAATCCGCAGGCCATCTCAGACCTTGATCCCGATGTAACCGTTCACAGCGAGGCGAGGGGGACAGGGACAGATTTCCCGGCAAAATGAGGAGTGAATGGTTTGAGTAATTTGGTGGATCTTCACTTGGTCGCGGAAAAAATGAGCCAGTCCCCCCGCTGTGCGGAAATTGCGAATGGGTAAAGCCTATTTGGTCAATCTCGGCTTGAGCAAATCTAAAGTATAAATTGCGCTGGGGAGCACTTCACATTCTGCCCAGCAGCCGGGGCACTTTTTGACCCATGTTCGTTGTTCCTTGGCGGCAAGGCTGGACCAGATTTCCTGAAAGGGCTGTTCTCGCAAATTTCCGATCGTCTTGCTGTTGAACTGACATGTGGGGACGTCCCCGTTGGGAAAAATCCGCAAATGAGCATTCAGCGCCACGCATTTTGGATTCGGCGTCCCCTGTTTCTTCAGCAGACGATTCCGGATTCCCTGCAGGTAGTAACGCTTCGCCATCCGCTCGCCAAAACTGAGGAATTTCAAATCCTGCTCGACGCTATCGAGTAATTCCTTCAGGGCTTTATCGGTAAACTCGCCAAATGTCGAGAACTGGCCAATCTCTGTCGGTGCCACATCCACATTCTTTTCCATGTTGTATGTGGCACTCATGTCATACGCCATGACCACATTATTATGGACTCCAAAAGGCCGGAGTACCTCTTTCAATTTTTGATAATGGTCTGCCCCTTCTGCATCTACGATGGTTTGATTGACTCCCAAACGAAGTCGCAGATCTTTTTGTCGCGGTGCAAGAACTTTGATCGTGTCCATCACGGAATTCCAAGCGTGACTGCTACCACGAACGGTATTGTGTTTTTCGCCGACACCGTCAATGGAAACCAGCATCTGCAGCGGGACACTGCGGTCTCGTTGTTCGCAATACGAAACAATCCGATCGGTCAGAAAGCCGTTGGTCGTGATATGTAAGACCAGCGGCTTCAGCCTCTTTTGCACGATCGCCCCGATCTCGGCAAAATCACGACGAACGAATGGTTCTCCCCCCGTTAGGCGGACGGCATCCATGACCGGCAATTGAGCGAAAATCCGGTCGACTTCATCCAGGGTCAGATCCCCCTTCGCGGGCATTTTCCAGGAATCACACATGATGCAGCGGGCATTACACCCAAATGTGACGGTATACGTTAAAAATCGGGGTTGGTCTACCAGATCATGGCGATTCCGGTAAACACTGCGAAGGAAAGAAAAAATGCGATTCACGATACCCAGCTTTCCAGCAAAACAATGGGGATAAATCAACCGACTCGAGTCAATCTCGCGAGCTCAGCCAAACCAGTGACCTCAGCGACCTCAGCCGGGCGAGAAACAGGAGGGGGCAAGTAACGACGGATCGCCTCAAATGCTCGGCCATTACCAACGACCGAATCGGGGTTAATCCGGAGTCGCAATTCGGGTACCTGTTCCAGAAAGTTCGACAAATCATCCGTCGTGAATGACCTTGCATCGTATCCGATCCCGCAACCCGTCTTCGTGAGAAAATGGGCATTCACCGCTTGCTCAAAATTTCCCTCCTCGGGCATGACGAGCACCGGTTTGCGCAGCGACAACGCCTCACCCACGAGTTGATTTCCGGAATTCGTAATCAACGCATGGCAATTCACTAAATCATCAATAAAGCCGGATTCATCCACGTCAAAAAAACAGAGATTTCCGTCACGCGGTTGATCACCCAGTCCATAAATGAATACGTCGCGACCGCAAGCCCGTAACGCCGCCATGAGACGAGGTGGAGCAAATCGACGAAGATAGACGAGCAAATGTTGCTCATCACGCGGCGAGGCGAGCATCAGTTCCCGCCTGAGCAGCACACCGACGGAAGTGACGTTCTTGCAGCGTTTTCGCAGTGGCAGGGAAAAAAACGACGAAACAATGGTCTCTTGCTGACCACAGTAAAACAGATTGATGGAAGCGGCGATCGATTGGGCTTTGAGCCAGAGTGGCCAGGGCAACGTCGAGAGGTCAAATGCCGTCAAAAAGTGTTGATGGTCAAAGCTCACAAAGGGGAGTCCCAATCGTTTGGCCGCGCGGGGTAGGGCGGGCTCAAAATCAGTAATCATCAAGTCAGGTTGTTCTTGCCGTATCGCCAATTCAAACTGATTGACGAGTTGTGAAAGTTCCCACAGGTAAGGAATGCTTTTCGTGACAGACTGAAGATAGCTGACCCGTCGACCAGAATAACAAAATTGCAATCCTGGAATTTTTCGCACTTGAACCCTGGCATCCCACTGATAGATCTGGCTCAAAAAGTCAAAAGCCACATGCGGTGCAAATAACACGACGTCATGTTGTGACTTCAATTCTTCGACAACGGTTTTGACTCGTGTTGCATGCCCGCGTCCCTCACCAGCGACGCTATAAAAGATCTTTCCCATGATCGCTCCTTCTCACTGGCCAGCAGTCATCCGAAACTCAACCTCGATTTCACGTCCTCGCAACAAATCTTTAGACAGGTTCTTGATTCACGGTGACGCCGTTACGAGTTCTCAGGAGCACTCTGAGATCCATCCCTTGTTGGGATTCGTCGCCGCGATCGGCCTGGTTATTTTCGGAACAATTTTCAATGATGCTTGGTGTCTACCGGTGGTCGCACGCGGGATCACACTTTACGAATCTGTCAGCATCAATCCGTCAGCGAAAGCATGTTGGGTAACGGGTTGGACTTGCGGTTCTTCCAAAACTTCAACGTGATCGCGAGATTCGCGGCAGGATAAGGCTGGAATCTGACCTGATAAGTCCAGTAACATCAGTTCACCCGACTCGAGCTCTACAAGTGCGGTGCAATGCTCAACCCAATCACCGGTGTTACAATAAGTAATTCCATTTAACGAGGTGATTCGAGGGACATGAATATGCCCGCAGATGACCCCGTCACACTCTAATTCCTTGGCATGACACACCACGCGTTGTTCAAAATCACTAATAAATTGGACCGCCTGCTTCGCCCAAACCTTCACATTGGAACTGAATCGGCAGTCGCTGAGCTGGAACCAACGGCGAAATTGATTGACGATTCCATTCACGAGGACGAGTTGATCATAGGCGAACGCACCGATCACGGAGAGCCATTTCGCAGTTCGCTCCACATCATCAAACTGATCGCCATGCAAGATGACAAAGCGACGCCCATCGGCGGTCTGGTGTAAGAACTGATCCGCGATCGTAATTTGTCCGAAATGACATAAGAAATCTCTGAGGAATTCATCATGATTGCCGGGCGCGTAGTAGATCTGCGTCCCATTAGCAGCCAGATGCAATAACCGTTGAAGAATCTGAACATACACGGTTTGCCAGAACCACCGCCGCTTTAATCGCCAACCATCGATAAAATCACCAACAATATACAACTCTTCGGGCTCGACGCGATTCAAGAATCGCAAAAGTGATTCTGCCTGTGCATAATGACAACCCAAATGAGCATCACTCAAAAAAATTGTACGATATGCTGTTAGTTCTTCATTTTCCAATGATCGATTAGCCATGACGAGCATCCTTTCTCGGCAGCAGAATCAGCGA
>CAMBQP010000345.1 GCA_945869955.1 Schlesneria paludicola DSM 18645
GCAACGAGCGTTGACAGCTCTTTTTCGGTCTTGGTTGTTGGAAAACGAATCGCACTCTCGGTTTTGGAAATGATCACCGCTTGGTCTAAACCGATAAACCGCTGCGTTTCGACCGCAGCCCGCTCGATCTGATCCGCTTCTACCAGCTGGATTTCAATGATCCGCTGCTGGCTGATCTGACGCATGACATCGGTGAGCGGACCGAATGCCCTGAGCTTTCCGTGGGTCATGATGGCGACGGTATCGCAGATCCGGGAAAGCTCGGTCAGAATATGACTGGTGACAATCAGCGTTTTTCCATGATCGGCCAACTTCAGCAGCAATTCACGCATCTCGATGCGGGCTTGTGGATCCAGCCCGTTGGCAGGCTCGTCGAGAATGAGGAGCGGGGGATCGTGCAGCAGGGTCCGAGCGATGGCAACCCGCTGCTTCATTCCGTGACTCAGACTTTCGACATAGCGATCCTTCATATAGGTCGCACCGGAAAACTCCATGACTTCTTCAATTCGAGTTCGCCGTTTTCGAATTGGTAATTGGTAGGCAGCACCGAAAAAATCAAGGTATTCCCGCACCCGCATGTTCTCATAGGCTCCGAAAGTGTCGGGCATGAATCCGATCATCCATTTGATTTTTTGGGCCTCTTTTTCGCAATCCAGTCCACAAATCCGCGCCGTTCCACTGGTGGGACGAAGTTGACCGACGAGAATTTTAATTGTCGTCGTCTTGCCGGCACCGTTGGGTCCGATAAACCCCAGGATACGACCTCGATCCAGCGAGATCGACAAATCATCAACGGCGACGAACTCACTGAAACGTTTTGTCAACCGTTCCGTCAGCACCACCGGGCCATTATCCACCATTGTCGATCCCCTCTTTCAACCACATTGTCATCTGTCAGCGAACCGCTTTCCGACTTGCAAAACATTGCTTCCGATCCACTCAATATCCCCTCTCCGGGATATCTCAACGTCAAAGAGACCTCCTCATCAAAGGGACCAAGAGAATTGGATTTCCAGATCAGGCTGGCGGTGTGCTGACCCCAACTTGCTTCTCACTGGCTTCTCACCCGCTTGCTTCACGGTGGCAACATGACCCCTTTGACCTCAAGTTGAACGTCGTCAATTTTCCAGGTTTGTGCCGCGCTGGGATCAAGCATTTGGTGACTTTCGTCGTCACGAGCGTCACCCACATTGATCCCCAGCGTCAGCTCACCGGTTTCATTGAGTTGCAGCACGTCTTCACGTCGAATCTGTAGCTCGATTTTGCTTAAAGGACTTTGATAAGATTCTAGCAACGTCGATTTTCCGTCCACAAATCCGAGAATTTGTAATTCCCGTGACGGAGCCTTAATACTGATCACCAGCCGAATTGATTCCAGACGGAGCGGCAGAACCTCTTGGGGCAACTGAAATCGCAGCGTTGTTTCCAGCCCCGTCGAAAACGGTCCGGACCAGCGTCGCTTTCGTTCATCAAACGCCACCGATTTCGCCGCTCCCACAGCCCCCTCGGCACGCACTGCGCGATAGCGAATGAATGGGCCGGGAATGAGAACTCGACTTCCAGGTAATGGGGCCGTTAACTGCAGAGGAATACTGATCAAACACGAGCCTGCGTGAGCGGACTCTTTCAGTAACTGAAACCCCAGCTCCAATGGCTTTGCCCAGACCAGTAATAACGGCTCGGTCGGAAACGGCTCGCGGTCCTTGCCAGGATCTAAAAGAGTGCTGTAAATCTCAATTCGCCGACGCTGGTCGTCACTCAGTAACCCACCAGACAGGAATTGGCCTGGGGCCAGCACCGCATCCGCACTGACATGGAACACCCCCGCTTCGTTCAATTGGACACTGAGATTCCGCGTCGAGGGAACCGCCAGCACAGCATCGCTTAACTGTTCAAAGGGACCCGACGAAATCGTTCCGGTCAAGCCATCCGGCCCGAATGTGGCGACTGCTCGAACGGATTGATCGGAATGATAGGACCGGGAAAACGGCATCATTTGCTGCCCGGCAGGGAGTACCACGTTGCGGAGCTCCCATTTTTCTCGGTCTATCGCAATCATCCGTGCCACCGAACCAGCACGATCTTCCAGGTTTGGCCAGAAAACGCCCCCCGCATCGGCCGTCAGCAAGTCGGTCGATTTATCCGCTGAATACGTTGCCGCAAGGCCGGAAACATGAATCTCGTCGGTATAGGGAGAGGTCTCAGCGAACTGCGTTACGGCAACGGTTTTTGCAATCGCCTCTCGCGAGGCATGCCCCACCTTGAGCAAAACTGCCGAGGCGACGAGAACGCCCAAGGGCCCAATCAAGCCGATGTATTCCAGTCGCCCGAGCCGAGAGAGGAGGATTCCTGTGACAATCAGCCCCAGACAGAACAGGCCCAATAGGGTGGCGACCTTTTGTCGGCTGACAATCGTGTAACCGATTTGTTCTGACACGACCCGCTGCATTTCCGCAGGGGAAATCGGGGGTTGTTTCCGATCGCTCAGAAACTCGAACGCCAAATCCCGCAATGGTTCTGTCGCGAGGAACTGGACCGTATCGTTGGTATCCCCCTGCGCTGGGGGAAGTTGATCCAGGCTTGTTCGTGGTCGCACCCAGGCGGACGCGTCCAGCATTGTGACCAGCAGTGTCCCTCGACCCACGTTCGTCCAGGCGGCAACCGGCCAGTCATCAACCGAATGCGAAACTCTCGCGTTGGAAAGTACAACCCGTAACAGTTCGAGGGGACGATCGAACTGAAGTTCACCTCCCGATGGCTGCTTTCCCCGAGAGTCATGACTGAATATCTGCAGTCGTTCTCGCTGAACGCGATCAACGACACAGATCTGCAGGGCGTCACCGACAAGTTGCCCAATCAAATCCGGATCCAAGTCATTCAGATGCAACCAGACATGGCCACCCCGGTACATCCAATCCCGAATCGCCGCACAGGCGGAAACGTCTCGGAGGACGTGATTGCTCGACACCATCAGGTGATCAAGTCCATCCAAACTTTCGACGGTGGCAGGGAGTCGTTCGCGATCCAGCGTACCGATCGTTTTGACAAATCGGCGAGAGAGTCTGGCCGCCCATAAGAGATTGGTGAGTTCGTCTTCGGATCCCGGATCCGACACCAAGGCGGTATAGGGAACGAGGTGCCCCAGCGGCACAAAACTACTGACCTGCATTTCCCCCAGTCGAGCAGGTAGCGGCGTCTCTGTCTGAGAATCTCCGTCGAAGAGAAACGACTGCAGGTCCCAAATACGACTTTGGGCGGATGATGTCGCTGGAGTCAGTACGGGATACACGGTAGCCCGACGTGCATTTCCAGGGACCCAAATCCGCCGCCCGAATTGTACGTCCGGGTGGTCCTTGAAAGATAAGAGACTGAGCAGATTCACGGAATCTGGACGGGGATTCGTCAGTTCTACACTGACAACGCCCCACTTGCCTGGGAAATAACGTCCCACGCCGGAGACGCTTCCTGCCCTGCTGTAGGCAGGTTGAGAATCCCCCGGCGGATCGTTGGCCGTCAAGGGTGAACAGATGGCCAATAACGCGACCAGGACCAGCAGGCCTGTCAGAATACAGAATCGACGCACGATGACCCCGATATTCCTGATGAATTCAACCCGATTGCACCACAAATTCCGCGAATCCCCATGGGTTGTTTTGCGAGAAGCGTCGCTGTCAGCGGAGATCTTCCGCGCGATCCCGCCAGAATGGCCGTTGAATAAACGCCTTAATTACAAGGCGATCGTGAACCGTGAAAACCGTCTGATAAGAATACCAGACGGCCTTCACGGTAATACGAAAGCATGAACATCCGACAGAGAATCTATTTCTTCTGATTTTCCGCAGCCGATTTGCTGCTCGAAATCAGATCGAAATTGTGTTCTTGACTCCCCTTGGAAACCTCGATCTCCAGTTTCGACTTTGTGTTATAAGCCTCAGGAATGGTTTCGATTGTCTTAAAACCCGGCGGCGCACCGGGATAAACAACGACCTCCTCATGAGACTCTTCAGGAGACCGAATCTCGACACGGTATTTTCCCGCAATCGGGCCATTTGCCGTAGCGATTTTGTAGGCACCCCGAGTAAATTCCCCGCCGACCAACGGGGCTTTCGTCCCTTCGGCTGGCTTCAAAGTAATCACACCGGTCTCCACGGGGTCTCCGTCTAAGGTAATCGTACCGTAGATGCTCAACCGCGCAGATTCTTTCCCACACCCAGGCAGAACCAACACGGTCGCCAAGGTGAGTAAATGAACCCATTTCATCAGAATTCTCCAAGAACTTGACCGTCAGCAATAAAACCAAGATTCTGAAACGTTGCCAGATTGATGTTATCGCCGACAAAACGAACGGCACCATCACCCATCAGAGCA
>CAMBQP010000346.1 GCA_945869955.1 Schlesneria paludicola DSM 18645
AAGAAGTCGCGGTCGAACTGGTCCGGGCCTTCGTGAGCGCCAAGTTTACAAACGAAGAACGACATCTTCGGCGGCTTAATAAGCTGCGTCAGATCGAACAGGACGCACTCGCCGGAAAGTTTTCGTAGGGGGCGTGCCACTGCTTGTCCGCTCTGGGACAAGCAGTGCTGAGCGTCGCTGAGCCTGTCATCACGAATTCGACGACGCCTGTTTGATGCGCCCTGTTTGACGATGTCGTATCACCGGACAACATGGAAAAAACGGTTCAACCACAAACCCAGTGCGCGAGGTATAAATCCTTGACTTCGCAGCAAACAGGACGAGCAGCAAACAGGACGAGCAGCAAACAGGACGACTTCGGTCCTTGATCCGTTCCCTTTGACGGCCATGAGGATCGGACTGCTCGTTCTCGACCGACTTCGTAACCCGCTTCTTACAGCAGCGTTCAGGCCAATCCGTGGAATACGGCATTTGATTCGTGAATCACATCCTTGTCAAAAAATGCGAAGATTGTGAACCACGAATAAAACGAATCGCACGAATAGGAAGAGATTTCAAGATTCTGAAAACTGAAAACTGAAAACTGAATTTTTCCAACCGCACACTTGGTTTGTCGTTGAACCGAAAAAACGAAGAGTACTGCTTCTTCGAGGATTCCCAAGCCGTGCCGTGTTGCGACGCATGACGATTCCCTTGTTCGGACCGGTGATGGTTCCTTTAGTGGAATCGTTGATCGTTGATGTTTTGTTTTTTTTGAAAATTCCTTGGTGATTAGACGTTCGAAGAGCCCCTCACCCTCACCCGCCAGATGGGCACGAATTCCGCGCCGTCATGAATCGACGCCGCAAACGGTCGGGAAGAGGTGAGCAAGCGAGCAGCGTAATCGGGTAACGATAGTCCCAACCGAGATGCTTCGCCGATTAAGGCGTTGGCAAGATCGTCGGACAATTCAACCGTCTGTGACATGCATGTTACCCCAACGGCGGCGTCCAACTACGTACGGTGATGCTGCCAAATCAAATGCGGAACGTCCACAGCGCGTTGCACATCGCGTTGCAAATTCGCGATGCGGATGAAAGTTGAGGGCGAAGTCGGTTCAATGACAATCTCTGGGCGGAGAGGTGACAAAGGTGAGAGTGGCCAACCTTCCGAATTGAGTGAAGCCTGTGACCAATCGTTGTGCTGCCGTTGCAGGGACCGAAGTTGAGCAGGTCGTGATCATCTCGTGGCAGACTTTGTGGTTGCGGACAGGTGCGTGCGGACAATTTTGGTATATGATTCATCCGTTGAAACCCCAGATGGCCCCCCCCACAAGTGCGAGGATTTCCTGTGATGAATCGATGCTGCTCCCTGATTCCGCTGTTTGTGATCGCGATACTTGGTGGGTGCTCGCAAGGGCCAAACGGGGGGGCTGCTGCGACCGCTCGTCCGACGAAGGAATCCGAGGTGGTCGGGGAAAAAATCGCAGTCAAACAGGATGTGCCCCCCAAAATGAATTCGGTTCCCCCGCTGGAAATTCCGCGTGAGGATGGAATCAACCATTTGTCCCCTGCCGAAGTGGCCGAGGGCTGGATCAAATTGTTTGATGGTGAGACTCTGTTTGGTTGGAAATCCAATAACCAGCTCGGGTGGAGTGTGCAGGAGGGGGTGATTACCGCCGATCGCCGTGACGCTACTGATGAGGGGTTACTGGTCACGACAACTCGATTTGCCAATTATGAACTTCGGGCTGATTACCGGCTGGAAAAAGGGGGGAACAGCGGCCTCTTTTTGCGTACTCCCGTAACTCCGACCAATCCCGCTGTCGACTGTTATGAGCTGAATATGTGTGATTCCAAGCCAAACTTCGCCACTGCCAGTCTGGTGGGACGTGCCAATCCGGTCAAAACGGTGCTGGGGGATGGTGACTGGCATACTTATCACGTTCGGGTTGAGGGGGATCGAATCGTGGTTCAATTTGATGGCGAGCAGGTGCTGGAATACACCGATCAGGAACCGGTCCCCTTAAAAACGGGGCATATCGGCTTACAGATGAAAGGTGGCAAGATCGAGTTTCGCAATCTGTTTCTGAAACCCCTGGGGGCCCAACCCCTGTTTGATGGCCAAACGCTGAATGGTTGGCATGATGTTCCCGGCTCGCAAAGTCAGTTCACGGTGAAAGAGGAAGCGATTCAGGTCCTGAATGGTCGAGGTTTTCTCGAGACGGAAATGACCGCTGGAAACTTCGTGCTGCAGTTTGATGCGATCACGCACGGCGACAAACTGAACAGTGGGATTTTCTTTCGTGCGATGAAAGGGACCGAAGAGACTCCTTCGCATGGATACGAATTTCAAATTCATAACGGGATCAAAGAGGGTGACCGAAATCGGCCCGAAGATCATGGGACGGGTGCCATTTTTCGGCGGGTTTCGGCTCGACGCGTGGTTTCCAATGACCGAGAATGGACGTCTGCGACACTGATCGCCGATGGGGCTCATTTTTCCACCTGGGTCAATGGGATTCAAGTGGTGGACTGGACCGACGAGCGTCCTGCCAATGACAACCCACGTGAAGGACTTCGTCTGGCTCCTGGGCATCTCAGCCTGCAGGGGCATGATCCGACCACCGATCTGGCGTTTCGCCGATTGAGACTGGCCGAAACCCCTGAGTGATCTTTATAAGTAAGAGACGATGACTCAAACCTCCGTACATCATGAACACGCAGACAACGCAACCACGTTTGTTGCCGATGATTCCCGTGCACACTGGCATGACCAGTCGTTGTGGTTTATCCGTACAAAACGGGATAAAGCCGCTGCGTCCCTGCCGGAGTGGGAAGAGTTGCGCGAACGGGCCTCGGCGATCAAGCTGCATACCATGTCCCGATTGGCGGATTATCTGGAAGAGTTCGAGCGGAATGCCACTAAGATGGGGGCTACCGTTCACTGGGCACGAACCCCGGCCGAACACAATCAAATCGTGCTGGATATCATTCAGAAGCACGGAGCCAAAAAGGTTGTAAAGAGCAAATCGATGCTCACAGAAGAATGCCACCTCAATCCGTTTCTGGAACGGAATCAGATTGAAGTGGTTGATACGGATTTGGGGGAGTGGATTGTCCAACTGCGCAATGAACCCCCTTCGCATATCGTGATGCCCGCCATTCATATCAAGCGGGCAGAGATTGGGGAATTGTTCCATAAGCACCTGGGAACAGATAAGGGGGCTACCGATCCCCCTTATCTGGTGAACGCCGCACGGGATGAACTGCGCCGCAAGTTTCTGAATGCGGATGTCGGAATCACCGGAGTCAATTTTGCCCTGGCCGACACCGGGGGATTCGTGGTTTGTACCAACGAAGGGAACGCGGATCTCGGTGTTTCACTCCCCAAAGTTCACATTGCTTGTATGGGGATCGAAAAGCTGATTCCACGGGGGGCTGACCTGGGTGTGTTTCTGCGTCTGCTGGCGCGATCGGCGACTGGCCAGCCGATCACGACGTATACTTCACACTTTCATGGCCCAATGCGGGGTGGCGAGATGCACATCGTGCTGCTCGACAACGGCCGCAGTGACATCCTGGGATCGCCGGACTTCCGCCGTTCGCTGAGTTGTATTCGTTGCGGTGCCTGTATGAATACCTGTCCCGTCTACCGCCGGAGCGGTGGTCACAGCTACGAAACGACCATTCCCGGTCCGATCGGATCGATTCTTGCCCCGTCACGCGATCCTGCCACGCATCATAGTCTGCCGTTTGCCTGTAGTCTGTGCGGTTCGTGCAGCGATGTCTGTCCTGTGAAAATCGATCTGCACACGCAATTGCTGACTTGGCGGCGCGAGATTGCCGTCCGGGGTCATTTGCCCTGGACAAAACGAGCATCGATGAAATTCGCCCGGGTGCTGCTGGGGAACACCTGGCTGTTCGGGACTTCCGGTCGGATTGGTCGTTGGCTGCTGCCGAAACTGCCTCGATTCATGGTCTATAACCGCTTCAATGTCTGGGGAAAGCAGCGGGAACTTCCCCCGATGCCGAAACAGAGTTTTCGCGAGCTGTACCGGCAGCGAATGAAGAAGTGATCGGCTAAACCCATTTGTTCTACGGGAATCCGATACTCAGAATCAGGATTTTGAACAAAAGGGAACGAAGTTAACGAAGGAAGATTTGGAGCGGGCTGGCTTTTCAATTCCGGTTTGAAATCCCCGTCGATTCGGAATTCGACCTCGCGGGACCTCTTGATCACAGCTAGTTGATCACAGCTTGGGCAGCACGGGCTCGGGTGGTTTTGGAACGGGCTTTTGGGGGACGTTCACCACGGGGGTTGGCAGGATTTTTGGCCCGGCCTTGGGTTTGGTGGTATCCGGTTTGGCGGGTGGGGCAGGGGGCG
>CAMBQP010000347.1 GCA_945869955.1 Schlesneria paludicola DSM 18645
CGATCGCATGGAGCACATAGAGTGTTGCCTGGAACTGCTCGGCGAGCGCCAAGGCATAGTCCTGGGCTTGGCGGGCAGCCGGACTAAAGTCGGTGGGAAACAAAATCCGACGAATCGCGAGATCCATGATGCGGGTTCCACTTTTGGAAGAGCGTTGTTGGGGAGAGCGTTGTGAAGACGAGCGTGACGACAGGCGACATTGAGCTGGCCAGAATTCCTCGGAGAACGGAAGTCCTCTCCATGATGAGAGGGTTGGCCGATCCCCCTCCCAAAAAAACAGGGCAAGCGAAATCTCTCGTCTCTTTCGTGATGTTGCTTTTCCAGGATAACACTCGCTCACTCCACCGTTGTGGGTGGACGGGTGAATCCATAGGTTGGTTCATTCCTCCGGCGATGGGACGACCTGAATCTGACAATCAATGCTGCCGTGTTGACACAGACGCCGAGCGGCACCGATGGCAATTTGCACAAAATGGTAGCGAGTTGTCGTGCCGGACAGCGTCAGCGTATGCCCGTCAAAAGTGCAACGAATCCCACTGAGAGGGTAGCTCGAGGCCCGAAACTCGGCCTGGACCTGTTTGCTGACATCCGAACCAGCAACGCCAGACAGGGGAACGACCCCCGCTTGACCCGCTTGTGAACGAACCGATAACAACCTCGCCTCAAACTTTGGCTCTCCATTTTGCCCGTCGGTGGTGAACCTGGGATGCAACCTCAGTGTCCGAAGGCTATTTTTCGCGTGTTGACGAGTTCGGCGACTGATGTTGCGGTTGAGGCGCGAATGGCGTACATCCGCGACAATCATTCTGGCCCGTTCCTGAAAAGAAGGCTCGGCAATCGCTTGTTTTTGCATTTTTCACTTTCCTGTTTCTGGTCGTTTCGTACTCGTGAATGAAAACTCAATTCAAGATTTGGTTTGCTGAAGATTTCGTTTGTGGTATTCTTGGGGATAGCACGCTCCGTGCCGCAATTCAGAAAACTGATTTCACCCAGTCCCTGCCGAATGTTTTTCCTAAGAACGTTCGCCACCCGTCTCTTTTTTTCCGATCTTTTCTGTTTTTGCTGGCGAAATTTTTTCAGGTGGCAAATTGATGGTCGAATCGCATGTTGGTCAGCCCGCCGTTTTTCTCGATAGCCTTATCCCTTTTCGGCACATGATTGCGCTGATTCCCGATGCAGTCATGATTCACCATCAGGATCAGATTGCGTTTGCCAATGAAACTTGTCTGCGGATGTTGGGCATCACGGATCCGGCCGGGTTATCCCAAGTTTCACTGTGGGATTTCATTCCCCCCGAATCACGACTGTTGCTCGAACCTTTTTTTCAGCGGGTGATCTCGAGTGGCCAACAGGAACATCCGGTCGCATTTCCCATTCACCGGCGTGACCAAAGACAGGTTTCCGTGGCGATTTCTGCCAGCCCCCTTCCTCAATCGGATGGCAGTATGGCGGTGCTGATCGTACTGCGAAATCGTGCTGGACAGCGTCCGCTGGACGGGGAAAGCCCGGATGACGAGATTCAGGTACGGACCATCATCGAGTCCGCGATGGATGGCATCATTTCCATCGACGAACAGCAACAAATTATTTTGTTTAACCCGGCTGCGGAATTGATCTTCGGCTGGAAGGCTGATCAGATGATGGGGCAGCCGATCTCAAGATTGATGCCGCCGCAATTTGCGTCGCAACATTGGCAACATGTTGAGCAATTCGGTCGCGAGTTAAAACCAACACGACGAATGAGTGTTCAGCGGACTGTGATGGCGCTGAGAGCTTCTGGTGAAGAGTTTCCGATCGAAGCGTCGATTTCCCATAACCGCACCGGGAACCAGCGGATCTACACGGTGATTTTGCGAGATGTCACCGAGGCGGTCAAGTATCGGGAACAAATCGAACAACAGTCGCAAATGTTGGATCAGGTTTCCGATGCGGTCCGGATCATCGACCTCGACGGAACGATTACCTACTGGAATCAGGGTGCAACTCGACTTTTCGGTTGGACTGCGGCAGAGGCCGTGGGGCTCAATGCCAACGACTTGATCTGTCAGTTTGATGCGGAAAAATTAGCGGAAGTCCTGGCTGCGACAAACGAGCATCACTTCTGGTCTGGTGAGGTCACGATGAATACTCGCTCTGGAAAGCGCGTCATTGTCGATCATCGTCGCACCGCCATCCGGCGTCATTCCGGTGCGATTAAAGGTTATCTCTGTGTTGATATCGATTTGACGATTCGAAAAAAGCAAGAGCAGTATTCTCACCGTAGCCAGCGTCTGGAGAGCATCGGAACGTTGGCAAGCGGTATCGCGCATGATTTAAACAATGTCCTCACCCCGATTCTGATGGGGGCCAATCTGTTGTCCAGTGACCGGGCACCCACGAATCCTCAACCCTTACTCAATACGATGGTGGCCAGTGCTCAACGCGGCGCGGCCCTCATTCAAAAGCTCCTTTCATTTGCCGGAGGGGTCCGAGGCGACCAAGCCCCTGTGAGAATCAGTCAGATCATTCGCGAAACACGTGGGTTACTGGAACATACCTTGCTGAAGTCCGTGGAAATCCAGACCAAAGTGGCCGAGAATGGCTCCGTGGTGCTGGGAGACTCGACGGAACTCGTACAAATCCTGATGAATCTCAGTATCAATGCTTGTGATGCAATGCCGGATGGGGGCGTCTTAACGATCGAGGCGGAATCCATCGTACTGAATGGCAATGCCTCCCAAATTCATCCGCATGCCGAACCGGGGGCTTATTTATTACTCTCGGTTTCGGATACGGGGATGGGGATGAGCCATGAAGTGCTGGATCGGATTTTCACCCCCTTCTACACGACGAAAGAGATTGGAAAAGGGACCGGATTGGGCTTGGCCACAGTCCAGGGGATTGTCAAAAGTTACGGAGGATTCATTACCGTCTATAGCGAAGTGGGTCGCGGATCCAAGTTTTCGATTTATCTTCCGGCTGCACCGGACCTGGAAGCTTTCGCGTCCTCGGCCCCGACCACGACGATCGAATCAGGTCGAGGATATTGCATCCTGCTGGTCGACGATGAAGAGGCAATCCTGTCGATGTCTGGCAGCGTTTTAGAAGCGGCGGGTTATCGCGTGTTAATGGCCAGTGATGGGATGTCCGCGATTTCCAAATATCGGGAATACCATCATCAGGTTTCCGCAGTCTTGCTGGATATGATGATGCCGGGCCTCAGCGGGCTGCAAACCATGGACGCGCTGTTCGAAATCAATCCTCAAATCAAAATCATCAGTTGCAGCGGCCTGCGGACCGTAAAACGAGAAACCGAGGTGATGGAGCGAGGTGCCGCCGCATTTCTTTCCAAACCTTACACGGACAGTCAGTTGCTCGAGGTCCTTACCCAGACGCTCACGACACACCCTCGCTAGAGTTTTTCGACAGGGATGCCTTAAAAAAATAAAAAAACTTATGGTTTTTTGTGTTCAGTAAACGTATCATGATGAATTCCCAGCCTCAGGCCAGACTCAATTTGGCGGTCGAATCTGATTCTCGTTTTTTTTCAGAGGCAATGGGCGGGTCAATGGGTTTTTGCAATGGGCGAAATGCGATACACTCGTCTGCAGCGATTCAGTTTGCCTCAAAATGAAACGGATGGAATTGAAATGCAATCACTCCCCAATTTGCTGATCGTCGACGATGACATCTTGATTTTGGAGTGTTTTCGTTATGCCTTTGCGGAGCAAGCGTTTTCGTTGTCGACGGCGACCACGGCGAAAGAGGCGATCGAGCGATTTCGTCAGGGGTCGTTTGACGTTGTGATTACCGACATTCGGTTGCCGGACAGTACCGGATTGAAGCTGCTTCAGGATCTCCATGCCTTGGACCCAAAGATTCCGGTAATCTTAATGACTGGGCAGGGAACTGCGGATACGGCGATTGAGGCCATGCGGAAAGGGGCCTTTGAATACCTGTTGAAACCGCTGCAAGTCGACGAGGTGCAGATGGTGGTTGAGCGGGCTCTGGTCTCATCACGGATGTCGAGAACATCTGCGACGATTGCAGCCAATCCGCTGACCAACGATGGCGATCAACTCGTCGGACAGTGCCCCGCCATGCAAGAGGTATATCGCCAGATCGGCCGGGTTGCCGGACAAAGTGTGACCGTACTGATTCTCGGTGAAAGTGGTACCGGAAAAGAAGTGGTCGCACGGGCCATTTATCAGTACAGCAAGCGAGCGGAACAGCCTTTTCTCGCGATTAATTGCGCTGCAATTCCCGAGAACCTGCTCGAGAGTGAACTGTTCGGGCATGAACGAGGCTCGTTTACAGGGGCGGAACGAAAGCGGATCGGAAAATTTGAACAGTGCCATGGGGGAACTTTGTTTCTCG
>CAMBQP010000348.1 GCA_945869955.1 Schlesneria paludicola DSM 18645
AGGATGCGGCGTGAAAAGGAAGCCTGTCACAAAACCCGAACAAAAGACCTGTCAGCGTTCTAAAAACCATCAGAAAACCTATTTCTTTCCCCGCTTTGACGGAATAGGATCAGGCCTGGCAGGTTCAGCAAGCCAGTCATCCAGCGACTGCGGATTCTGCAGGTCTCGCTGCAATTGCTCTACCTGCTGGTCCCAGTCCGTTTTTCGTTCGCCAGACTGCGAAATCACTTCGGCATTCAGCTTTTCCGGCGAGATTCCCTCAAATTCCTGCATCCAGAACCGGAGATCCGTTTCGTCATCGCGAGTGTTCCCTGCGGCGACTCGATGGGGTTTCAACGGGCCGACTTCGCGCAGCGGCGACTCCAGATTTTCCAGAAACACATCACTATCAACCCCAATTCCCCGACGACGGCGAATCGCGGTTTGCAATCGATGATCGCTCGACACCACCGTTAATCGCTGCGGAGCCGAATGCTCGCTGACCAAACGCTCGATCACTTCGTCCGCTTCGTGCCCGGGGGGGGCAAATAAAACGGTCATCGTTTCATATTTGAAGCGGGCAGGAAGATTTGCAGGGGCATCAATCGCATCAAACACCACGGTACATCGTTGACGCTCGTCACCCGTCAATCTTTGGGCGACTTTTGTGAGAAGTTTACGCCGCTGCTGGGCCAGATCACCCGGAGCATACTTCGCACGGGCCAGTCCCGCTTCATGGAGCAGATTATAACCGTCAATGATCAAAAACCGCGTTGACATCCACTGTTCCTCGAAAATCCAGACCACCCGATTGCCGGGAATCAGGGGGCTCGGTATGCCGGAAAAAAACCGTCTGGAGCACTGGCTGCTTTTCCTGTTCGTGCTTCCCACTGCTGACAAAGACGCTGATAATTCGACGGATCCGAAATCAGCCGCCAAGTGTAAAACGGGGCGCGGTAATGCGAAAAACCGGCCTTGAATGCAAACAGCGAATCTTCGGTCCCCCCATAACCACCGCCGAGATGCATCGTCTGATTGCCACGTTCTTTGGCCCACGTTCGGACCGCATCGAGCATCACTTTGGTCGGGTACTGGCTGTGAAATTCTTCCGTGGTGCCGCTCAGGTGATACTGCACAATCCCACAGACTTCGGAAAAAATTCCCCCGCAGGTGACGACACCGTCTTTGTGACAGATGGCCAGATGCAACACATCGCCAATCGCTTCACGTAGCTGCGTGAAGTATTCCCGAGGAAAAAAATAATGTTCATTCGCGCTGACTCGACGCATCGTCTCGGTGTAAGCCCGAAAAAACTCTTCAAAATCCTTCCAGTCTGACTGAATCTCGACGGTAAAACCCTTCTTACGCGCCCGATTGATCTCGCTCCGATGACCCGCTCGCGTCTGATGCCATAACTCTTCGTGAGGCTGAGTCAAGTCGATGTAAACGGTCTGCCCATGCTGCACAACGCAACCAAATTTTTGCAGGGTCTCCATCGGCAGCGGGATGGTCGGATGGGAACGAACAAACGCGCTGACGACCCCTTGGGCTCGCAGTCCCTCCGCGAACTGAACGATCGCTTCGTCGAGAAAGGGCTCAATGGGACCCGAACCCGAATTAATGAGCAGCGGTGCCGCATAACCATAGGGAGTGATCGCATCAAACAGCGGTGTTGAGGACTCGCACGATGCTGGCAGCGGCCGAATGATCAGCGTCGCCAGGAAGCGATGCCCATCATCATCCTCTGCATGAAACGCCAGGCATTTCCCATTCGCATCGGGAGCACACAGGCGATCGCGGGTGCTGAGTTCGACATATTTGGGCAGATGATAAAAGTCGTGGGTCGAGTCAGCCAGAAACCGACTCCACAGACTCGAATCAGGTCCAAGAAACTCACATCGCATCCCCAACGACTCCCTGATCATGCCCATGCTGTTGCGAAGAACAGCGGGTGTCATCGATCTTCCGCTCAGCGCGAAATCTACTTGACACCCGTCACTCCATTCCCCCATTCCACTCGACCGCCATTCCCCAACTGCTGCGTCCCGATAAACTGTGTCCCGTTAAAACTCGCTAAACCGGTCGGGTGTCCACCAGTTCCCACATGAGACCCTCACGGAATCGACCTCGATTTCCTCGCAAAAATGAGCCCTCATCCTGCCGAAGCAAGATGAGGGTCAATCAAGACTCAGCAGCAGAAACATCAGGATCAACTCAACTTGCGGTCCTGAATCCACTCGGTATGAAACATCTGACCGCGAGGTTTATCGGTCCGTTCATAGGTATGAGCTCCAAAGTAGTCTCGCTGCGCCTGCAATAGGTTGGCGGGGAGACGCCCTTGGCGATAACCGTCAAAATAACTCAGTGCCGCACCAAATACCGGAACGGGAAGACCAAGCTGGACCGAGGTGGCAATCACGCGACGCCAGCTTGGCTGTGCCTTCTGCACGGCATCCCGGAAGAAATCGTCCAACAGCAGGTTTTCCAGGCTGGGATTCTTATCGAACGCGGCCTTGATATCCCCCAGGAACCGCGAGCGAATGATGCAGCCACCGCGCCAGAGCAAGGCGATATTTCCGTTATTCAGCTTCCAGCCAAACTCCTTCGCCGCGGCGTCTAGCTGGACGTATCCCTGTGCGTAACTGCAAAGCTTCGATGCGTACAGCGCCTGACGAACATCTTCAATGAATTGCTGTTTGTCACCGGTAAACTTGGCGTCTGCGGGCCCCTGCAAGATCGCACTTGCACGTACGCGTGCCTCTTTCTGTGCCGAAAGGCATCGAGCGTAAACCGCTTCGGTGATCAAGGTGGTTGGCACGCCCAGATCCAGTGCATGCTGACTCATCCATTTTCCGGTCCCCTTCTGCTGAGCGGTATCCAGAATCTTATCGACGAGATGCTCACCCGTCTCTTTGTCTGTGACACTGAAAATGTCGCGAGTGATTTCGATCAGGTAACTTTCGAGCTCTCCTTCATTCCAGGACTTGAAGACCTGATACAGCTCGGCGTTGGTCAGCCCTAATGCATTTTTTAGAATGAAATAAGCTTCACAGATCAGCTGCATGTCGCCGTATTCGATCCCGTTATGGACCATCTTAACGTAGTGCCCGGCCCCCGCATCACCGACCCAGTCACAACAGGGAATATCGTGCTTGGGACCAACCTTCGCCGAAATTTTCTGGAAGATGTCTTTGACAAACGGCCAAGCGTCATGGTGGCCCCCCGGCATGATGCTCGGGCCTTTTAATGCCCCTTCCTCACCTCCAGAAACCCCCGTCCCAATAAAACGCAAGCCACCCTTGCGCAAATCCTGATCGCGACGATTGGTATCGACAAAATCCGAATTCCCGCCGTCGATGAGGATATCTCCGGGGGAAAGCAGTGGTTTGAGTTGCTCGATCACACCGTCAACCGGAGCCCCCGCCTTGACCATGATCATCACGCGTCGCGGCGATTTCAGGCTGTGGACGAAGGATTCGAGAGTATGATATCCCTGAATTCGATCGCTCGTCCCCGGATGAACTTTATCGGCAGGCTCGTTTTTCAAGCCGCCGGTGAATTCATCCGTTGTGGCAGTGGTCCTGTTATAAACCGCCACCGAAAAGCCATTGTTGGCCATATTCAGAACCAGGTTCTGACCCATTACGGCCAATCCAATCAAACCGATATCGTGCTGCGACATGCTGCAAAAATCCAAATCTCACGTGGTGGGACGAGCAGACCGCCTCTGACAATCGAAGCGGATGAACTCGAGTCTCAAATCGAAGTCTTGATTGTATGCGGGAGAGGGGAGACTGAGCAAATCACGGGGGCGCTTGGCGCAACGGTTTTCCGCTCGCAAAACCGTTTTCCGTAGCGAATCCGTTGCCAGTAACGAAACCGATTTCTTGTTCTGAAGTCCGTCATAACCGGCCAGCAAGGATCAAAGCCTCAGGGCTCGGATCCGTTCGCTGGCCTGTTCCCTGACGTTTGATCCGTAGCGACCTGGCTTCCGGACAAGGAAAACGCCAAGCCGATGAACCTGTGAACTTCAAGCCTGTGAAGAACTTCAAGCCTGTGAATAGGTATCGAAGACGCGAACTTTTTCCCAAGTCGGCTTATTTTCTTCGATGAACTTCAAATGATCGGCCGCTGTCTGGTACGTGTCGTGATCCTGTTTTGACTGAAATACGACGAGCAACCCGACGTGGAAATCACGGACATTGACTGGCCGATCCAATTCGGCAACCACCGGCCCGGCAGCAAAAAACGCGACTCCCGGATGATTTTTCAGGTAGTGAAAACAGGCATCAACCAGTTTTTGAGTATTTTCGGCGGTCCCGTCCTTTAAAGT
>CAMBQP010000349.1 GCA_945869955.1 Schlesneria paludicola DSM 18645
TGGAGGCCCGTAGTCGGCACGGCGGTAGCCTGCCGACGGAGGTGCCGGAACGGACGGCGTAGCGGTGGGTCGGAATTCCAGGAATGTGACCAGACTTCGGACATTCGCAGCGCAAACAAAGGTGAAAGTTTTGTGAAAGATGTAAGATGTAATAGGTGCAATCGGTGCAAGTGAGGTGCACCAGCACAATCAGGAGTTAAGTTTCCCGCGTGTTCTGCGTCTTAGTCCCAAAGGGACGAAAGTCAATAGCCAGGGGCGTAAGCCCCTGGAACCCGGCACGACAACAACCCAGAACCCCAACGGGGTGAAAGTCGCGTGGATGCGTCATCAATCCCGAGCGAGGGTGGTCGACAAGACTGGTACGCCCCGAGTGAACGAAAAGAGAGCCTGGGCTTCCGCCTCCTGAGTGCTGGCCAACCAGTCCCGTCTTTTCCGCCGAACGGAGTGACAATGAATCAGGACAGGATCGGGATCGACTCAACCCATGTTGGAACAAACGAGCTGCGGTCACTCGGGACTGCTCGGAAACCGCCGACACCTTCCCTGAAGTCTTCTCGGTCCCAAGCGGTCCCCCCGTTGAAGGCAGGATTGAAGCCTAAGGGGGAGCCTGTTGGAAAACGTGACGGGATCTGCTAGTTTTTTCTAACCCTGACATCCAGACAGCGTTCGGACGGCGTCGAACACCACAGACGCAACCTCCCCGAACGACCTGTTTGTGATTTGTTTTTTGTTTTTTGAATCCCACCCAAAGGCGATTGCATGCTCTCTGTCTTCTGTTCGCCGAGTCGCTATACGCAAGGCAAGAACGCGACTGCGGCTCTTGGCGCGGAAATGACCGGGTTAGGATTGAGCGGCCCGGCACTGATTGTCAGTAGCCGATCCCCGATTCGATTGCTGTCCGAAACCTGGAACAGCACCCTGGCGGAAGCCGGGATTGCGTACAGCGTGCATGAATTTGGTGGCGAATGTTCGCTGGCAGAGATCGAGCGGATCAAGCAGGTCGCTCAGCAACAAAAATCTCAGGTCATCATTGGAGCGGGTGGTGGCAAAGTTCTTGATGCGGCGCGGGCCGTCGCTGCCGATTTGAATTTGCCGATCGTCAACTGTCCCACCGTCGCCTCCAGCGATTCACCCTGTAGTGCGTTGTCGGTGATTTATTCGGACGAGGGGATTGTGCAGGGATGTCGCTTTCATCGTAAGAACGCCGATCTGGTTCTGGTCGATACGCAGATCATTGCCCAAAGTCCTCCCCGTCTGCTGGTGGCGGGGATGGGGGATGCGTTGGCGACGTGGTTCGAGGCCAAGACCTGTTTTGACGGGGGGATCAAGAACCTGCGCGGCGGCTTATCGACGCAAAGTGCCCTCGCCCTGGCGAAGCTGTGCTACCGTACCCTCCTGGCGGATGGTGCCGATGCGCTCCGGTCGGTCCAAACGCAGGTGGTGACCCCCGCGCTGGAACGACTGGTGGAAGCGAACACGCTGCTGTCGGGGATTGGGTTCGAGTCGTCCGGGCTGGCAGCCGCTCATGCCATTCACAACGGCTTGACCACCGCCAAAGGGACACACAATTACCTGCATGGTGAAAAAGTCGCCTTCGGATTGCTGACCCAGTTGGTGCTGGAGGGACAGCCTCGTTCGGTCGTCCGTCGCGTCTTGAGTTTCGCCACCGAGGTGGGCCTGCCGATCACCCTGGCCGACATTGGTCTGGCAGAGTTGCCCAAAGACGTTCTGAGCCAAATCGCCATCCGTGCCACCGCCGCAAACGATACGATGCACAATGAACCGTTTGAAGTCCGGCCCGACATGGTGGCCGATGCGATCCTGGCGGCCGATGCCATGGGCCGCGCCTGGAAAAAAGAGCATCCTGCTCGGTAGAAACCAATTCACGAACCACGGAACACGGACCACGAGGCACCATGAAGACCGCATTGACCGAAGCTGACATGATTCGCCTGTGGGAGCTGCATACCCAACTCGAATTCGCCACGAAAGATGCTGCCGCGACGGTCGCCACGATGTCGCGGCATAATTCTGTTAACCACGTTCCGGTGATGACCGGGGGTCGTGGCCATGACGAGATGATCGCGTTTTACGGTCAGCATTTCATTCCGAAGATGCCCACCGATACCACGCTGCGTCTGCTGGCCCGAACGGTGGGCAAAGACCGGCTGATTGACGAGTTCGTGTTTTCGTTCACTCATGATATCGTGATGGACTGGATGCTGCCGGGGGTGCCGCCGACCCACCGGAAGGTGGAAGTTCCGATGGTGGTCTCGGTGCAATTCGAGGGGGATCAGATCGCCAGCGAACGGATCTATTGGGATCAGGCTTCGGTTCTGGTCCAGATCGGCATGCTGGATCCGACGGGGTTGCCCGTCACGGGTGTCGAGCAGACCCGTAAATTCGAGAATCCGGAACTCCCCTCGAACGAGTTAATGGGATGAGCGTGACTCATCGTATTTCCAAGAGTTTTTCAAACGGAAACGGGATCCCCGGCAGCTCGCCCAGTTTACGCTGACTGGATCAACCGGGTTTTCACCGCAGCGCACTGGGCTTGTCGTTAAACCTGGATTTCGGGGATGTCACCCCGTTTTATGTCGGCTCGGCTGGGGCCGAGCGAAATTCCAAAAAACAATCTGACTCCGCCTGTCGAACCTGCCGTTTGGACGGGCGATTGTGGTAGGTTGTCAATCGGTTTTTTCACCATTCACTGGGTCCACCTGTTGACGAGGTCGCATTGTGCGTGAATTCAAAAGCAACGTTGAGATCGGTTCGCCATCGTTTCCGAATCCGGGCTATCCTGATCCGGTCCCCACGGTTCCGCGTCCGAATCGGGTAGGTCGGTCTGGTGCTGGTCGCCGCCACAGTGGGTTCCTTCGAATCCTCATGTTGTCTTGTTTCATTTCGAGTTTGATCCTGGGAGGGTTCATGGATTCTACGTTTGGGGACGAGCCGCTGGTGTTGGTCTCGTCATTTGCACCGGGTGACAAGGGAGCCATTCAGGCCTATCAGCTGGATCAGGTCAACGGACGATTGAAGCCGGTTCATCGGACGACGGGAATCGAGAATCCGTTCTTTACCGTGGTCTCAAAGGATCAAAAATTCCTGTATGCGATTCATGCCCGAAATTTCGGTAGCAGTGAACCCGAGCAGGTGGCGGCGTATGCGCTGGAGGGACTCACCGGACGGATGACGCTGCTGAACCGGCAGTCGACTCGGGGTTCGGCCAGCTGTTATCTCGACATTGATGCCAGCGGAAAAACGGTGCTGGTTGCCAATTATACGACAGGAAACGTCGCCTCGTTCCCGGTCCGAACGGATGGGTCACTGGGGGAATCGGTCTCGTTTTTTCAACATGCGGGATCCAGCATCGACCCGGCTCGTCAGCGGGGCCCGAATGCTCATTGTTTTGTGATCAGTCCCGACAATCGGTTTGCCTTTGCGGCCGATCTGGGGATCGACCAGATTTTGGGATATCGGCTGACGGCTGCGACAGCGACGCTAGCGCGTCATCAACCCGAATTCACCAAAGTGGTGGCGGGTGGTGGACCACGCCATCTGACGTTTCACCCGAATGGCAAGTCGGTGTACGTGATTCACGAATTGAAGAATGCGATCTCGGTATTTGACTATGACACCGAAGCGGGAAAGTTGACCGAGCGACAAACGATTTCGACACTGCCCGCGGATTTCCAGGGGACCAGCTATTGTGCCGATTTAAAAGTGACTCCTGATGGCCGATTCCTGTATGGCACCAATCGCGGGCATCACAGTATTGCCGCTTATCGGATTGGCGCAGAGGGGCAATTGACCCTGATCGGGATTGAGCCGAGCCTGGGTGAGGGGCCGCAGAACCTGGCGATCACTGCCGATAGTGGTTTGCTGTTGTGTGCCAACATGCCCGGAAACAACGTGGCGATGTTTCGCATCGATCCTCAAACGGGGCGATTGAAATCGGTGGGGGAACCGCAGTCACAGCCGGGGCCGTCTTGCATCAGGTTGCTGCGTTAAACAGACGGTTAATCAGGAGGGGAATCGGTTGTGAAAAACGGGGGCTGGCTCCGACCGAAATCCAAAAACGACGGGAATGATACCGAGTGCGAGGTACCTATCCCCGTTTTTCAACAGACGGTCAAGCAGGAGGGGAATCGGTTGAAAACCGAACAAATTCTGGCTACGCTCATCTGCGGAAAATTTCGTTTACAGAGATTTCTTGCTTTTCGTGTGTGATTGACTGTCCACATGCGAGAACCATTCTTTTTTTGTTTGGGCGGTCGTGGTTTCGCAGATTGTCACGGGGGATTGA
>CAMBQP010000350.1 GCA_945869955.1 Schlesneria paludicola DSM 18645
GCGCGATCGGTCTGGATGATCGTGCGTGACCTGGATGTCGCCAACGGACGAAGGTTGGTCCCCATCAAAAAGACGCGCTACATGAATCCCCATGGGTTTGCGTATAGCCTGTCTCAGGGGAAAATCGCCTGGGATGAAGAACCGGACGGGATTCAGGGTGAGGAGTTTTTACGGCAGGCGATCATGGCCCCGAAAGATCCTCTGGCGCGAGAGCAGCAATTCGAAAATGATCGTGCCGCGAACTGGCTGCATGCACGACTGCGCAGCGGAAAGGTGGCTGTGTTCGAGCTTCAAACCGAGGCGGCCGAGAACGAGATCGGTGAAGCGTTACTGCGAAGAGCGTTTCGGAGTCTGGGCTGTCAGACGAACAAAGTGCAGGAAAAAGGAGAAAAAGCCCGCTGGTACTGGCGATTGCCGGACGAAGCTTTTTTTTAATCGTCACGCGGTGCCTGGTGCCGGTTCACAAGGGGGAAAAGACTCAACGAGCGGAAATCGTTTGTAAAATGCGAAAATGAAAGTTTCTTAGCGTGATGAGGCTTGGTCACGAGACTTTGTTCGTTTTGAGCTCGCCTTCAACAGATTCGGGTCATCATTCTTGGATAGGCTCGGGCAGCGTCTCCACAGTGCAGTGTCCTCAGCGTCTCCACCAGCGTGTCTACCAGAGTCTCTACGAAAAATACCAGCGCAATCCCGGAGAGGACTTCGCTGGTTCGTTGACCGATCAAGTCGTTTTCAACTCACCGTTGATGATCACGCCGTAATCTGGCAGATTTTCGGGATCGGCAATGCCCCGTTGACCGCTCTGAACATGGCCGACGCCGACTCGCGGCCGAATCGCTTCTGGGTACGTCGAACTACGGGGTATCCCAGCCGGATCAAGATGTGGTTCGGACGGGAAAATGCCAGGATGTCATACCACACGCTGTTGTCGCTCGGGTCCCACTCGATCAAGAATCGTTCTTCGCCGCTCTCGACATGGCCGGGCAACGTGCCGTAAGCGAAGCCGAACCTGGCGATCGGTCCTTGCTCGTCGACGACGTAGAGGATACGGCAGGCGTTGAGCCACCAGATGCCGAGGGCTTGCCCCATCACCGCCACATCCTCGCCGGTTTGGATGGGCGTATTCGAGGGCCACGCTTCGACCCAACCGAGATGAAATTGTTCCCATTTTCGCAGAGCAACGATGGCCGACCGAAACACCGACTCCCCCTCGCCTAGCCTGATGCGGGTGTGATCTACGACATAACGCGCAGGGGGCGTCGTTGCGGTTGCTCCGACCTCAGGATAACTCAAGTCCAGCGCCGACTGTTTCGCTAAGAAGCGGCGAACGGACTTGTCAGACGGTTTTTGCCACGACAACATTCGATTCCTTGAGTTCATTCCCCGCTGGGTCTGTCTTGCGGTTCGATTAACGCAAAAAGGATGCACGGAAATACTATCCGCAAAGCAAACGGCTTCGTAACCGGAAGTTTCGAGGGAAACCAACGGGAGCCCGAGAATCATTGACGTTGGCCGACAGGGTCTCGCCAATCACGAAGGGGGGGGCAGGTGTTGAAGACAGATCACACGGTAATTTTGGGGAGGTGACATGAGGCATTCGGTGATTCGTTGGCGGGAAACCGCTTGCTTGCGATATTTCTGATCTGGAATCGGTTGCGTAAAAAAACTCGAACCAGGTTATTCGGATTCGATGCCGACAATCCCGATTCGCTTCTTGAATGGATTGGTAACTCCCGATAAGATCGCGAAGTGAGCGATTCCACTTTTCATTCGACCTCTTTCCAAAAAGTTTCGAGGACCATGTCGAAAGCGACGGACATCCGTATCAAGACTGCCGAGTGCGCTGTTGAGACACTCCCCTTTCGGGCCCCGCTGAAGTTTGGTGGCCGTGTGATCGAAAAGACGCTGGTGCTCAACGTTGATGTTGAAGTTGAGTCTCGTGACGGAAAACGGCACGCCAGCGGATTTGGTAGCATGCCTTTGGGAAATATCTGGTCCTGGCCTTCCGATCGGGTGACCCCGGAACAGAGCGAAGGGTTGATGCTGCGGTTTGCGGAAGAGATCGTCAATCTGGCTGGGGCCTGCAGTGAATTTGGCCATCCGATTGATCTGGTCTATCACTTGTCTGCCGAGTATGACCATCTTGCCAAACGTCTGGCAACGCAGCTGAAATTGGCCGAACCGATGCCGGAATTGGCACAACTGGTGGCCGCCAGTCCCTTTGATGCCGCTTTGCACGATGCCTATGGTCGACTGCACAACCTCAACAGTTTCGATACGTTGACCTCAAAATTCATGAACTACGACCTGTCGGAATATCTCGACGGGCAGTTCAAAGGGGAATACCTCGACAAATACACGCTCAGGCAGCCCAAAGACAAAATGCCCCTCTACCATCTGGTCGGGGCGCTCGATCCTCTTTCTGCTGCCGAGGTGACCAAAAAAATCGGGGATGGTCTTCCCGAGACGCTGGGTCAGTGGATCGCCTTCAACGGATTGACTCATTTGAAGATCAAGTTGGCGGGTGACAATTTTGCCTGGGATGTCGAACGAACGCTCGCCGTCAATACGGTTGCGGAAGAGGCTCAGGCCAAACGGGGCTGCCAGCAGTGGTGGTATTCCGTTGACTTCAACGAGAAATGTCCGAATGCGGCCTATGTTGTTGACTTCCTGAAGCAGGTGCAGACTCGGTCCCCAGCGGCCTTTGACCGGATTCAGTATGTGGAGCAGCCCACGCATCGTGATCTGCGGGCGCATCCGGAGAACAAGATGCACGAAGCGGCGCAGCTGAAGCCCGTTGTGATCGATGAATCGCTGGTCGACTATGATTCGTTGCTGCTGGCTCGAGAACAGGGATACACCGGTGCGGCGCTGAAAGCGTGCAAGGGGCAGACGGAAACGTTGCTGCTGGCGGCTGCGGCTCAGAAGTTCGGGATGTTTCTCTGTGTCCAGGATTTGACTTGCCCAGGGTACTCGTTCCTGCATTCGGCCAGCATTGCGGCTCACCTGCCGGGTGTGGCGGCGATTGAGGGGAATGCTCGACAGTTTTGTCCTGCCGGAAACAAGCCTTGGTTCAAACGCTTTCCGACCATGTTCGAGATTACCGATGGAACCGTGGGGACGAAGGCTTTAGGTGGCGTCGGGTTGGGAATTTAAAGCGGTTCACTCGGAGTGATTCCGAGTGAACCGAGTTTGGTGAGCCTGAGGGAGCCCTTCCCTGCGGATTCATTTTCTGTTCGAGTGATCTGGTGATTGCATACGTTCCGCCTCAAACTTCACGCTCAAGTTCAAGGTTCATTGGATGCGAAATTCTGCTCTGAATAATCCTGCGATCTCACGTCGTCAATTTGTGGGGGCCACAGCGGGAATGGCCGCTGGGTTACTGCATTCGCAGGGACTGCTCTCGTCCGCTCGCGGTGAAGAATCGAAGAACAATCGACCGTTGATTGGTTGTATTGGTGTCGGGGGGCAAGGGCTGCATATCGGCCATCGCGCGAAGGGATACGGGGACATTGTTGCGGTCTGTGATGTTCAGTTGCAGCATGCGGAACGTGCTCGAGCAGATCTTGGCGGTAAGGCGGAAATCTTTGAAGATTACCGTAAGCTGCTTGAGCGGAAAGAGATTGAAGCGGTGACGATTGCGACTCCTGATCACTGGCACACGGCAACCGCGATTGCGGCGTTACAGGCCGGAAAGCATGTCTACTGCGAAAAGCCATTGACGCTGACGATTGACGAAGGGAAGCGACTGGTCCGTGCGGCCAAGGAATCGGGCAAGACCGTGCAGGTGGGGACGATGCAGCGGACGGACATGCTGCAGTTTGCTCGTGCGGTTGCCACGGCGCGTAGCGGTCAGTTGGGGAAGATCAAGCAGATTCACGTGATTCTGCCGGGGCCTGCCCCTGTCGGGGGGCCGTTTGAAAACAAGCCGGTTCCTACCGGGCTGAACTGGGACTTCTGGCTGGGACAGACTCCGCTGGTTGATTTCTGTCCTGAGCGGTGTCATGGGAACTTCCGCTGGTGGTACGAGTACTCGGGCGGGATGATGACCGACTGGGGAGCACACTATCTCGACATCGTCCATTGGGCTTTGGATTGCGAGGATTCGGGTCCACTTTCGATCGATGGAACTACGACAACCTTGCCAGCGACCCCCAATGGCTATAACACGGCATCGAATTCGATCGTCGAGATGCAGTATCCCAATGATGTCAAGGTTTTGATCACATCCGGGGGGGATCACGGGGTGATGATCATTGGCGAGGGGGGGCGGATCTTCGTGGA
>CAMBQP010000351.1 GCA_945869955.1 Schlesneria paludicola DSM 18645
TACCGTGCTGTTCTGCGAGGGTATACTCTTATGGCAGCGGAATCCTGCCTGATCAGTCACTTGTTGGTGAATCTTACGGAGCGCTCAAATGATTTGGATATTGATGGGACTGGTTGGACTGATGAGAAGAATAGGACTGATGGGTCCGAGGGGACTGGGGAGTGTGATCAGATTCCGGCAGGGATCGCTGCAATTGGTGCCGGTACGAATTTTGCCGATGGGGTTGGTGCTGGTCGGTTTGTTGGTGGGGGGGCAGGTTTGCTCGGCCGATCCGCTCGAAGATTTGCTGGAGGCGACTTTTCGAATTGCAGATCGGGAACATTCGGGGACCTGCTTTCTGATCAGTCCGAAAACTCCGGATCCTGCTCATCCTCGTCGCGTGATTCTCGCGACTGCGGCTCATGTGCTCGAACAAATGGTCGAGCACCAGTGCGAACTCGTCCTGCGGACTCAAGCCTTGGATCTGACGTTCGTCCGAAAGCCGACCATGATCCCCCTCCGCGAAGGGGATCGACGACTCTGGGTCCGCCATCCGACGATTGATCTGGCGACCCTGGTTGTTGATCTGCCGGAAGGGGTTGTCTTTAAACCGATTCCCTTCGATCAGGTGGCAGACGAAAACCGACTTAATGACCGGACCGTTCGAGTTGGTCGGGAAACCTGGGTCCCCTGCTATCCCGCGAAACTGGAGGCCAATGACGCGGGCTGGGCGGTACTGCGGAAAGGCTCGATCGCCTCGCACCCCCTGATTCCCTTGAAATCGACTCCGACCATGATGGTCGATTACCCGGCTTTTGGTGGAGATAGCGGCGCACCCGTGGCCATGATCGTGAATGACCGTGTGTTCGTGGTCGGAATTGTGCTCGGAATGCATCGCCAAACCGACCGAGCGGTTCTTCCCTTCGAAGAAATTACCATTCATACCCCGCTCGGCCTGGCCATCGCCGCGCAAGCCCCCCTGCTGCTGAATACCATCGAATTGTTGACGCAGAAATGAGAAGCAGTTGTCGGTTGTCAGTTGTCAGTTGTCAGTTGTCGGGGTTCGGAATCTTGTCGGTGGGCGGTTCTCGGATCGCAGCCGTCATGTTTGATGTCGAGTCATGGATTTGTACCTCGCGCACTCGGTTTGTGGTGGAGCGGAAATTTAACGCAAAGACGCAAGGACGCGGGTACGCGGGGACGCGAGGAAGACAGAGACGCGGGCAATAGGCGGCGGGCAACAGGCAACGGGCAATAGGCAGCGGGCCTAACGGTGAAATTACAGCGGGTTTTCTGATTTTGCATTCCTGCCGTTTTTGTCTTCCTTGCGTCCCCGCGTCCCTGCGACTTGGCGTTAAAATCTTCCTCCCAGCGGGGATTCCCGGCAGTTTCATGAGACAATTCTTGCGATTTCTCAGAATTCAGACAAAATCGGGAGTTTTCCAGACAACCAAAGCGTCTCAATTGTATACTCGAACCGAGTTGATCCACTACGATCAGGAGATTCAGTCAAGTTTGACTACTTTCCCGAATCAGCAGACTCGACATCAAACTCCCTATCTGTTGAAGTTACCCCATATAACGGGAACCTCCCGAATTATGGTGCCGTTGTCTCATGACGCGGCATCCGCAAATTCAAGGACTGGCCGATGCAAACGACATACTCTTTAAGACTTGCGGCGACGCTCTGCGTTACCCTCAGCCTCTACAGCCCCGCCTGGGGACAAAACGCCGGCAACGCGAACGGGGAGAAAGAAAAACCCCCCGAACGCCTCATTTATCTCCCCTTCAAGAATCTCAAGGCGGTTTTCGAGAAGCCGGATGGGTCGGTGCTGGTCCCCTACGCCGATTACATCAAGCTCTGGGACAAGGCGTTCGGAAATGGTTTGCGAAAACCGGAACAGCCGCCGATCTCGGGAGTGATTTCGTCCGCCAGCTACTCCGCGAAGATCGAAAAGGATGTCGCACAGATTTCCGCCACACTGATCGTGCAGTCGCTGGAAAAAGGCTGGGCCGAAATTCCCGTCAAGTTTGGAGAAGCCTCGATCGGAAAACTGACCTCGGATTCCGGCAAGGTTTTGCTACGCGGGACGGGGAATGGGACCTATTCGCTGCTGATTCCGACTGCGGGTGAGCACAAAATTTCGCTGGAATTGACCGCCCGGGTCCGGACTTCGCCGGAAGGGAAAAGTATTGATTTTGACATTCCTCCCGTCGGGATTACCGAATTTGAACTTTCGGTCCCCGAAGCAGACCAAACCATGGAGCTGAAGCCTCGATTAGCGACTCTGCCGGTGGAAGTGGCGGCCAAAGAGTCACGGCTGAAGGCGACGATTGGTTCGTCCGAGAAAATCTCGGTTCGCTGGCATCCGCGAGTCGGAACCAAGCCAGACATGGAGTTACTCGCCAGCGTCACCAATCAGACACTCGTCACCGTCGAAGATGGTTTGATTCATACCGATGCCTGGCTGAAGTACGAAGTTTTGCGGGGGCAGCTGGATAAGGTGAAGCTGGTGGTCCCCAAAGGGGATCGAATTCTCGACATCACTTCGGACGTGAAGGTCAAGGAATGGAAAGCGGTCGATGAAGAGAATCGGCAGGTGGTCAGCGTGGAATTGCTGGGTCGTGCCGAAGGGAAACTGACGCTGGAAGTTCACACCGAACGGGGGGCACCGGTCGAGGCCTTTGACGTGGCCGGACAGGGGGCGACCGCCGCGTATGGGATTCACGCACTGGATGTGATTCGTGAGAGTGGCACCATTTCGGTGAAGTCGGGGAGTGACCTGACGCTGACCGTGGAAGAGCAGCGTGGGCTATTGCGTGTCGATGAAACCGAGATCGACGCGAAGCTCAAAGGCCCGGCGGCGATGTACTACAAATACTATAGCCCGGCGTTTCGGCTACGAATGCTGGCCAAGCCGGTCGAGCCACGCTTGATTATCGATCATCAATCGCAACTGGTCTTTCGCGATGACCAGTTGCGACTGCGGTCGACCGCCCATTACACCATCGATCGAGCGGGGGTTTTTGAGCTCAAATTCAAGCTTCCTGACGATCTGACGGTCGAAAATGTCGTTTGTGATCGGATGAAACAGCACGATGTCTCGACCGACAAAACCTTGTTAACCATCAGTTTGCGGGAAAAAACGCTGGGGACGATCGATGTCGTTATCACCTCAACCCGGCGACTCGATCCGCTGGCCGAAAAGACCGACCAGATTTTGCCGTTGCTCGAGCCACTCAATACCGAGCTGGAAAATGGGAAGCTGCAGGTGTATGCGCCGGAGGCGATTGATGTCATTACCGATACCGAAAAGCTGTTGGGGTTGCTCCCGGATCCCGCGCCTCAAGCGGAAGGAATGGCGAATGCCCGATTGGTTTCGTCGTGGGTTTATAATCGGCGACCGATCGAAATTCCCGTCCGCACTGTCCGCAAGCCGACGCGACTCACCGCACTGGTCGGGACGAAAGCGGATGTCAAGCAGGGACAAGTCCAGGTGACGACCTCGCTGAATTACCTCATCGAGTATGCAGGGCTGGATACGTTTCGGTGTGCGGTCCCCGAGGGGGTTGCCGACACGGGACAGATCACGTCGACGGCGGGGGGGTCTGCTCCAGCGATCAAACAAAAAAGCCGTGACGAGAACGCGGTCGACGGCGAAGTGACCTGGACGGTGGTGATGCAGCGGGACGTACTGGGGATGCAGCCGTTCGAGATTAAGTATGACCTGGTTCCGACGGCGGGAGCGGATGCGAATAAGGCTGCGGCCACCATTCAGGCGATTCGGGTGCTCGATCCGTATGACAAGGTTGACGGCCCGCAGGGAAAACGCGAGATCACGGTTTCGCGCACGATTGGCGAGATGACGGTTGTGAAGGATCGTGCGCTGTCGGTTTCGGCGACGGCGACCGGGGGTGACGCTGAGCAGATTGATGTGCGTGAATTACAGCACATGCCGCAGGATGGGTTTGTCGCCTTCCGGTATTTCAAGCAGCCGGTGAAGCTGGAACTTGCTTCGAGTAAATACGACATTCAGGGTGTGGTCGAGACGGTGGTGAGTAAGGCTCTGGTCGAGATGGTGCTGGACCGGGCGGGGGTCGCGACGAACCGTTGTCGGTACGAGTTGAAGTCGAGTGAACGTCAGCGGCTGCGGATTGATCTTCCTGAGAAGGTGGAAATTTTGGGGGTGCTGGTGAACCGGAAGCAGACTGCTTTGGAAAAAGCGGATCTGCCAGCGGACAAGGGCTGGACCTCGTACTTCGTCAGCGTGGCCCGGACCAAGCCTTCTGACGAGCGGTTT
>CAMBQP010000352.1 GCA_945869955.1 Schlesneria paludicola DSM 18645
TACGGCCTCCTTCCGTTTTGCCCTCCCCCAGGAAGCAAGAAATTCCCTCCGGTTACGCCGGGAATTCTCATTGTCGTTAAAGCGGAAGGATAATTGTCGCCGAACACACGGGGTCGTCACCCAGCAGATAACAGCGACGAACCATGCGATTCATCACATGCACAATCGCAACTTCATCAGGCGCAAACACTTCCGCTCGAGGTATCCTCGCCATCATTCCGCTCCAAATCCAATATGATCAAAACCGGAGACGCAGACAGTTTGAGCAAAATCGCAACAAATTTTCAATCCAGCCCAGTGTCCCCATGGTTTCCCTCTGTTTTCAATCGAGTTCAGTGTCCCCAATTTTTGCAAACTAAAACCATGTCCCCAATGATTTCCCGTTTGCGTCAAGCATTTCCTGACCGTTGAAAATGACGCCATCCAACGCCTTTGCGATTGCAAACACGACCGAATGGTATCGCTCATCGACATCGAACCCTGATTCTGCAACCACGCCAAGAACCAACTCGCAAGATTCAACGTGAGAAGCCAAACGCTTCTTTACCACGGCGTCGGCGTTAGACATGCCCTCAACGAATGCACACGATGAAAGCAATAGCCGACAGAAATCGTCACCCCGCTCACGAAATATCTTTTTCGTAAGACGAAGACTTCCGGCACTTCCATGAACCGTCATCGAATCACCGGCAATCGCACTAGATGAAGGAAAATGCGAGTGGAGCAACCGGGCAATTTCATTCAGATTCAACAGCTTGCAGTAAATCGTGCAACTCTCAGTCATTCCTACTCACTCTCCTATGGACGCCCACCAGTAACTTGTCTCCCGCCAGAATGGCCTGTCTTGCGGTGAATCTGCCTATTAACAAATTGCATCGTTAAGCCGTCTTGGTGGTGATGCCAAGTAAACCCGCTGATGTAGGCTTCGCCCCGCTTGATTTGCTCAAGCTGCTCTGAAGTAAATAGCTGCTCTGAAGTAAATAAACGCTGCCGGGCGGGATTGTCCTTGATTTGATTCCAAAGTTGCCGGGTTGCAGCTTGGAACTGTTTGGTGTCGCTAATGTGCGGACCAATGAAGTCCTTCGGAAGAGAGGCGTTTCCATTCGATTGAAAGATCGGAAAACCATCTTTATCGAACGGGACACCAGTTGAAGGATAAGTCTTTCCGGCCAAATGACCGTTGTTGATTCCCTTCGGCGTGCTTGGAGCGTCATTTTTTCCCTTCTCGATTGAGGATATCTTTTCCTGTGGCTTACGTTTAACAATTTTTGGCACCGGAGGGCCGGAATTGAGTCTTGATCCATTTTTGATTCCGTTGGGGAGTTGAAATTGGTAGCGTTTGTTGAACTCCCCGGCCACTTTGCCGGCTCCTTTACCGGCGCCGACCATCAGTGCTTTTAACAATCCATCTGCGATTGGACCAGCGAGGACTTTCGAGAGTGATGCGGCGGTGGCGTTTAACTCCTGTTCCGTCGAAAATTTCAAGCCAGCTCAGTGTCCCCATGGTATCCCAAGCCAACCGGAGCCATACTCAGGAAACCTGAATAACGCATTTGGTTACGCCATCATCCGAAAGGAACACAAACACGCAGGCATCGTCGTGAAACAATCCAGCGGCCTTCGGGATCGGTGTCTCACCGACGAATACCATTGGCTTGCCTCTGTGGAATTGCCAATCAGCGTTTTGAATCCATGCAGGGAACGAGTTGATGACCCTAAACCAGCGGTCAACATTCGCCTGAACATGTTGCACAAACTCCTCATCAGTACCTTGGAAATTTGTTAGCAAACCTGAAAAAAACTGTTCGCATTCGCCCGTAATGTCTGCCCCAACATTCGACACCACAGCAAGCAAATTGCTGTACATCACATCTGAGATCATCCTTCTTCCCTCCTATTCTGCAAAGCCGAGAAACTCGTATTCCGTGTGGCGGAAACGATCAATCTGCGAGTGTTGCCACGGCCACGCTTCCCGAAGGTCAATTGTCTCATCGAACGGAGGCACACCCCGATTTCCGAGATTGTGGTGTAGCTCCTTCGATGCCCATCTCGTTTCCACTGTGCCATCGGGTAACCGAACCCGGATTTGCACCTCTGGTGCGAATCCCGCTCGCATTCTTGCGACTTGTCTCTGCGTGAATTCGCCGGGTCCGGCTTGCACAGCACGGTTCATCCAATAGCGACCTTGAATCGAATTCGCTTTCTCTGCGGCTTCCCGAGCGAACCACCGGAAATTATTTTAGTGTTCCCAGGGTTTCTCCTGCCAGTCTCTCTAATTAAATCTGTTTTCTGGTCTAGACAATGGGGTCCACCGTAGGGGTTTTCGTTGGCCTTGTTACGACTTGATCGCGTTCTCATGCGTTTTCCGGCAGCGCAACCACGAAAAACTTGTGATTCCGTACCACTTGATATGCTTTGCCCCCTCCGGTTCCGCCGTCATTAGTCTACTGACTCGGCAAACCGAAATTATTTTAGTGTCTCCTGAATTGTCTCGGTTGAGTTCGACTGACCCAAAAACGCTCGGGAATGACCAGTTGTTTGGTCGCACGCTCGAAGACTTTTGTCGCACGTGTCTCTATCATCGGTTAGAGTCTATGTCCTGAACTCCCAATACTGCTCCCTGTCTTCAGGTCCAGGTTCAGGCAATCCAAAAACTTCCGTATCATCCGGTGCGATGAATTTCTTATAGCAATCAAATTCGACGACTTTGATTTCGCCCGGACTAATTGAAGCGACAGGCAAAAATGCCCCGCCATTCAACGGGCCATTATTAGGTGGTCGCAATTTTCCACGAACGCCAACCGACAAATAAGGCAGTGTCATCGGCGATCCATTGTAAATCTCAAAACGCAAGTCTTCATTTGAGGCGACGCCGACAACGCGCCAATCGAACAGCTTTCGAGCTTCCACGATGGCCCGTTCATGTTCGTTGAACGGTAACGGACCTTTCTCAATGGCTTCCCATTCTGGTTTTTTGTACCGCTTTCGAGCCGAATTGCATTTGGTTCTCAACCATTCTTCAAAGCTGGCGGAGGTTTTATGAACTCCTTGTTCGTGCCGCCACTCAAAAATCGGCGATTCCTTTCCTGCAATCAATAACGATTCTTTGAAATACGCAAGTGAGCTTTCGGTACGGCCAAAGTGAATGAACGATTCTGCTTGATCGTTCTCAGCTTCTCTTGGGCCCGCATACACCTGAACGAGCCAATTGTTGCCACGCCGATAAAGTTTGGCGTTTCCAAACCGCAATACGAATTCTCTATATGACGGTGGAAGTGGGAAACCGCAAGACTCCACTCCCTGCCTAAGCTCAGCAGAAGCAGGGCCATCAACAAGATGGAACTTCGGAGTCTCGATTCGACTCATCTCCTCATCGAGCCATTCAAACATGAAGTATTCGACCTCCCCTTATGGTTTTGATGGCCGACCACCCAGCCGACCCCAGCGCTGACAGTCAGTTATGCCATCTGGCCCCGGAATCATGTGGCGAGCAATCGTGCCACCGTAGCCCGGTTCAACAAATAGAGGGTGACCCCCGTCCTTGATCGGACGAGGGTGTTCAAAGTGAGTGGCATCATCGGGCCAAGTCTTACCCGTCCGCTGCTCATCCCATTGCTTAGCAGCGTCACGGTTACGCTCGAAGAAATTGCGAGCCTGTTTGACCTCCGCCGGAGTTCGCATTTCACCTGCCGGAAGTTTTTGTGTAACCCGACCCGGCAACGAGGAATTAATGGAAGGCCGAACAGATGTTGGCGCACCAATTTCACGCGATTTTCGCTTCTCTCCATTCTTGATTCCATCAGATGATATCTTTTCCTGTGGCTTACGTTTAACAATTTTTGGCACCGGAGGGCCGGAATTGAGTCGCGAACCATTTTTGATTCCGTTGGGGAGTTGAAATTGGTAGCGTTTGTGGAACTCCCCGGCCACTTTGCCGGCACCTTTGCCGGCGCCGACCATCAGTGCTTTTAACAATCCATCTGCGATTGGACCAGCGAGGACTTTCGAGAGTGATGCGGCGGTGGCGTTTAACTCCTGGTCCGTCGTGGCACTGTCGAGGTCCAGGGAGAGTTGCCACAGCACTCCCCCAACTTCGGTGGCACTGCGACCCAGAAAATAGGCATCAAGGATTGCGAGTCCAGGGGCCATTGGTGATGCGTGTGCTGCGGCGTAGGCGGCGATGAAGGCGACCGCCATCCGCAGATT
>CAMBQP010000353.1 GCA_945869955.1 Schlesneria paludicola DSM 18645
CGTCTTTCGACGATCAGGCAGGATCAGTGGCTCCCGCAGCCTCCGCTGCCACAACCGCCACCGGACCCCATGGTTCGACTGCGTGCCAGGGCATCTTCGGCTTCGGGGATACGGCCGCAGCGCTGGTAAATGACGGACAAGTTGGATTGTGAGAACGGATCGTCTGGATTGAGTTCGACCACCGTTTTGGCGTGGGCGATTGCTTCATCGAAGCGACCGAGCTTTTGCAATAAGATGGCGAGGGCGGAATGGGTCAAGGAATGTGTGGGGGCAATCGCTTCGATTTCAAAGAGTTTTTCCACAGCTCCGGGAAGATTTCCCTTGTCTCGAAAAGCAATGGCTTCGTCATACATCAGGTCTGGATTCGACATCGGCGCTATTTCCTTCAAACGGATAAACATCAAACTTCTGGCAGAATCATAGAGGGTTGGGGAAGACGATCCAAGTATCTGCAGGATATCTTATCGAACATGAGCCACAGTTCCTCCCGATCACCGGCATCTCAGGTCACGTCCGCCGAGCGTTTCTGGCTGATCGGAGCGATTCTGTTCGGCTCGATCCTGCGTTTGTCGTTTCTCGAGCGGATGGCCATCGAACATTTTGACGAGGGAGTCTACGCTTCGAACTTGTGGTTTGGGCCGGAAAACGATTACTCGTACCCCGCTCGTTACCTTTACGCTCCGGGGTTACTCCCCGCGACGATCGAATGGACGCTGATTTTCGCCTCGATCTGCGGGATTTCGCCGACGGGTTTTATTCCGCTGCTTCCTTGTTTGGTTGCCGGGATCGCGATGATTCCGTCGCTGTGGTGGGTTGTCCGCAGATGGTTTGGGGCCGGTGCGGGGCTGTTGGCGGCGTGGTTCGTGGCGACGAGTGACATGCATGCCTGTTACAGTCGCGCGGCACTCACCGATGTTCCGCTCGGTCTATTCACCTTGTGGGGGGTCTATTTTATCGGTCAGGCTTTGTTGCAGGTGAGTTCTCGCCGGACATCGGGTGTGGCATCGGGTCTGACCTTCAGAGCGTCGAAAAGAGGGGCGAATCAGAAAACCTCGACCCTGAAAACGCTCCATGAAAACGGTCCAGTCGGATTTCCCTGGCGAAACATGTTGCTGGCGGGGTGTTTTACCGGGCTGGGGTGGTGGACCAAATACAACGGCTGGCTCCCGCTGGCGATTGGTTTGACGGGGGGGCTGCTGTGGCAATGTTTGTTAGCACGGTCTGAGCGACAAGTTCGGCGGATGCTGGTTTGCTGGAGTGGGATTGCGGCGATTGCGTTTCTGTTCTGGTCGCCGGTCCTTTGGGGTTTGCAGCCGCACGGGGGGTATGCGCGCGTGGCGGCGAACCATCGACAGTATGTGGTCGGGCTGGCGGGTTGGGGAGATTCGGCGTGGAGGCAACTGCAGGCGATCGGGTTTTACGAGAATCCCCTGGACTGGATTCCGGGGATGTCTGACGAGCCTGGCAACCTGGGGTCACCGCAGGAGCCGGTTGTTTTTTCGTCGGAGGATTCATTTACGGATGACGGTGACGGGGGTTCTCGGTTCGTGAATCTGGTGCGTTGGCTGTTGATGCGGCAGTTCCCTTGGGTCATGCCGCTGGTGGGGCTATTGATTGCGGCCCTGTTTCTGGTCCGTCTCTTGCGGCATGAACGATCGTCCGACGGCGTGTTTTTTTGTTGTCTGGTCGCCAGTTGGCTAGCGGGGATGACCATGGCGACTCCGTTTTACCACCCTTATCCACGGCTGGTTTTTCCGTGGTTATGTGCAGTCTGGATCGGCTGTGCGCTGGCGATCGATCGTTGTCTGATCCAATCAGCACGATTGAAATTGGCCGAGAGTTCTCGCTGGCCGCGCGTTCCGCTGAGTCTGTTCGTGGTGACGCTGATGACGATTTCGCTACTGCGGGTGATGACGGGTTCCGCGCATTGCTGGCGTGACCGCGGCGAGATTCAGCGGACTGCCAAGCAATTTGCGGCCACGGCTCGGCGGGAGGCGATCAAGAGTGGTTTTCCCGAGAACGAGGCGATTGTGTATGTGATCGGTGAACCGGCGCTGGTGTTTGGGATGAAAGCGGCCGGGTTGCCGGCGGTCGGTCCGGTTCAGGGGCTGGGTTTTCTGAATTCGCCGGTGCTCCGTCCGACGCTGATCGCATTTCCGTCTCGTGCATCGGCAATGTCACCCGCTGATCGGGAAATCCTCGAGTCGGATCGTTTTGTGGTGGTTGACAAGCGAATGGTCACTTCCAGTCATCTGGTTCAAAAAGATGATCGGCAGCAGTCGATCAAGCCTGATTCGCATGAGCTATGCCTTTATCGTCTCGTTCGATAATCAGGGATTGCCGGTGGGGTTTTGGGTGGGATTGCCTCTGACAACTGACAACTGACAACTGAAAACTGACAACTGTAAACTGAAAACAGCCCCCCGGGCACTTTGTTTCTGTTCGAGCCATAACTTCCTCTTGTCCGATTTTCCCCGTCGCGATTAGAATCCAAGATCTCTCAGCGTCTCACCTTTGTCATCACTTCACGTCGCCAATGACTGCGCGACGGTATTGCATTTCGCCAAGGAAAAAATCATGGACGATCAATCCGGTCACGATCCGGTTACTCCGGAACCCTCACGTCGACGCCTCGGTCGAGGCCTGAATGCCTTGTTGGGGGCCGCCTCGATGGGAGGAAGCGACGAGGCTGCGGCTTCGAATCAATCCGAAATCTCGGTAGAACTGATCGAGCGTAATCCGTTTCAGCCTCGACAGGACTTTGATCAGACCTCGTTGAATGAGCTGGTTGACAGCATTCGGCAGCATGGTGTTTTGCAACCACTGCTGGTCCGTTCTGCGGGGGATGGATATCAGTTGATCGCGGGAGAACGTCGGCTGATTTCCGCGAAGAAGGCGGGACTTCGTCAGGTTCCTTGCCGTGTACTGGAGTTGACGGACCAGCAAGTGAGTGAAGTGGCACTGGAAGAAAACCTGAAGCGTCAGGATCTGAACGTGTTGGAAAAGGCGATTGCGTTTCAGGACTATCTGAAGCGATTTGGCTGCACGATCGAAGAGCTGGCGAGAAGGCTCTCTTTCGAGCGGTCGACGGTGAGTAATATGTTACGGTTGTTGGAATTGCCGGAAGGGGTGAAGGGGGATCTGCGAGCGGACAAGATCAGTGCTGGTCATGCTCGCGCTTTGCTGGCGTTAAAAAATGCGGAGACGCAGGGGGAGTTATCCCAACGGATTCAAAAAGAGAATCTTTCGGTCCGCAAGACGGAAGAGGCGGTGCGAGATTTGTTGACCCCGAGCGAGGGGGATGTGGTTCCGTTTACGAATCTGGCGGAAAAGCCGGCGGGTGCTGTCGTCAGCCACTCTGCCCATGTGGCGGGACTGCAGAATCAACTGCGGGATTGGCTGGGTGCCAATGTGGAAATCAAGCTGTCGGGCAAGTCGAAAGACAAAGGGAAAATCGTGATCGACTTTGGGTCGAACGATGATTTTGAGCGGATCGTGGGGAAGCTACAACGAGTCGCTTAAGGTCGTGAAAAAAATGTTTCACGTGAAACTGGTCCAAGAGGATTATCCGTCATTGACGAGTTGTTGATTCGTCCCTAGACTGTGTCTTCGCGACGGGATGTAGCTCAGCTTGGCTAGAGCGCCTGGTTTGGGACCAGGAAGTCGCAGGTTCGAATCCTGTCATCCCGACTTGAATTGATCAACAGCCGTTCGGCCCACCGCCGGACGGCTTTGTCATTGGGTGGGTTCGAGTGAGTGATGGAACAAACCACTCGACGGAACAAAGACGCGACAGCGTAAACAGCGGCGGTCCAACGCATCCTGTTGGCCAAACGCATCCGAGTGTCTGGGGATTATTGGTTCTACCCCAAATCGACTGCGCGAGGTACAAACGCGGTACCCGGCATTCAACACGACGACAATCATGACGACTTCGGATCCTTGGTCCGTCTAACTTAACGGCCATAACGATCGGACTGCTTGGTCTCGACCGGCTTCATGGTCACTTGCTCACAGAAGCATTCAGGCAAAACCATGGATCACGGTAGTCGATTCGTGAATCACGCCCGGCTCAAGAAATGCGAAGAGAGTGAACCACGAATCCAACGAATCACGCGAATCGGAGAGGAAGAGAGGAGGGGGAAAAATCCCAAGATTTTGAAAACTGAAAACTGGAAACTGAAAACTGAA
>CAMBQP010000354.1 GCA_945869955.1 Schlesneria paludicola DSM 18645
TGTGAACGTTGTGAAACTTGAATCATGCCAATTCCTTATCTGCAAACGTGAGCGACTAGATAGCCCGTTTCACGCTTATCCCTTGATCCGCCGCACGGTTTTGGGGTTTGGTCCCACTCGCGATTGCCGTGATTTTCCCACAAAAGTCTGTTGATAACGGCCAAATCCCTGAGCCAACTCCGATCGATTCTACTCATTAATTCCGCTCATTTTCCGGTTCCGAATCTGGATCGACCGCTAAGTCGTCGGAAATTTTGACCTCTGCTGGGACCGCAATCGGCGCCGCAAAATTCAGCTGAATCGCTCGGATGACTCTCTTCTGGCCGCCGTTGTCAATCTCGGGTGTTTCCGCTTCCGCTGCGGGTCCGTCGTCGCCGTTTTCTTTCGGGATCAGCCCATTTTGAATGAGAAACTGATCCATCCCTCGATACTGATTGAATTGGACCTGCAGTTGTTTCCACTGTTCTTCGTCAAACAGTGGTTTGAATTTTTCTTCGGGAAGCCTGGCCATCTGATACATCACCAGATACTGGTCATACTGGCCAAACACCGGTGGGGGCTGTGTTTCTTCCAGCAACATTTTAATGATCGCCTGCTGCTGCGCGCGTCGCAGCGGGACCGTATTCTGCAGATTGACGATCGCGACTGCGATGCTCGCTCGATAGCGAAATCGTCGTCGCTCATTCACCAACACTTCATATTTCACCAGTTGTTCGGGATTCAGTGTCTTACGAATGGATTTTGCGAAGAAGGACGAGTCACCAAATAAACCTGCCTGTTGCCTCGTGCGTAACGGCTGTATTTCTTGCCAGATCTCTTGCCATTCCTGCTGGTTAATTTTCCCTGCCTTGACCTTTTTGCGAATCACTGCGACAGAACCAAAAAATCGTTTGATATCCACGGAGGCCGCGAGTTTTAGCTTATGCGATTGCGCATCACTCAGCTCACAAACCCGATTGAGCTCATTCAATTGCAGTTTGAGTTTAGTTTCCATTTGGATGCGAGCCTGGTCCGCATTGCCACTGGGCTGAAAGACATTGGCATCAAAGTTGGCTTCGTCCATTTGAAACATTTGGTCTTCAACGGCGACCCCCTGTTTGGCCGGAACGATGTCATCCACGGCACCCAATCCGACGGAAGGCGTGACCGCGAACAGGCTGATGGTCAAGACAACAGTGAGCGTCCTCATTACCACCGTAGAATCTCTGGTTGACCCTGTCGGTGGGAAGATTTCTGCCATCGAACGGACCGAACGGGTCAGCGGATGAAATATTCGTTTCATCGAGACCACGACTTTCGGGGAAAGGATTGACCTCTGATCTCGAACCAGCAATATCGTCATGAATGTGGTCCCGTTATTCTTCGATTTCGATCGCGTTTTCGATGACGTTGATGTCGATACCCATCGGCATCCCCAATATACGCAGTTGCAAATTGGGGTCACCATTTTCCGGTGCACAGGCATCGGCAGGATCCTCGCCCCACCAGGGATCAATCGGCTGGCCCTGATCCCCACCACCCCACCAAAAGCCGAAATCGATTTTCTGTAATGTCTGCCAGACTTCCTTCTGATCCGGATTCAAATGGGCAGCAACCAACTGATCCGGAATGACTGGGAAATACTGATCACCGTAGACACTACCCATCATCAACCATTGTTCCCACTTGTCCTGCCAGTTCACTGAAATGTCCGTTGTGATCTTTTCCCGTTGCTCAGAATTCAGAAACAGTGCCCCATCCAATCGAGAGACAAGACTGAGAATCGCGAATTCTTTCCGTTGAGCCGTTCGTTCAGCGGCTTCGGCCGAGTAAACTTTTGACTGCTCGTCATTCAGAGTTTGCTGCAAGACGTTACTGACGACCTCGCGAATCTTACTACGCGGTTCCGGTTGTGGGCCTAATACCCCAATTCCCCCGCGTCCCTCATTTTGTCGATTCTGGAAGACTGCCATTTCCTTGGCCGCCTGCCTTAGTCCCGCGACCCCGGCCTCCTTGATCGCGGACCGTTGACCCGGCGTCAAGTCACTGCAAACCAGTCGGATGAATCGCAATTCTTCCAACAAGACAGGGCGAAACTGCATGATAAACTGCTGCGTCATCGCCTCGTTCTGAGCCTCTGCATCGGGGCCCGCCACTAAGCCCATGGGGCCCGCCATGATCTGAATCCCGACGGCTCGGTTGATTGCTCCTCCAAATAACATTTGAAGCGGAGCCGCGAGAATTCCCAAATTCAGAGGATCTTCCAAAGCCTCTTCGATGACTTGTTCAATCGCTTGTACCGCGTCTGGCTCTTCTTCCAACTCAACCCCACCGGGCAGGATATTGAAATCAAAGTCGATGCCAATGGGGACCACCAGTGCCGGAACCGCCGCAGGCTCTGCCGCGACCGCTTTCAAGTCGTCAGCGTTGATGACCGATACGTGCGTCATCAATCCGAGCAAACCGCACAGCAAACCAATTCCTACCACGCTTTTCATGGATCGCTCCTATTTCCCCGCATCTCGTTCGAGACGGTTAAAGTATTCATCCAGCCCTGATCGGAACTCTTCAGGAAGCGCAGCGCCTGTTTCTCCCGTCGACTGCGATACTCCACGATCTTCGCGGACTTCCTTATCGTTCACCCCCGAGCCTACCAGAGCCAGAGCTGAATCATTCGTGGTTCCTGTCCCTCCGCCGCCAGGATTCGCTCCACCCGACCCGCCACCCTTGGGGTTGATCTTCTTCGACTGCAGTAAAAGTTCGATCGCTTCGGTTTCCGCACCAATGACTCGGGAGCCCGTATTGTGGTGTCCCAGCATGTCGGTTGCGTCATCCATGACCAGTTCGACCCGATTCAGTAACGCGATTTCTTTCCCAAATTCTTCCATTCCATCGGGGAGTTCCTGAATCCGGACGGCCAGTTTGGCGACTCGTTCAGACAAATCGTTCTGTGCTGTAGAAAGTCGTTCGGTTCGCTGATGGTACTCGGCTACCGTGACCGCAGGGCGAGCTTGTTCCGCGACCCGCGTCTCTTCCCGCAGATTGACTTCTGCTTCCAGAATCTGCATCGCTTCGAGCACCACCGAAGGGGGAAGACTGGCTTTGGATTTTCCCCCCGGACACTTCCCGGAACAGGCGGGATCGACCAGATCGTCTGCCCAGCGATCGAACGTGTCCGACCAGAACTCGGCCTGGGCGATCGATAACCCGGTTTCAATCTTGATGTCATCACCCAGTTGCCGCAGGCTGCCAATCGCGTCCTGGGATCGCATTTCATCCAGTACGGTCTTGAAACGCTGGAATCGACGTCGCTCAAAATACGATTGCATGTCATCCATGATCTGCGACAGGTCCTGACTGCTGGCCGCTTCGACTTTTGATAGATCTTCAATCTCTTGCTTCAAAAGACCACTCGATTTGTTTTTCGTACCGAACAGACCGCTTACCTGATCCCCAATTTTTCCGGCGACCAGGTACTGCTTTCGCGAGGCGGCTTTCAAGCGTTTGACGAGGGTACTTCCTTCCAGGTTGGCCAGAACCTTGTTCAGTTCATCTGAAATTTTGTCAAATTCGGCCAGCAAATCCTGTTGAGCCTTCACCGCTTCATCCAGCTTCTCGGCCGCCGGGGCAGGGGGTTTGGGTTTGTTATCACCAGCCGAGACGATCGTCGTCACTGGTAGCGTCAGGCGTGGTTTGGAATTGCTTTTCCCTGGTTCTTCGGGCTCACCTTCGGTTTTCTTTGCGGGATTTTGTGAGGATTCTCCATCAGCAACCGTTGGCACAACCGGCATCGGCTTGGTCTCGCCCGGTTTTTGCGGTGTCCCCGATCCGTTGGCGCGATTTTGTCCGGCCATCGGTCCCGCTGGTTTTGGTGGCTGTTGACTCGCCATCGCTCCGGCAGCCTGCGACGACTGCTTTAAGAGCTCTGCCACATTCGGCATGCGGTTGCTCGAGATATCCTTGAGGATCTGCAGCATCTCGGCCCATTTTTCCAGGTGTCCCACACCAAACTCGGGATTGCGCATCGCCTGACGAACCAGCTCTTCCCCTCCATTCACCAGACCTGCCAGCCGGCGACCATTCGCTCGTTCTGCCGTGGATTGTGCTTCAATTCGGCGACGATTTTCAGGGAGGTCGAGCTGTTCAGGGCTGAGCATCCGTAGTTCCTGATTGGTGTGATGCAGCTGCATCTCACGATCGCGAACTTCCA
>CAMBQP010000355.1 GCA_945869955.1 Schlesneria paludicola DSM 18645
GGTTCGCTGGCTGGAAAAGAGATTCACGAAATCCAACCGATCAAATTCGGTGGCAGTCCAATCGACTCCGCAAACAAAATTCGGTTGCCAGAAAACATCCATAAACAGCAGGTCACACCTTGGTGGAAGCGTTTTCTACTCTCATTACAAGTTAAGGGCGGGGGTTCGTAAATATGATTGACGCATTAGCGAAATTTAATCGTAATGTTCCGGCAACGCTTGAACACGTTTCAACGTGTCAAAAACAACTAAGCTGTCCGCTTCCCAGCGATTATGTTGCCTTTCTCAAAAGCCAGAATGGTGGCGAAGGTTTCATTGGTAACGAGTCATACTTGATTCTTTGGGCGGTCGAAGAACTTGAACCGTTTAACCGTGAATACGAAGTCGGCAGCGATTGTCCAGAGTTATTGCTGATTGGCTCAGACGGAGGAGGTGAAGCATATGCATTCGACAAACGAAGCACACCTTGGTGTGTTGTGCAAGTGCCGTTCATAGGAATGGATTATTCCCTGTGTGAGGTAATTGGCAGTTCGTTCTCGGAGTTTATCGAAACCCTTTTTAAGAAGGATGTGCACTCATGAACGAGTCGATAAAACGAGCAAGAACGAATGAATTGGCTGGGAAGGAAGTGTTTGAGATTCAGCCAATTATTCTTGGAGGGCATCCAACTGACCCTTCGAATAAAACAGTTTTGACTCGCCAAGAGCATATCCAGGCCGTCACGTATTGGAACCGAGAACTCCGGCGATTAAAAGGACGCGAAACCCAGGGGACACTCGAATAATTTCGGTTTGCCGAGTCAGTAAGGCTAATGACCGCGGAGCGGAAGGGAGCAAAAGCATCTCAAGGAGCACGGAATCACAAGTTTTTCGTGGTCGCGCTGCCGGAAAACGCATGAGAACGCGATCAACTGGCAACAAGGCCAACGAAAACCCCTGCCTCGTTGATTTTTTGACCAGCAAGGGGATCGTGAATTTGCCTCCGTCCGATTTTCTCGAATCGATGCTACTCAGAAGATGGCGATAACTCGCGGGAGAAACCATGGGGACACTGGGCTGATTTGAAAATTTGTTGCGATTTTGCTCAAATTGTCTGCGTCTCCGATTTTCATCATATTGGATTTGGAGCGGAATGATGGCGAGGATGGCTCGAGCGGAAGTGTTTGCGCCTGATGAAGTTGCGGTTGTGCATGTGATGAATCGCGTGGTTCGTCGCTGTTATCTGCTGGGTGACGACCCCGTGACCGGCAAAAATTATGAACATCGCAAAGTCATGATTGAAAATCAGTTACCGCGATTGGCCGGCGCGTTTGGAATTGACCTGCTGGGATTTGCCATCATGTCGAATCATTTCCACTTGATTCTGAGGTCTCGTCCGGATGTTGTCTCGACTTGGGATGATACCGAGGTCGCTCGCCGGTGGTTGTTGACTTGTCCGGGGCGAAAGAATTCGGCGGGGGAGCCGGGAGGATCGGGGACTGGCTCCGTCCGCGGTGCCTGTCCCCGATCTTCCCGGATCCCCTTTCCTCCACGGCGGGGGAGCCCGAGGAACCGAATGAGTTTGAACTCAATTCCATTCGGAATGACCCGCGAAAACTCGAAACAATCCGGTTGCGATTGAGTAATCTGTGTTGTAATCCTTGGGGACACGGTTTTAGTTTGCAAACCATGAGGACACTGAACTGGCTTGAAAATGCGTTGCGATGTTGCTCAGATTATGATACTCTCCGATTTCAATCTGTTTTGAGTTGGAACGGAATAATGGCGAGGATGGCTCGAGCAGAAGTGTTTGCGCCTGATGAAGTTGCGGTTGTCCATGTGATGAATCGTGGGGTTCGTCGCTGTTATCTGCTGGATGACGACCCTGTGAGTCGCAAGAATTACGATCATCGCAAAGTCATGATTGCACTACATGACCGGTGGACCGATTTCCAACCGCCGGATCCACTCGGCGACACGGACCGAAGTCACGTTCTGGTATCGCGATCACCGGGATGACGGCAAGAAGCTGATGAGACTCACTCCCGATGAGTTTCTCTCACGCTGATTCGAACAAATTCCGCCCCGAGGCGTTCGGATGATTCGGCGCAGCGGACTTTATGTCAATTCCTGTGCGAAGAAGCGTGCGGAAATTCAGCGACAACTCATCGCCTCGACGACGATCCATTCCGCGACAAAATCGCTTGCAGCCGTTTTCCCACTTGAATCGGAACGCTGCCCGGTGTGTAGTACTAGTGGTCCAATGGTCACAGGAGTTTCGTTGACGTGAACCGTTCCGGCGTGATACAGCCATAAGGAATGCACAGGGGAAGGCAGATTCGCTTCTATATGACAGAGGAAGATGAAGACGAGTTTATCGACTTCGTTCGATCCGCAGGCGATGTCGTAATTTTGCCGCAAACATCTGAAAAAGAAGTCTGCGAGGAATTCCCTGCGTTTCGTTCACTCGCTGGACGCAGGCTGGGCGAAGGGTGCATCATTTGGAATCGGTCAACTTCTCCCAAACCCCACGTCGAGTATTTTGAAGTTCACGGAGGATGCTATTGCGTGGATTTCATGCAATCTGAAGTCGTGAACGTGATGCGATCTAAGCGGGTCGATCAGCGACTCAGCATGGGGCGACTTCACATTGAAGACAAGGCACAACGACCGGACGGCAGTGTTGTTGAAAAGAGCGGCGAGTTTTTGAATTGGTTTAATGAGCTTTGCCGATGGCTCAAGAAGACCTATCCCAGTACGTTTGATGGTGCTTGCCTTTCATCCCGTGCGGAAGCCTTGGCGAGAAGTGGGATCGAACTCATCGGACACAGTTTTTGAAGCTGTCCCTTTTTCTCAGGGCTTGAACATCGCCGGGGCCATCGCCTTAAAGGGCTTGGGCGTCGCGGGAGCAACGCCCCGCTTCGCCTTCGGCAGTTTCAATGGCTTGACATTCGCATTCTTCTGCGATAGCGGGTTGATGTTCGACATGCCGACCACGGCATTCTTGTCGTTGAGCCACAACCCTTCGTTTTTCGTGCGATCTGCCAGCCACTCGTGAAACGTCTTAATGGCTGTATCCATCGTCCCCGCTTGGGGCAAAAAACCTTGGGGACACTAAAACAATTTCCTTGGCGTCGCGTTGTGGATGATCCGAATAGTCGAGTTCCGTTGTATCCTGAACAAACAGGACAACGGACTCTGTGCTCACACGCCGCTGCGTTACCTCCCGATGAGACTGCAGAATTGCCTCTGATGTCACCGACGTGTTCTTGAAAAATCGATAGGCCGCTTGCGTATCACTCCATCCATCGCAGGACGCGTTGATCCTGGCTTCCGGGTTTTGTGACAAAGCAATTATGAGTCGTTTGCTTCGATCCGCCAACCGCTTGTCCTTGAATTGAACGCCGTCCAGTTCGTCTGCAATCCCTTCGCACATGATTTGCTCCATGCCAATGAAATGGTCCTTTTTCATCAGTCTGCAATGCGCAAATTTCATGCCATTAAAAAGATTTTATGAGGGGATCTGGGAGGAAATGTGTGTAAACGACGGACCGGCTAATCACTGTAGTCCCTCCGGGACAACCAAGGAGACAACCAACGTTAATGCGCTTTGGGCCCATCGCCAAAGTGATCTCCAGCGCCACTGTTCGCCACGAGAAACCCGTTCGGCTCGCAATGTATTTCGCTCGACGTACCAGAAGACTTTCAGAATGTAATCGTCATCCTGGATCGGAAACTTTGGAAACACCCTTGATACACAGGACCTTCGCTGGATGTGTGGTTATGAGCGTGATACCGCGAGTTCCATGACCCCTTTGAGTTCCAGCTGACTCATCATCTAAAAACGTTTGATGGACATCGGTTCAAGGGGGATGTGCGTGGGCTGACCGTTTAGCATTTCCGCCACCAGCTTCCCGGTCGCGGTCGCCATCGAAACGCCGATCATATTGTGACCCGCTGCGATGAATACGTTTTCGATGGCGGGTGAACGGTCGATGATCGGCAGACTGTCAGGGGTCATCGGTCGCCAGCCGAACCATTGTTCCACTACGGGGTCGGCGGTCGGTTCGTATAAATAGTGACCGGCTCCCGCTCGTAGCATCTCCATTCGTTGCGGATTTATCGATTCGTCGTATCCTGCAAACTCCATAATCGAACCGAGGCGGTATCCGGATGGCCAGGGGGTGACTGCGACTCGATG
>CAMBQP010000356.1 GCA_945869955.1 Schlesneria paludicola DSM 18645
CTACTGTTTCAGTTGCATTACACCCCCAACGGCAAAGAGGCAATCGACCGATCCGAGGTGGGGGTCGTGTTATGCAAACAACGGCCCGAGCGAGAGGTTCGTGGAGGCGCGGCGATGAACACGACATTTCACATCCCCCCTGGAGACCCGCGTTACGAGGTCTTGTCATCAACCACGATTGCGAAAGAGATTGAATTGCTTTCACTGATGCCGCACATGCACGTTCGCGGGCGAGATTTTAAATTCACGGCTCATTATCCCGATGGCCAAAGCGAGGTACTACTCAACGTGCCGAACTACGACTTCCAATGGCAGCACCGGTATCGGCTCGCAGAACCAAAGAGGATCCCCGCAGGAACCAAGATTGATTGCATCGCACATTTCGATAACTCGACCGAAAATCCCGGCAATCCCGATCCGACGAAGACCGTTGCCTGGGGGGACCAGACGTGGGAAGAAATGATGATTGGGTTCTTCACTTATGTCGATCCCAAAGTGGTGGTCCAGCCCTTGGATGATTCGCCACGTCCTTAAATTCCCCTGCGAAGTAGCGAAGTTTCTGTGATTGAACTTTGTGTCTTTGAAGTCAAGTCGACGCGGGGAATGCTTCGTAGTCTGAAGCGATGGAGCGAGTTGTGAGCGAATATCAATACGTGCGATTCAAGGCGGTGGACGGACCGTTGAATGACAATCAGTTCGAGTTCGCCCAGAGGCAGTCCTCGCGAGCCGAAGTTTCTCGATGGTCATTCTCTGTCGATTACCATTACAGCTGCTTTCGCGGTGATGTCGATGGGCTGCTCCGATCCGGCTATGACGTTTTCCTGCAATACACCGACTACGGCGTCCGCGAAATCAAATTGCGTTTGCCGCATGGACTCCCCTTTACAAACGACATCTGGTTGAAATCCGTTGACGACGAGAAGTTCCATTGGAAAAGCGATCCCGAAGGGCGGAGCGGAATCCTGACACTGCTTTCCGTTCGTGAGGCGAGTGATCAAGATGAACTCTGGAGGGCTGAGGCGTACATCGATGCTGCCATCCAGGTTCGTGAACATCTCATCAAGGGGGACTTACGAGCCCTGTACTTGCTGTGGTTGTGTGTCGCAAACGACGATGACAATGATCCTGCCGAGATGATCGAGCCCCCCGTGCCGCATGGCATCACCGGCATCGCCGCAGATTGCGGTGAACTCTTATCGTTTTTCGGCCTCGATCCGCTCGTACTGACCGCGGCCGGAAAGGATGTCGAACCGGCTCCCACGGATGAGTCGACTGAACAGCCCATCGCCGGGTGGATCAAAAAACTGAGTAAACCCCGATCAGCGGACCTGCTGTTGCAGTTGTTGACCGGCGATACCCGCAGCGTGAAAGCGAGTTTACTGGCCGAGATTCGTGATTCGCAGACCAACGGTGGTTGGCCAACGAGCAACAAGCAACGCAGCCTCGAAGAATTGCTTGAGGGAGCGGAAACGTTGCGAGCCCGAGAGAACGAGAAACGATCTCGCCAGGCGCTCGCCAAGGCCAAACAAGATGCGGCCAAGGCCCAACTGCAACGTGCCGACCGAATGAAGCAAATGCTCAAATCCCCCGAGAAATGGCTGCTCGCAGCCGAGCAACTCGTCAGTCAAAGGGGAACCGAAAACTATCAGTTGGCTGCGCAAATTCTTGTCGATCTCCGCGAGGCCATCGGCGGTGACAAGGGAGACAAGATCGCTCGACAGCACGCCGCACGTCTCGTAAAAAAGCACCCAACGCTTAACATCTTGAAAAGTTCGCTGCGGAAATGCGGGCTGCTGGAATCGTAAAACAGCGGGTCGACAGGGCGCGGATCGAAGTCGGAATGGACGACGGGATCTGTTAATCGGATCAATTCTGATCTCACTCGACGATTCCCTGCGATGAAGATCTCTTCGGCTCATTCTCGATAACCCGCCAAACAATTGTTGGCGAGTTTCGTCATCATCGCTGAACTCAAAACCTGAAAGGAGCGCACCGCCACGTCGTTGACTGGCTATTTGCGAATCCGCAGTTGGCTGATTTTTTGCTGCAGGCTTTGTCGGTGCATCCCGAGTTGACGGGCTGCTTCGCTCACATTTCCCTCCGCACGGTTCAGTGCTGCGGAGATTAAGGCTCGCTCTAAAGCCTCCACGATTTGGCTTTTCGCCTCGACCAGCGACATCCCTTGATATCGTGAGAATTCCGATTCGTCATCAGACTTGATCCCTGTCAACAGTCCCAAATCGAGCGGGCCGATCTGCGGTTCGTCAGCCATCGTCGCGGCGCGGAGGATCGTCTGTTCCAGTTCGCGCACGTTCCCCGGCCAGAAATGAGCCAGTAATGCATCGACGGCTGCTGGACTCAGTTCGGGTCGAGTCGTCTTGGACTTTGCTGCCCAACGCTCGAGAAAAGCATTCGCCAGCACCAGAATGTCTTCCCGACGCATACGTAATGGAGGAACGCAAAGCTCGATCCCCTTGAGTCGATAAAATAAATCCTGCCGAAATCCCCCCTCGGTGATCGCCTCTTCCAGATTTTGATGCGTGGCACTCAGGATCCGAACATCCACCGGGATCGGACGTGGTCCCCCGACGGGCTGGATCACTCGCTCTTGCAAGGCCCGTAAAATCTTGGTCTGTGCCGCAGGGGCCATGTCACCAATTTCGTCGAGAAATAATGTGCCGCCGTGGGCCTGTTCAAAGACCCCGATCCGATTCGTGTCGGCCCCGGTGAAGGCTCCGCGTACATGTCCGAACAATTCACTTTCGGTCAGCGATTCCGGAATCGCAGCGGTATTCACCGCGATGAAGGGACCCGCTGCGCGATCACTCAGGCGATGAATTTCGCGCGCAATCAGTTCCTTGCCGGTTCCCGTTTCACCCCGAATCAACAGATCGGTCTGGGAACGAGCCACTTTTTGCATCTGCTGGAAAAGCCGCTGCATAGGGCGACTGATCCCGATCAGCGCACCACAGCCTTGTTGAAATTCCAGCCGACTCTGCAAGTCGATGACCTGTTGTTGTAATTGCAGTCGCTCTGCAACGCGCCTTGCGATCGCCCGAATTTGTTCGACTTCGTAAGGCTTGTTCACAAAATCGGCAGCCCCCAACCGGATGCAATCGACCGCAGTCGCGACATGATCCACTGCCGTTAAAACGATGATCTCGCAAGGTTTGATTTCGGCCCCCAGCTGACGCAGGACGTCCAGCCCCCCCAGTCGTGGCATCTGCAAATCGAGAAACATCAGATCTGGACGTTCGGCGCGAAACAGATCGAGAGCCATTTGACCATCACTCGCCTCCTGAATACCAAACCCGGATTGCGCCAGTGCCCGGCGAATCGCGAATCGCGCTGGTGCTTCGTCATCTGCGATCAGGATATTCAGGGGCATCAGCAGACTCCGCTTTCGCGATCGTTTCCGACCAGAGTGAGTTTATCATTCATTGTTTCGGGGACGAGGGGTTCTTTACTGGCCAAAACTGTTCGCTCTCGGGGGGAAACGCAAGTCGATCCCGACCTGGGCAAGTTCCCGAAGTTTGCATTTCCGGGAACAACACTTTCGCCCTGCGAATCTGGCCCTGAGCCGCAGTCGCCATAGATTACCGCACACCCCCGTTTTCCTCTAACGAGCGAGCCGCCTGGATGGGCAATTGTAATCGAAAGATCGTGGCTCGGTTCGGATCACTGGAACATTCGATCTGTCCTCCCAACTCTCGGACGCGACGAGCGACCACGAATAACCCCAGACCAGTCCCTGTAGGCTTGGTCGTAAAAAACGGATCAAAGATGCGTGACTGTTGATCGGCGGTGATTCCCGGACCGTTATCATGGACTTCGATCACCAGTAGATCCGACTGCAGGCGGCAGACGAGTTGAACCAATCCCCCGTTGCCCGCCGATTCCAACCCATTCGAGATCAGATTAAACAGAATTTCACGCAGACTTGTCTGGTCAAGGGGGACAATCACCGACTGATCCGGAAACGAAACCTGCAGCGTGGTTTTGTGTTCTTGCGCCAAATACTGCAACAGGCGTAAGGTGGGGGACAACAATTCGTTGAGCGGCACAGGCGGGCGATCGGCGCGGGCTGGACGAGCCGCTTCGAGCAATTCTGAGGTCGAAGCGGCCAGCCGATCAATCTCACTCCCGATCATCCGCAGATCCTCGGCATAAGGACTCT
>CAMBQP010000357.1 GCA_945869955.1 Schlesneria paludicola DSM 18645
ACGGGTACTGGTCGTGACGAGCGACAATGACTTCAAGCGGGATGAGTCAACCGAGATCTATCTGTTCGCCGTAAAATGATGCGGGCTGCCGTTTCTGCGGCAGATCCGTCACAGCCATCCTGTTCGACTCGCAAACACCCTGTGCGACACACACACACACAGGCGGCTTGCGAAATCTCCTGTGTCCACACACATATCCCGGCATACGCAAAAACGTTTCCCCCATTCGGTGAACTCGTTGATATCTCGCCATTCGTTCGCAATTCATTCAAATTAACTTTCTACGGTCAGCTTCAACGCTGCTGACGCAATGCGGGATCTTTCCCGGAACGGCCGCTGCTCCTTGTAATGGACCGGCTTTTGTTAATGACAATAATTCCAGTAAAATCTACGCATTCCACGTCGGTGGTGCGCAATTTCCGCTGGCAGATGATTCCGTGCGGTTTATCAGTAAGAATATTTCCACCTCGGTATTCATCGCCTTGTCGACTCATGAATGTGGAGAAATTGTCGGCGAGTTCTAATCGGCTTTAGTCCCACCTCAGAGCGTGGTGAAGTTGCTGAGCGAGACGATCATCAAATGACAGGGGAATCCGTTCTGCAGAACGGGTCCCCTTTTTTTACGGCCGTCACCATTCGCAGGCGTTTTGTCATGGCTCAGCCACCAACTCGCGCAGGATCTCTTTCCCAGCGAGGGATCACCCGATTTTTCGTTCGCAGGGGATTGGGCGAAAACCACATCCAAACCAATAAAAAAACGCCTTGCTTGCGGGTATGCAAACAAGGCGTTTTCAGGGGTGACTAACCGGGCTTGAACCGGCGACATCCAGAACCACAATCTGGCGCTCTACCAACTGAGCTATAGCCACCACGTCGTCCTAAAATCAATTGTATCGAGCATCGTCTCTGATGCAAGAGTCTCTTGTCTGGTGGATTCCTGTTGGTTTAAAAATCGTGCAAATCAAAGCGATTAAACGGCTTGCGGTGATTATTCCGTGACAGGTCTTGTCAAATCTCCTCGAGGGTCATACCAGAAGGGGCCGTTGAAATTCCGCGAGCCACCCCAAGAATCGTCGTCTGGAGGCCACAAAGTCCCTGAGAAACAACGATTTTCCGCTCGTGGCCATCCATCACAACGGGATGGATTGGGGAGACGCAGGCAGGCCACCGAAAATTCCTGCGAGGTGACAACTTGTCGCTTTTGCGAACCGGATCTCTCACGGTGAAGAAGCCTTGTGACGAGACGGTGGCTCGTTCCTGAAAAAAGAGAATCCACTTTTCCTGCTTGAGGTGTTGGCGATGGCGGACTCGCGAGACGACGCAGGAATGCTAAACTACGGTCATGTTCACTCGCCTCCGATTTCCGATCGCTTTGGCCGTTGCCGCTTGGGCGATGACCTTGTTGTTTTGGTGGCCGATGTTTGGTGGTGCTGGATTGATTGGGGGAGATATCTATCCCTATTTCCTGCCACAGAAGGCGTTTTATGCGGATCGGCTGAAACTGGGCGAATTCCCGCTCTGGAATGACTTATCGGGGTTTGGTTATCCGGTGTTGGGGGAAAGCCAGACAGGAGCGGCCTATCCGTTCCATCTGGTCTGTTATCGCTTGTTTGATCTCAATACCGCTTACAATCTCGAACATCTACTGCACTATGTGCTCTGCTTCGTGGCGACGGGGTTGTTTGCCAAACGGCTTGGATTGAGTGGTGCGGGGGCCGGATTGGCGGCGCTGGTCTTCACCTACGGCTGGTTTCCTCCTCGTGCCTGCCTGGAGTGGGCAATTCTGACGGGAGCTTGGCTGCCGGTCGCCCTCTGGTGTGTGGAATCCTTTCTGCAAACTCGCTGGTGGCGGTATGCGATCGGGCTCAGCATCGCACTGGGATTGCAATTGCTCGCCGGGCACTACCATCTCGCGTTTATCACTCAGCTGGTGGTGGCGACCTATGGGTTGACTCGCGTGGGGATTTGGCGGCCATCGCCTGCAGTCGCTGCTGCTGCTGCTGCTCGCGACCCTGTCCGTGGTGACAAGCGGCTGATGGTCGGATTGGCGCTAGCTGGCCTGGCAGGCATTTCGCTGGCGGCCGTTCAAGTGCTACCGACCTGGGAATTGAAGCAGCGGAGTTCACGCGTGGTGACCGGGGGGGACTATGACCCCGCCTATGGGCACATGCCACCGCTGTATGTCACGCAATTGATTGCTCCGTGGTGCTGGTATAGCCCGCAAGCGATCCAGGAAGATCATCTGGTGCGGGATTTGGCTGAGTTTGCTGCTCCCTGGCATTGGTTCGGTCCTGATCAAAACCTGGATCTGGCGATCCAGCGGCATCGCTGGGGTGGGCTGACAAACGGAACGAATCAGGTCGAGGCCCACGTCTACTGCGGACTGGTTCCGGTCCTGATGGGCCTGATGGCCATTCTCGTTTGGTTCCGACACCAGAGGAAATTGAGCACCTCAGCTCAAGTCCCCTCAGTAATGGAGCGGATGACGGGTTATTGGTTACTGGCAGGTTTGCTGGCGCTGATCTATGCCACAGGGTGGTTATTGCCTATTGGCCGATTGCTACCGGGCTTCAGTTTCTTCCGTGGGCCGGGTCGCTATGGAATTGTGACCACGTTGTCGATTGCGTTGCTGGCGGGTCAGTGTCTCAGCCAGCTGTTCCGGCAACAATCCTCTCGGTTCGTGCGCATGCTGGTGCTGGCGCTGGTGTTTGGTTCCACCTGCGGAGACCTGTGGCTCGTCAGTCGCATGGTGAAGTACAGCGAGTTGATCAGCCGTCCGGCGATTTCTTACCGAAACCAAAGTGAAGTCCGTCGGCTGTTGCAGGGGGAGGGTGTGCTTCCCCGGCTGCTCGCACCTGGCCCGAATGTTGCCAATCTGCTGGGAGTTTCCTGTGTCCCCTGGTATCTCGGAATTGCACCCGCCGAATACGTCGATCCTCAATTCGCCATGCCACCACTTCCCCAACCCTCGTCACCAGGAAAACCGGCCGAATGTTCGCCCGAATTGCGCAGGTGGCTCAGTCAATCCGGGGTGACGCATGTCTTGAATTTCGAGCCGCTCGAGGAAACCTCGTGGCAGGTGGAATTGCTGTGGAGAGGGGTTGACCCCTTTCTGAATCGGGTCTGGGGACGGCGGGAACCGATCTTGCTTTATCGTTTTCGTACCACACCGCTGGTGGGAGAGTCGCTGGCGGCCGAGTCGGTGGTATTTCCTGGTCGAGCCTATTTGGGTGGGGGAGATGGTCTACAGCCCCAACTGGACCCAATCCGGCAAACGAGTGAGTCGCGACAGATCCGCGTGGATGAGGATTCTGCCGGCGATCGCGTGCTGACGTTGACTGAGCTGGCCTATCCGGGATGGCATGTGACGCGAAATGGTGTCCCTTGGGAATCCGGTTCTTCAGGCTTGTTTCGATCGGTCACCTGTCCCGGCGAGGGGGGGGATTTCGTCTGGACCTATCGACCTTCCAGCGTTCTTTATGGCGCGGTGATCAGCCTGATGACTCTGATCCTGCTGGCCACCATCGGTCACATCCGCTTCTGGCATCCGCATCTGACACGTTGGCTCGATCGATCAACAGAGGTATCGATTGACAGATGAAAAGTGAGTGGTTCGTGTTGGTTCGCACCTGGGCAGAAATGGGTCGGGTCTCCAGTCCCGATGTGGGATAATCTTGATGCTGAGACGGTGCAAGACCCTGCGCCGGTCGACCAGAAAACCCTCTCGATGAAATCGAAGCCGGTGACCAAAGACGATTGATTTTCCAGCTCGATTTTCTGTCAATAAAAAACCCCAGTCACGACGGCATGTCGTGACTGGGGTTGTGAAGTTTTTGGTTTCGGTTGCGGAGGTGGAAACAGCGCGATGATGCCGGAAATTAAAAAATTCCCAGCTGATCGCGTGCATCGTCGGTCATCCGATCGGGTGTCCATGGCGGAGACATGGTCAATTTGATCTCGGCGATATCGATTCCGGGGATTTTCTCGATCGCCATTTTGGCTTGCGAGATGATTTGCGGACCGGCTGGACAGGCCGGGCTGGTCAAGGTCATCTCGACCAAGGCCTTTCGGTCCGAATGATTGATCGAGTAAACCAGGCCCAGATCGACAATATTGATCATCAATTCCGGGTCGATGACGGTCTTCAGTGCCTCAATCAG
>CAMBQP010000358.1 GCA_945869955.1 Schlesneria paludicola DSM 18645
ACCTGTGCTCGTGCTGCGCGACCCATCGCGCTGGCTTTGATGGGGTCGTTCAACAGACCAAGCATCCGGTTTGCCAGCGCTTCACTGTCCGAGGGGGGAACCAGCAACCCGGTCACCTCATCGCGAACCACTTGAAAAATTCCCCCTACACGTGTCGCAATCACCGGCCGCCCCCGCGCCATCGCTTCCAACATAATGGTCCCAATCCCTTGCTGCAGCGAGGGAAGACAAAAAATGTCCATCGCCGCAAGCGCATCACCGAATTCCAAGAGACTCGGCAAAAAGGTGACTCGGGAATCGATCTTTAATGCGACCGCTAATCTGCGCAAATTCGATTCCTCAGGGCCCGCCCCCGCGATCACAAACTCCACATCTCGCCCCGTGGCAAGCACTCGGGCCGCTGCACCGAGAAAATACGGGAATCCCTTTTCGGCTTCTAATGGACCCGCAGTACCCACCACCGGGATGCGAGTCGGTTCGAGCTCGCAGTTCTCATTGATTTCATGCCCCGTGTCGACGCCACTGGGAATCACGGTGATGAAATCACTCGGCAGCCCCGTCCGTTCACATAAGTCCGATTTGACCGAATCACTGATTGCAATAATCCGCTGGCACCACTGCCGATCCACCGAAAATCGCTCGCTCCCCTGCAGATAATCATGCACCGTCAGAATCGCGGGGCAACGTAATTCACGCGCCAGCCACATCCCCTGCCGGGCGGCATTGCGGGACTGAATGTGGATCAGGTCGGGGGGATCCAATTTGATTTGCCTGAGCATCATTCGCATGACGACCCGCCCCCAGCCAGGGAGCTGCAAATGAGCGAATTCCCGAATATTCAACTCCCGACGCCGCTCCGGATCAATTTGACTTGCATCGGGACAGACCACGATCCTCCGCATCCCCTGTTGCGGCAAGTGCTCTGCCAGCCGAAGGGAATAAGAACAACTCCCTCGGACCGAGAATCGTCCAGCAAAAAGTAAAATCGAAGGCTCAACGTCAGGCATGCCAGTCATACTCTCGACAACACGATTCAGACACAGACCACGAGACGATGGCTTAGCGTCTGACCGACCGGGGACGTTGCAGAATTTCATTCAGCAGGATCGCCTGGCGAACACCGTCAGGATTCCGCAGGATGCTCACCAGCGGATGTGGCTTTTTCTCCGCCATGGGTGCTGCTGCCATGATTCGATTCCCCAGATCATGTTGCACAGCATCCTGAATATCCTGTCGTACGGCATCAGTAATGTCTCGCTGGACCACAGCATCAACGCGATTTCCAAACGAGCTGCGCCGCAGTGAATCCCCCAGTTTCGATTCAGGCAGATGCATATCAGCGACGCGAGGAAGACCCTGCGTCCCCGATGATTGACGCGAAATTGCCGGGGGCTTTTTTGCTCGCTTTTCCAAGGGTCGCTTGGCCTCGATCGGTGGCTTCCGATTCGCCATCTCGTCCTTGGCTACAGGTCGCTGTTGATCCTGTCGAGGAACCGGCTTGCCGATCTGCAGTTGTTGCAAGAATTCATCAATCTCGCTGCGATCAGAAACCTGCTGCTTCGCGCGGGGAACGCCATCAGGAGTGTTCCCTTTGATCACATTCACGAACCAACTGAGCACCGAGATCACCAGCACAACTAATCCAATGATCTGACCCACATCGACGGCAGCGACAAGAACTGGAAACATGCAGCCCTCACTCACAAATGATTGATCGGCACTTCACTCGTTTTCGCCCCCCCCAAAGCCATTCACTTCACAAGGGAGCCAGTCACGTCACAGGGGAATCTTCATTTCACCAGACTGGTTCCCGCAATCGTGGTTCGCATCTGCGTGTCGGCCTGAACATTCTTCAATTCGTAATAATCCATCAGCCCCAGTGTTCCATTCCGAAAACCTTCTGCAATCGCCATCGGAACCTCTGCTTCGGCCAAAACCACCTTCGCCCGGTTTTCCTGAACGTGAGCCACCATCTCTTGTTCCCGGGCGGTAAAATCGGCTCGACGTTGCTCGGCCTTCGCCTGAGCGACTCGCATATCCGCCTCGGCCTGATCCGCAGAAAGTCTGGCCCCAATGTTTTCGCCGACATCGATGTCGGCAATGTCAATCGAAACAATCTCGAATGCGGTTTGCGCTTCCAGTCCTTGATTCAAGACGGTCTGTGAAATCATTTCTGGATTTTCCAGGACCATTTTGTACGATGCGGTGCTACCAATGGCTTGCACAATTCCCTGGCCAACACGCGCCACAATCGTCTCTTCGGTTGCACCACCAATCAGTTGATGAATGTTGGTGCGAACGGTGACTCGTGCACGAGCCTTCAGCAAAATTCCGTCCCCCGCCACCGCATCCAGCGTCATCTGCCCTTTACGCGTGTCGGGACAATCAATCACTTTTGGATAAACGCTGGTCCGAACAGCTTCGAGAATATCACGACCCGCTAAATCAATCGCCTGGGCCGTCTGCCAATCCAGATCAATGTTCGCTTTCTTGGCAGCCACCAGTGCGCGAATCACGTTGGGAACATTCCCCCCCGCCAGGAAGTGAGATTCCAGATCCTTGGTACTGATCTCGTAAACTTCGGTCAGCCCTGCCTGAACCGCAATGATCTTTGCGCGAACAATCGTCGCGGGATTCACTTTTCGAATCGACATCATCACCAGATTCGGCAGCGAAATGTCCGCTCCCGTCATCAAGCATTGAATATACAGACTGATGAAACGGGCAAATACTGCGAAAAAAATCAACGCGAAAATGAAAACGATCCCGATGATCACAAACATCACTAACGGATTCAGTTGTGCGATTACCAGCGAGTGCATCTCAGTGACATCCTTCTATCCAGAGCTTCAAACAAATTCCGGATCCGTATTGCGAACGCCAATCATCTTTGCGAACGCCGATCATCCAACCGACTTTATGATGAAGCGAATTGCCTCAATCAAAAAGCTTCGTCCGACTTTCCGATGATAACCAAGTTCCGTCGGACTAGGAACAGGCAAAGGACCGAAAAGTGATTCTTATGGCAATTCTGCGGGATGGCCTTGATCCGCGCCAGCGGGCTCGCTTTGATCGTGGCCAGCAGGGCCGCTCTGGCCTCCTCCAGCAAGGTACTCGAAGTCAACGGGTTCCAATGCTCCAGGATCTGGAAACGTAAGAGCCCTCTGTTCATCGCGCATCGCCAACGGATTTAACTCAAATATCGCAGGCCCATCGTCCGGACTTTCGGCCCGGTCCGCTGGTTTCATTTCCGGGATTTCCGGCCTGACGACGATACAATTTCCACGCACTTCGATGACTTTCACCGAATCGCCCGGTTCAATTGCAAACCCCGCCGAGGTGGCATGTAACCGTTCCCCCAACACGCGGACTAACCCGCCAGGATTGAGCATCGTTAACGCCGTCCCAAACTCACCGACCAGCTGCTCCAAATGCCGAGATTCCGCAAGGTAGGGAGTCAACGTCTCCGCATCGGGAGCCTCAAGAATCACCTTTTTTCCGACTGCAGTATGCGGAAGGATCGAGAATCCGGTACCAATCACAATCGGAATCAGTAGCAAAAGCAGCACGCAAAAGGCATAAAAAATTCCTGGATGCGATCCCCCCCAGGCGCGGTAAGCAAAGATCAGGGAAACCACCAGACTCAAAAAGGTGATCACCCCCAGCAGGCCCCCTGACGGAATAAAGACCTCGGCCATGAGAATGGCGAGTCCGACAATCAGCAACAGCACCGCAAAAATCGCATTCGAATCCATAGCTTCAACGGCCTCGATAAGGCAGGCTCATTCCGTCGTCGGGGTCAACCGATCATTCCAACATCGACACAAAACATCCGCACGAAGGCAGCACCGGCGGGTCACCTCTGCAACAAGAAACTGGTTCAACAAGAATCCGCAGTTAGCGCGCATAGCGAACTGTCGGCTGGGCCTTCTGCCATTCCTCCTGTGTCACTTTTCGGGTTTCATGCAGGTGAACAAAAGTTCCCTTCTTGTTCCCCACAATAATATCGGGCAACTTGTCACCATTGATATCCATCGCCAGCACCTGTGTCCCGACGCCAGAATCATCGTCGACAAATTGCGGAATCCAATCCGTTGATTTGTCCGCGTGCCGCACTAACTTTAACCAATAGATAACGGCCGGTGCAT
>CAMBQP010000359.1 GCA_945869955.1 Schlesneria paludicola DSM 18645
AAATAATCGCTCACCAGACTTAAATAGGACTCGAATGTAACCATCATCGGCGATGATATCGGGAAACCGCTTGAAACGTTTGCGACCCAATTCTGAAATCGCGTAAACCCCCGCCCCCATCATTCCTGTTCGCGTGTACGGCAGCGACAACCAAACTCGATAATACGCGCGAACCGCCCAGTTCGATTTCGTGAAATCCATTTGTGCTCGTGGCGAGGCCGCCAGCACCTGCGGATTGGCGAACGCATTGACGATTTCATCGAGATCTTTGGGAGTCAGCACCACATCTGCGTCCATGTACAGACGAGGATAGTCACGGGCAACCTCGTCGCCGAGGTTGAGTGCATTCACCTTGGACGGAATCTCGGTTTCGATCACGGTCACCCGTTCACTAACTTGCCGAGCCGCCGCTGCGGTCTGATCACGACAGCCGTTGCAAACAACAATAATCTGCAAATTTTCCCGTGAATTTCCCTCGATCAAAGCTTTTAGCGATCGCGCAATCGTTTTTTCTTCATTGTGAGCCGGGATAACGATGGAAACCATGAGAAAGCCTAATAAACGCAAAACCAATATCAATGAATCGAGTTCGCCCGGTGATGATGGACCCTGATCACGATTGATAGCGAGGCCTCGTGGCCAGGGGGTAAAGGGAAATGAGTCGCCGAGGAAGGGAATCGATCAAATCCATCGCACAAATCAGCAACGTCTGATGCATGAGGTGGATCCCTTTCCCGACCGGAATTCTGATGCTACGGAACGAGCGAAGCGATTGTCAATGGTTTCGATTCATGCGAGCAATTACCGAGAAGAGCCGGTTTTCTCGTCGAGCTCTCGTTTAAATCCCACTTACGAGGCTGAGGTCAGTCGCTCAGAACGATTTACTCGACCCACCGTGAGGATTTCCCGAGCTTTACGTCGTTTCGATGGCACTGAGGTGGAACCTGAGATTTCGGATTTGGGGCGACGGGTGGAAAGCAGAACGCCGAAGCTCTACAGTCACCGATTCAAAATGAAGATCACGTTTCGGGGTGTGGCGGGAATGAATCACACCAGGATCCGTTTTCGACCTGTGAAAATAAGGGGGCGATTGAGTGGATGCTGCTCAATCGCTGCGAAAGGAATATTGTGTCACGTAAGCCGCTGTTGATCATTTTTATTACTGTGTTTGTGGATCTGTTAGGGTTTGGAATCGTTTTGCCGTTGTTACCGAGGTATGCCGAGCATTTCCTCCCAGCGGAAAGTCGAGTGGAACAGATAGAGGTTGCGGCTGAGCAAACTGCGGAAAAAGATCCCACAACGAGTGCGTTACTTTCCGTAGAGGGAGTCGTCGCGACTCCTCGGAAATTGAGTCGCCGGGGAGGATTTATTCTTGGCTGTTTGATGGCCTCCTTTTCGGCGATGCAATTTCTGTTTGCCCCGCTCTGGGGAATTCTTTCGGACCGAATTGGGCGCCGCCCGGTTTTGTTAGTGGGATTGGCAGGCTCAACCCTCTTTTACGGACTGTTTGCCCTCGTGACCCAATGGGGAAATTCGGGACCGATATTGGGGCTCAGTCCGCTGATCTGGCTATTTATCACGCGGATTGGAGCGGGGATCGCCGGAGCCACGATTCCGACGGCTCAGGCCTACATCGCAGACAGTACGGATGCGACGACGCGTGGAAAGGGGATGGCAATCATCGGTGCCGCGTTTGGAATTGGGTTTACTTTTGGCCCCCTGCTGGGGTCACTATTTGTCCCGAATAATCTCAATGCAGCACCGAGTGCTGCGCCCGGCTATGTCGCAGCGGTTCTTTCGGGGTTTGCGTTCCTGTTTGGTCTGACATCGCTTCCCGAGTCATTAAAGCCTGAATCTGCTGCGCGGGCCGCAACCCATGGCTGGTTGAAAATGGGATCAATGTTTCGCGTGCTGAGTCACCGTTCGTTAGGCCCGATCATTTTTGCCGTGTTTCTCACCACGTTTGCCTTTGGTCAATTTGAGACGACGCTGGCGATGCTGACAAAACAGCTGGGAGTGACCGATCGCGGGAATTTTTACGTGTTCGCTTACATCGGGCTGATTTTAACGCTGGCTCAGGGAATGCTGGTTCGTCGCCTGATTCCCAAACTCGGCGAATTCCGCATGGCTTTAGTGGGTGTGGTGCTGATGGCGGTGGGCTTGTTTCTGATTGGCCAGACAGCAAACACCGGATCGCTGGGGTTGTTGGTGACCTTTTTACCGATTGTGGTGGTCGGATTTTCTGCCACGACCCCTTCGCTCCAGTCGATGTTGTCTTTAAGCAGCAACGATGACGAACAGGGGGAAGTCCTGGGGGTTGGCCAAAGTATCTCGTCATTAGCACGGATCGCAGGGCCGGTTGCAGGAATGACACTTCAGTCGCAGGGCCTCGCTTATCCCTACTGGTTCGCCAGCTTCCTGATGGCTCTGGGGATCCTGATCATATTTCGATTGAAGAATGTGATCAAACCGGGATTCACAGGGCCAACCGGTGTCACTGCGGGCCATTGACACGATCAACCGCAGGCATCACGACCTTTGTGAGTGAAGCAATAACCGAGATCGAAACTCATTTTGAATGCTGATGTTCGTGATCGAGTCCGTGATCGCTATCGGACTCGGTATCCGGAATCTGACCTTGCAGCATCATCGGAACTCGCAACTCGGGAATATCCGGGTCGTCCGTCTGAATACGGAGCAACACTTGCGTTCGCACCGGCGGCAGGTTGCCAGCGATGTTTACGCGGACAGTCTGTTGAAAATTTCCGGTCGGAGTCCGGCTGGTTTCTCCAATTGCCGTCTCGACCAATTCACTGTTGATCGAAATTCCCGTGATTTCAAAACGCTTTCCTCGACCGTCGGTAATCGTAAAGTCATAAGGAGTCGGTTCGGATCCTTCCGGGTGATAGACAATCAGGGCCGGCGGTGAAACCGTCAGCATTGTGGCGGGAATTTCGAGTTTCATCGTGAGCGGAACTTCGCGGGGCTTCGAATCGGTGTATTTGACGTTCACGGTATATTCATGGGGCCCCACTGTGGAGTTGGCGGGCTGCATTCGCACGACGACTCGTCCATGTTCCCCCGCAGGAATGAACTTGTTGTGATCTCCTTGCAGCAATGGAGTCAGGCATCCACAGCTCGGTTCCATGGCAGTGATTTGAATCGGTTCAGATCCTCGATTCTGAAAGATGAACGTGGCATGCGCCTCGGCTGTGGGGTGAATTTTCCGTAAATCGACTGCATATTGATGAAACGCGAGTGATGGCTTGTCTGGGGCTTCAATCGAGAGGGGGGTTGAACGGATTCCAGTATGAAACAGAATTGCCAGGCAGAGCGGGCTGACGGCCATTGCCCCGGCCATCAGTCGCAGGGTGATTGATCGAGTTGATGTCATGATTGTTTTCCTGGTTCCGCTGAAAAGTCAAAGTCCGAACGGTCAGTTCCCTGATTTCCGGGGAGTCACTGTGGTGACGAGGAAGACCTTTTGTTCGGTGTTGCCCCACGGAAGTACGACGATGGCAACATCGCCACTCTTCGCCAAAACGCTGGTATGTTGCTTCTGATAAGTCGGTTTTAACGGATTGGGCTGACTGACTTGTGGCTCGATCACCGAGGACGGGCTTCCGAGGTGGTCGTGGCGGATCTCAATCGCGAACTCGACCCGGTAAAAATCGTTTTCCGTTGGAGTCACCTTTGCATCGATGATCGTGCCGAATTCCTGGAATCCCTGTGAGGAACTTCCGTCCGAGGAGGGTAACGCCAAGCGTGTCCCCTGATGAAAGTGCGCGGTTTCCGCCGCGATGGCGGTCAGCGTGATAGGTTCAAATAGTCTGGTCCCCTGCCTGGATTTCAGCGTTTGCTCTAGTGCGTGATGGATCTTCGCAGCCGACTGGGGATCAACCCCTGTTGAAATCCCAGAAGTGGAAATCCCAGAATCAGAATTGGTCAGGTTGTTCGCCCACAACACAGAATCGTGAGGAATCTGCTTGAGATCGACTTCGATCGCCTCGCACCGCAGATTGAACAGATTTTCGGCCATCGGGCGATGAGCGGATTGGTGGGATAATCGCTGGTGTTCACGCAAAAGTTGTTCGAGTAACGCCGAATTTT
>CAMBQP010000360.1 GCA_945869955.1 Schlesneria paludicola DSM 18645
CTGTCACAGTGGAACGATCGCTTCGTGTTGCACGAACGCCGACAAACCTGGAACGACAAAACCGTTGGCGAGCTCAAACACCATTTACTCACCGCAACCGCCGCGGAAATCCATGAGTTACTGCCGGGGCTGACGAGTGACCTGATTGCCTGTCTCGTCCGCCTGATGACCAACGACGAACTGATCGCCCTCGGCAGCACCATCTTCCATCCGCTGCAGGGCTCCCGGATCGGCGACAAAGGATATCTGGGGGCTCGCGTCCAGCCAAATTCGCCCACCGACAACCTGGATGATATCCGGTTTCAGGTCTTCAATGCCTTTTCCTATGCCGTCGGTGATGTTCTGCTGGGGACGAACCCCGTTTCCAGTGACCCCGCTTCGGTGGCGGCCGTCGAACTGGCACTCCAGGACATTCTGAAAACGTTCGAAATCGATCAGATCATCCCCCATTGTGTGCTGGCGCATATTGATGTTCAGGCGGAAGTCGAACGGGTCCATCCGGGCGCTACCGAATTCTGGTTTCAAAGCATTGCCGGAAACGATAACGCCAACACAACGTTCGATATCAGTGTCGAAAAAATGGCGGAATACGCTCGCAGCCGAACCGGCCGGTTCGGATTGTATCTGGAATCGGGACAAGGGGCCGATTTTACCAACGGCCACGGACACGGAACGGACATGGTCTTTCACGAGTCGCGCAAGTATGGCTTCGCCCGCGGTATGGCTCATGAAATCGCCACCTCGAAACAAATTCCCGTCGGGCAGGCCTGGCTGCATCTGAACGATGTCGCGGGATTCATCGGCCCGGAAGTCTTCCGCACGCGCGAACAACTGGTCCGTTGCTGCCTGGAAGACATCGTGATGGGAAAACTGCACGGATTGACCATCGGCCTGGATGTCTGTTCAACACTGCACATGGAAATTTCACTCGAAGATCTGGACTGGTGCCTGGAACAGATCGCCCCCGCCAATCCCGCCTATCTGATGGCGTTACCGACCAAGATCGACCCCATGCTGGGATACTTGACCACCGGATTCCAGGACCATGTCCGCCTGCGCAACCAGTTCGGCTACCGCGTTGATGATCGGATGTGGGCCTTTTTTCAGCGGTTAAACGTGATTGATCAACAGGGCCAGCCGACCGAACATTTCGGCGACCCGGGCTGGGTTTATCTGCAATACTGTCGCGGCAAACAAGACCCGCGTACCGACGCCGAGATTCTCGCCGAATCGGCAACACGGATTAACGAAGTTCGCAGCCGTGGCGTCTTCATCGCCGAAGGATACGGTGATCAGCCATTTGAACTGGCTCCGTCAATTCAAGCCGAGATTCAGGCCGTTTATGACGATGCCAAGCAATGTATCTGGAAAGAATGGGAGGCCGAATTCCTGAACCGAATTCCCAATGCCATTCCGCTGTTCACCCGTTCGGCTGATCGTAGCGATTACATTCTACATCCCGCCTCGGGAGAACGGTTATCCGACGAGTCACTGCAACGAATCAAACAATGGCGCGTCACCGATCAGGGGCAAGCCGATACCGTCATCGTGATCTCGGAAGGCCTGAACGCACTCGCTTTAATGGACGAAGGGAACCTGCTTCCGTTACTCGAAGAACTGCGCCCCCGTTTGGCCGAGTCTGGGCTGCAGGTTGCCAAGCCCTCGTTCGTGGTCAATCGCGGTCGCGTTCGTGCCGGTTATCGCATCGGCGAAACGCTGTTCGCTGGCCTGGCGGGACCCCGCATGATCATTCATCTGATTGGCGAGCGGCCTGGAACCGGTCACCACACGCTGTCCGCCTATCTGACCACCGCCGATGGCTCCCGTTGGAGCCGCAGTGATGAAGTCGACCACAATATCACCAAAGTCGTTTCTGGAATTGGCATTACGGCATTAAACCCCGCCAGGGGAGTGCAAGAGATTCTGAAAGCGATCGCACGCTAGTCGCTTGGCAGCATCACCACTTCGGTTTGGAAAACTTTACCGCTCGTAACGGTCGTACCTCTGTCGAAACACGTCATCGGCTTCGCGGCGCGTTGCTGCCGATACTTTCGGCATGGACGAATTTGAGCTCGAACAGTTGCGGCGAAACCCGAAATGGGCCATCGTCCTGAACGTTTACTACCAAATCCAGTCACAGGGACGAAACCAGACCCCTGACTTCGATGGCTGGGTGCCACGAGTCCAGACGGCCGACGAGGTTCCGACGGCGGATTTGTCCGGAATCCACGGAAAACTGATTGCCTATGGATTCCTCAAGTTCGACCTCGCCGGTCGTGACGGCGGCATCCGCTATCAGTTGACCCCCCTGGGAAAACAGGGGATCAATGCGTCAATTCCTGCCGATGACGAGGCGACCGAACTGGTGTTCACGGGTCGCGACGAGGCGGTCTTAAACTGATCGCAAGTATCGCTGATGTCGCTGATCGCCTCGTTTGCCGAGTGGTCGCCCGCGCGGCGTACCCGGCCGTACAGAGTCTTCTTCGTATTCTTCTGCATGGTGTCAGCCGTCAGGTTCAGTCGCTCAAACCGGTAGCCTGCATCAGGCGACGAGTTTCCCGGTAGGCTTCCGCGACCCAGGCTTCGATCTGATCGGGTTCCGGGCTGTATTCCAGTTCAATCGACATTGCCCCCTCGAGATTCAGTTTGGCAATTTCTCGCAAATAAGGCTCGAACTGAACCACGCCGCGACCGGGTGGCAGGTCTCCGTGAACCTTTCCATCGCAGTCCGAGATATGCACATGAATCGCCTTTCCCTGCAAAAGCCGCAGTTCTTCAGCAGGAACCTGTGCCAGACAGAGATGCGAGATATCGATATTGGCCCGAACTGCCTCGTGATCCACATCGTCAATGAACCGAACCATATTCTGCACGTTATTCAATAACGAGAGAGGAAAGGGTTCGAGTTCCAAGGCGATTTTCAAGCCCAGTTCGGCGGCATAGTCCCCCAGCCGCTGACAATTTTCGACAGCGAATCCCCACTGTTCCTGCGGCGGGATCACTTCCCGATTCCAAATGTATTCACCCAGGACCAAGAGCACGTTTTGTGCGGAAAGTTCATAAGCCAGATCGAGATACTTTCCGACCCGGTCAACATGGAAACGCTGCACGCTGGGATTAAAATCAATCAAGCCCGCAGCCACGCAGCACAACGAGATAATCGGCAACCCGAATCGATCGCATTCACGGCGGATCAGTTGTCGTTCGCGGACATCAATGTCCAGAGGATCAGCAAAAATATCGATCGTATCGAAACCGAGTTTCTTGGTTTGCTCGATCCCCCAAGCGGTCTCGCGCCCCGCTTGTGCCCAAGCGGAATTGATCAGTCCCAGCTTCATATCCCAAGTTCTTTCCGTGGCCAGTTTCTGTCCGATTCAGTCATGCTGTCGACAACATAGCCCTCGGAAGAGATCAGCGGAAGCTTCAACCCGCCGCCGTAAGCGATTTTTTCTCGATGAGGCCATTCTCGATCGATGGAACAGCAGGCAACAGCACCGACGTTGCTTTGACTGATTCAGTTTTCAGGTCTCAGGGGCACGGTTGCGCAACGAATCGGGGCCCCGCGCGACGTGTCAAAAATCCTTCCCCTGGCAATCGCCAATACCAGCGAGCCTTTCCCCCCGGTTCCTTTTCTTTCTGTGTCTTACAGCCCAAACTCCGAAAGGCGCGTCGCAGCAAGGCGTCACCGATTTCGTGCTCGGCCGCCGCTGCTTGAACCTCAACCGCCGGCGTCTGTCCGCTGCAAAGTCGCTGATGCAGCCAGTTCGCGGCACGATCGTTTTCGAATTGGTGTTCTCGTGCCAGCGGAGCCTGCGGCGTTAACGTCGCCTCCCGGATAAAATCCTCACCCTGAATCCCGACCGGTTCGTCATCCCAGGCAATTTTTCCTTGAGACAGGCAATACGCAAACCCATCGGAATTCATGCTGCGATTCTTTTTGATGGGGATCAGCATGCGTCCATTGGCGACATCCAGATCGCGTACGATCATCCAGACGGTTCGTGCGACCGTCGACAGTGCATCAATCCCCGCCATCCCCCGCGGTCGATTGGATTTCAACATCGC
>CAMBQP010000361.1 GCA_945869955.1 Schlesneria paludicola DSM 18645
AACCGCGACTCTACGCGGACTGTTTTTCCCGCAGCACCTCTTCAAAAACCTGAGCGACCTGGCGGGCGTTTTCTTCCACCCGTAACTTCGATGCAATCTCCCAACAGGCGTCACTCATCGCCTGTCGGGTCGCTGTTGGCAGTTGGAAATGGTAATCGATCTGCTCGGTCAACGCCTGCACCGCCCAGGCATTCGGAATCACATAACCATTACGCCCAAACTCGATGATATCCGCCCCCCCCGCCGAAGCGGTCGTGATCACAGGGGTCCCGCACGCCATCGCTTCGAGATTCACATTCGGAAAGGGCTCGTATACCGTCGGCAGTACAAACAAGTCACCTGCGGCATAGTACCGTTCGATCGACGACTGTCGACCAGCAAAGAGCACACGCTGCCCAACCCCCAGCGAGCGGGCAATTCGCTGGTATCCGGCGATATCACCCGCCCCCAGCACCAGCAGCTTGACATCCCGATTTTTCAGTAAGCTCAGTGAGGCTAATAACGAATCAAGCCCCTTACGCCTAAAGTCCATCGAAGCAAAGACTATTAGCGGCGAGTCATCACTCTTAAATCGCTCGGATGCCGCAGTCCCCGCGTTGAAACTTGTATTCCCCGTGGCGTGCGAGCCGAAACGTGGCAGGACCTCGCTTCGCACGACCAGACGCTGCTCACGCACGCCAGGATTGAAAACACGGGTATCAACTCCATTGACGATTCGACGTATACGCGATTCATCAACCCCGAAGTACTCGGTCAATAAGCGTGCGTCGAGTTTCGACTGCACAATCACCCGGCGAACTCCCGAGGGACCATAAAGCTGTTTTTCAAGCTCAAAAATCGCTCGATGCCGCGGGTTGTGCTGCTGCAGCCACTGCGAGACCGGGTGGCGGTACCAGACCTTCACCCAATGTGTCTGCATCGGATCGGTCAACCGAAACGTATCCAGCCCTTCCACCCTTGAGAGCCCATGCACGATATCGAACGAGTGTTTCCGAATCAGCGTTCCGCAGTTTTTGGCAAAGGCTTGCGTTCGCGTCTGCCACGTCCATTTGTTGACCGGGACCTGCAGGAACTCGACCTCACTCCGCAATTCCTCGTCGATCCCCTCACCGATCACGGTGACTTGATGCCCCAACTTCTGCAGTCCCCGAAACAAATTAACACAGTACCGCTCGGCCCCTGCTTTCTTCAGCGAACAGTGACGACGGACGAGGGCAATATGCATGGGAAAAATTACTCAACGGAAGTCAGCAGTCGGGAACAAGTATCAGGCATTTCTCACGGTAAAAACCGGTTCAACGGCAAACCAAGCGCGCGGCAGTCAGTTTTCAGTTTTCAGTTTTCAGTTTCGCTCTATGCATACCACGCACCGATCAAGCAACCTGCCGTCGGCGCTGCTGATTTCGAACAAGTTGACGCTGAACCGCTTCAAAGACCGTTTCCACCGACAGATCACGCAGGCAGCGATGATGCTTCAATGGACATTCCCGTTGCTGACAGGGACCACAGTCGAGTCGATGTTGGAGATGAATCCCGTTTTCGTAAAACGTTTCACTCCACGCAATATGCGTGGGCCCGAACAACGTCACCACCGGTGTACCAAATGGTGCCGCGAAATGTCGCGGTCCCGAATCGGTCGTCACCAGCAAATCGGCCGATCGGATCGCCGCCTTGGTCAAGCCGATACTGAGTGGCACGTCGGCAAAACTGAAGACCGACGGATGCCTCGCTTCGGCCGCAATCCAGCGCGCATCATCCCGTTCCGATGGACCACAAACTACCAGCACACCTTTATTCAATTCCACCGCAATCCGTCGGGCCAACGTCGCAAAGTATTCTCGTGGCCAATTCTTGGCGGCACCAAATGCCCCGCCGGTATTCAGACAGACATACGGAATCGACTGATGATCCGCAGCCTGCTTCCAGGCTCCCTGTTCAACCACCCAGCGGCCGGACCAGAATTCATCCAGTTTCGCCTGATCTTCCGGCAGAACCGCCAACTCGGTCTTTCGCGACTGGCTTTGGCAGCCAAGCTGTTCCGCCAGCCGTAAGTATTCTACCAGAACAGGATGTGGTGTCCCCTTAGAATTGGGAACAACACCGTCGGTCAACAGCCAGCCCCGTAAATCCCGAGCGAATCCCACGCGTTGCCGAGCTCCCGACAGCCAGGCCAACATCCCCGTCCGCAATGAATTGGGAAGTAGCAGCACCGTATCAAACTGTTCTGCCCGCAATGACCACACCAGCGACCAATCCCGCTGCGACCGGTTTTTTCCCCGAGGATTCGAAAACACCGCACGATCGATCAACCCCGTTCCGGCCAGGACATCTGCCACATAGGGTCGCATGATCCCCACAATTTCCGCCGTCGGAAACTGATCGCGGACAGCACGCAGTGCGGGCGTGGCCATCACCACGTCACCAATCCAGTTCGGCAGAAAAATTGCAATCTTCATGGCACAACCAGCCGTCAGCACGGGGCAGGAAAGGGGTATCGAAAGGGAGATTTGGATTTGGTATTCGAATATCCTGGGATTCGAGTTCGTTCAGGCGGCACGCCGTTCAGCCGTCTGAGCCAGTGGAATCGAAATCGCCTCGGTCTCGGCATCACGCAATCGCCGGACGATCTCGGTCGTCGAAACCCCGGGGGTCACCCCCAGCGCTTTGACCCGGCCTCCATATTCCAACACCACTTCACGTCCGACAATTTCGTCATCGCGGTAGGTTCCCCCTTTGACGAGCACATCCGGTTGCAGTTGCCGCAGAATTTCATGCGGCGTTTCTTCATCGAACACCAGGACGTAGTCGACTGCTTCCAGTCCCGCCAGCATCTGAGCCCGATACTCTTGATCAAAAATAGGCCGGTCCGGTCCCTTGTTGAGTCGTCGAACGCTGTGATCACTGTTGATCGCCACGATCAGACAGTCCCCCTCGCGAGCCGCTTCTTGCAGATAGCTGAGATGCCCAATGTGCAGCAAGTCAAAACATCCATTCGTCAGAACCACCTTCTGTCCCGCCTTATGTCGAGCGGAAACATTTCGAGTCAGCTCATCCAACGAACACACTTTGCCCGCAGCCCGGCGACTGCCATGCAGCAAATCCGTCAAAATTTCCTTGCGGCTGATCCGGACCACGCCGACCTGTTCGACTTCCAGCCCCCCCGCGACATTCGCCAGGCGACAGAGTTTTGTCGGCTCGATCCCCGCCGCCATCCCCAGACCAAACATCGCCAGCACCATGTCACCCGCTCCGGTGACATCATAAACCTCGCGCACGCGGGTCGGCAGATGAACCGGTTGGTCGCCGCGACGAGCCAGCACAATGCCGTCGCGATCGAGCGTCACAAAAGCCATTTCGAGACCAAATTTTTCGACCAGCAATTGACCGGCGACGTACGCCGCCTCGATCGAGCGAACCTCGACCCCGGTCGCTTTCTGTGTTTCCGATCGGTTCGGCGTGACACCAGTCGCCCCGCGATAGAGCTGGTAATCACCCCCTGCGGCAGGATCGACGATCACAGGCAAACCCATTCCCCGCGCCGCCTCAATCAGGGGCCTTAACAATTCGCCGGTACAAACCCCTTTGGCGTAGTCCGAAATCAAGACCGCTTGGAACTCATGCAACCGGGGGAGTAACTGCTTCAGCAATTGTTGCGCGATTTCGGTTCGCAGCGGATGCCGAACCTCTCGATCAACGCGCAACATTTGATGAGGATGTCGGTGCTGAGCCCGTCCCATGAAGCGAACTTTGCAGGTTGTCGGGCGATCGGTATCCACGACCAGAGCCGAACAATCGACCCCAAACCGTGCCAATTCCTGAGCAATATCGACCCCATCCGCATCGTGACCCACCACGCCAGCCAGAGTCACTTCCGCCTCGAGTCCGCGGAGCATATTGGCGACGTTCGCCGCCCCCCCCAGACGAGTCTCTTGCCGATCTTCACGCAAAAGAATGACAGGCGCTTCCTGGCTGATTCGTTCGGCATCTCCCCAGACATAGCGGTCGAGGATCAGATCGCCAATA
>CAMBQP010000362.1 GCA_945869955.1 Schlesneria paludicola DSM 18645
GAGTTCGATAACTGCCGGCAAAGCGGAATCGAACTCTTCGCAAAGGGGATGAAAACCGTCGGAAGGGCTGCGAACCGTAGTCTGCACCACTGGACCACAATGTTCGATCCCGCGTGGGGACCACACGCCACGAGCACGACGATGATCAAACGCGCGATGACACCTCAGGTCTGTCATCGACCCCGATTGACGCGTTTCTCTTGGCGGCGCGTCAATCGATGAATTTTACCGTCGGGTACAAGCCATCACCGTTTGACCCGTAGCCACAGGCGCAGGCGGGTCGGTGTTCAGCCGACCTCTTCGAATGTTGCTGGACCATAATGTCCGATCCCGCGTGGAAACCACACGTGAAGAGCACGACGATGATCAGGCGATGAGACCTAAAACGCCGAATCCTGATGAAAACCAACGAGGAGATCGTTTTTTGCAAAACGTCTGCTCGGAAGATCCGAGGCGAATCCACAGAAACTTGGTGTTTCACCAGAAAATCATTGAGACTGCGGGGGGGGCTGGTTATTTTAGTTCGAGAAAATCTCGTAAACATCCTTCCAGATTCTGGCAAAACGAGTCCAGCGGAAGTTGATGAACGTTTTCTTTTGAAAAGGGATTCAGCAGTTCTGCCCCGATTTCATCCAGCGCCAGCATCGGAAAGGCAATCGAGGCGGTGATCAAGGGGGTCAGCCAAGTCGCTTTTTGTAAAATTCCAAACGGGAATGTGGCGAGAAAGAGGACCAAAAACTGTCGAATCACGATTGTGTAGGCTCGGAAAACGGGTCATCCAATCAAAAATGAGGGCAAAGATGGCGATCAGAATGAAGGGAATCGTTGTCAGTGCAACCTGCCAAATGAACTGCCCCCAAGCGGGGTCACGCGGTAGGACATCATTCCATAAGCGATTACTGGGTATTGGTTTCATCGCGTTTTTGGCTCGGTCAATCCGACTAATGACTCCCCGGTTTCGGTGGGGATTTGGGCTTGGTCTTCATTTGCGAAATGATCCGTTCGGCGGATTTATCGGTGATCGCTTCGAATCGGCGACGCCCCTTGTTGTAAGAGAACATCCCTCCGGTCGAGATCTCAAACCACCAACCACAAATTCGCAAGGTTCCTTCTTTCACTCGATCAGCGACGATCGGATAGGTATTCAGATGTTCCAGTTGGACCAGAACATTTAATTGTGACAACTGATTGTGGGGTTCCCATCGTTTGTCGAGGGGCCCTTCCTGATCCAGCCGAAAAACGGCCGAGGTGGCATGGTGCAGCCATTTTTCTAAGTTCGGAGCTTCGGGGGGAGCACTCGATGTGAGCGCCGCTTTCATCGCTCCACATTCCGAATGACCGCACACAATAATCGAACTCACACCCAGCACCAGGATCGCATATTCAATGGCACTTGCTTCAGAGACATCTCCGATCGAATCCCCCATCACCGTCGAGGGGGGAACAAGATTCCCCACATTGCGCATCACAAACAGATCACCGGGGTCGGTCGAGACCAGCAAGTCAGGGACCACGCGACTGTCAGAACAACTGATAAACAGCGTGTCGGGCGTTTGACGATTCGACAATTCTTTAAAGCGTTCAAGGTACTGCGGCAACAGGTGGTCACGAAAGTCAACAATCCCACGGATCAACTTTTCCATTTCTCTTGCCTTCGATTCAAATTCTGTTTGATGCGCCGGATTTGGAGGTGGATTCAGACTCGATGATCAAACATCGCTGCTCAACGTCACCTTCAAACAACACTGTCAAGCGTCGCTGTCAAGCAAAATTTATCGGCTGTCATCCAATTCCTGCAACAACATTCAACGGGACTTTTCTTGGTTTTCTCAGGATCGTCCCTGTCTGACTTGCCAGCGGCATCGCAGAAAACGGAGGTGGCATCGACGCGAATGGAGAATCACCGCATGGAATCTGGAATCGATTCAGACCGATTCGGGCTCGATCTCGGCCGCGTCAAAACCGACTTCAATCAGTGTTGTGACACCGTTGCCTGACTTGCGAGCGTGTCCTTTGCGAAAATGAACTCGCCAAATCAATTGGCCCGAGAGATCTTCGATCTCTTCTTCCGAGGGAACAAACAGGTCAAACGCTTCGTGGGGTTGCAAAGCCCGATTGGTCTGTTGCCCCACGATTAACCATTCGCTGTCAGGAGGCAAGCGATCAAAATGGTAATAAAAGCGGCCGTCTTTCTTTTTACGATCGGCTGCCGGGAAGAGGACGTTGAATGAGATCACTTTGTCCAATCCGCGATGAAAATACATCAGCGTTGTATCCAGCGGCATGATCGTTTGTTCCGACGACACATTTTCAAAATGGAGCCATAACTTGAGCACCGGGGCCGAGGGGGGACGTGTTCGATCGGCATCACCATCAAAATGGACGAAGGACATCGGGCCGCGGGTGATCCGAATCGGCGTCACCCGAATGTTGCCGTATCGCCGCGATTGCCCGAGCGTCAGCTGATGACCTGGAGGAAGTTCGTGCTCGGGACCGGGGACCGCCACACGACCCCCGACCTGCGGAACGGTTTTTAAATCCGGCAGACTTTCCAATTGATGCGAACGACTGAATAGCGTCAGATAAATCACGTACATGGTCAGCAGGCTGGCATAAGTACCGATCACGATCAGCAGCAGACTCAAAAACGTTTGACCCGAACTGGCTTCCTTCTGCAACGAGTTCGAGGCCGTTTCGGCAACAGATGGCGAAGGGAGCTGTCGGAATTCGTGGAGGATCTCGGCCTGCGATGCGGACGTTCCTCCAACACCGACATCCGGAATGGCATCGAAGTCTGCGGGAGTCGAGACGCGTTCCAGATCTTGCAAGCAATCGTCATCGACCTTGCCGAAAAATACGGGGGTCGGTGACCAGGACGCTACCTCTGTTTCCAGAGGAGTTTCGATTTCGAGTGGTCCCTTGTTTTCCAGAGGCACCACAGTTTCCAGCGGTGCCTCTGGCTCGCGTGGCACGTCCTCCAGGGGAGTGAGCAGTGGGTCCGCTGTCGCTTCCGGCAGCGAAAGATGAACTCCACAATGCGGGCAAGCGACGATCACTCCCGCTGTCTCGATCAGCAAACGTCGATGGCACTGGCCGCAACTGACTTCCATCGCCATATCTGGATTCCCCGGTTGTACTTTGATCTGGAAAAACGGTGAACGTGGCCAATCACTCTCGTCCGTCCCCTCCGTGTCAACTGGGCTCGGCCAATGGTTTCGCCAGCAGCAACCAATCCATTGTGACCGGGATTCCCCCACGAAGCAAACTGGGGTCGTCTCCGTGCGGCAGAACGCCAAATACCGGAACACCAGACCGCCTCTCGATCTCCTCAGCGTTTGTGGCGGTTGAGGCATCATGGTCGGTCGGCCGGGGTTCGTTGAGTACCACCCCCGCAATCTCCAGTCCCCGATGTCGAATCGATTCAATTGTTAAGAGCGTATGATTGATTGTTCCCAAGCCAGCCCGTGCCACAATCAGCACCGGGGCCCGCAACTTTGCGGCCACGTCCGCGACGGTAAATTGTTCGGTCAATGGGGATAGCCAACCACCCGCCCCTTCAATCAGCAAAACATCCGCACCGGGAAATTGATAAGCCCCGGACAATATCCGCAGGAAATCAACGGTTCGCCCTTCCTGTTTTGCCGCAATGGGGGGAGCCAGTGGCGCAAGAAATCGTTGTGGGCAGATGATTTCATCCGACCACTCCTCGCCAATCACCGCTTTGAGACGCTCAACATCCTCCCAGATGACGAGCGAATTTGCCGGGGAGGTACCGGCCAAGTTCCCAGTTATCGTCTCTGGCGAGCCCATCGTCGATGCGATGATCGCACCGGAACAAACTGGCTTGTACGCTGCCACACGCAGGCCACATGCCATCAGTTGCCGCGCGATGAGGCACGTGACCCACGTCTTGCCCACGTTGGTATCAGTCCCGGTAATCAACAGAGCTTTACCAGCCGTGTTCGCGCCAACAGTGTTTGCAGCAAGGCTCACTCGTGCAGAACTGGGATCGT
>CAMBQP010000363.1 GCA_945869955.1 Schlesneria paludicola DSM 18645
TGGTATGACGCTGTTCGTCCGCCATCACCTCGGCCAGCCCCCGGCGAAACTCGACAGGGGCTTCAGGAAAAGCGAGCAGTACCCAGGCCATCACTTCGAGTGCCTGCAGTTCATGATTGGCGAGGATGTGGTGTGCGACGGCTCGCTTCCGCGGCAGATGCAAGTTTGATGAGTGCGGCATCGTCGGAGCGGTTCGCGGGGGGGCAAAAACCAGATTGGCTGGGCGAATCGGTTCTGGAACCCTCAGGGGACTTCCTGGTTTTTCATCAGTCAGCGGTGGCTGGATTCGTTCCAATTTTGTCGCGAGAGTGTCGCTGAAGAGAATTCGTTCGGCAAAAGTGCGAAGTTCCATGTTTCCTCTTGTATGATCGCAGGCAAAACTCAGTCGAGCAAGTCGATTTTTCATCACAGCTCGAAGTCGTTTCGGAAGTCGTTCGAGTAGATTGTAGGAGACTGAAACCAAGAGTGCTCCCCTGATTTTGCGAAACGCGAATTTCCTGAGATTCCTCAGTTGCGGGGCTGCCATGGCGGACGCTCGGCAGTCGATTGGCTACAATCCTCCCCAGACTCGAATACAATAAGTCGCTTTTGGATGATTATGAGCTACGATTCGCTGGCGGAATTTCTCTCGCAATTACAAGATCACGGGGAACTTGTCCGAGTTTCTGCCACCGTTGATCCGGCATTGGAACTGGCCGCGATTACGGATCGCGTGGCGAAGTCTTCCACGGGTTCCGGTCCGGCACTGCTGTTTGAAAGTGTAAAAAACAGCTCGTTACCCGTCGTCACCAACCTGCTGGGAAGCCATCGCCGATTGTGTCTCTGCTTGGGAACAGACTCGTTAGACGAACTGTCTGCAGAGCTCGACCGACGGCTCCACTCACCCAGCCCCGGTGGATGGCTGGATGCCCTGAAACTTGTTCCTGATTGGGGCGGGTTGAGTCGCTGGTTACCGAGACTGGTCAAAACAGGGGCGGTCCAGCAAGTGGTTCGAATGGGACGTGATGTCAATTTGTGGGATCTTCCCATTCCGCGCAGCTGGCCTGGCGAACGGGATCCGGTACTGACATCGGGTTTGATTGTCGCCGGTGAACCGGCGGCCAGTCGCCCGTTTCATTGCCGGGCACCGCTGGTTGTGACGAGTCAAAACGAACTTGCCTGGTATGATGGTGACCCCGATCAAAATGCGCTGTTGCAATCCGTGCGGGAATCACGTCAGAACCTTCCCGTAGCGATCAGTCTGGGGGGGGACCCACTGCTGACTCTGGCGACAAATTTTCCTGGAATCAAAGATCCTCGCTTGTTTGCCGGGTTGTTACGCGGTGCCAGCGTCGAGCTGGTTCGATGTCGTACCAACGAACTGGAGGTTACAGCTGCGGCCGAAATTGTGATTGAAGGTTATGTGGATGCGGCGAATCCTCGATCCAGCCGACCGTTATCGATTGCGCGTGACAATGGGCGATATCTTCAGCGGGAACTCCCCCTGATTCAGGTCACCGCAATTACGCATCGTGCCAATCCCGTTTTACCCGCAATGATTGTCGCCAAGCCGCTCAGTGAAGAGTCCTGGATCGCACTCGCCACCGAACGGCTGATGCTGCCTTGGATCCGGCGTCTGATTCCCGAAGTTGTCGATCTTCATCGTCCCTTTAGCGGAGCAGGTCGGAATCTGCTGTTTGTCAGTTTGCGGAAAACCCGACCGCTGCAGGCGTCCCGGATCCTGCATGCGTTATGGGGAATGGAATCGCTGGGTCAGACAAAACTGATCGTGCTTGTTGATGAAGACATTGACGTGAAAAATGAAGATCAAGTCTGGTTCGCCGTCGGAAACCACGCGGCCCCTGACCGTGATTTTCTCTTCTCGAATGGTCTGGCTCGCGACGATGACTACACTACGAGCATGTCAATCGTCGCCAGTCGAGTTGGGATTGATGCCACACAAAAAGTGGGGCGTGAATCGATACTGGATCCACCGCAAAGACTGGAAATGCCCCCAGCAATCCTTGCTCGCGTTCAGGAACGCTGGTCCGAGTTCGGACTTGATCGCTAAACGCTCAAACAGGATTTTGCCGAGTTGATTGGATGTCCCCCCTTAAGCAAAGTGAAACATGTCTGCTTCCGTTGATAAATCTGAAGCTCGAGTCCGGCAAATGTTTGGCGAGATTTCGGGGCGTTACGACCTGATGAATCATGTTTTATCGGGGGGTGTTGATTATTATTGGCGCTGGCGAACCATTCGGAAGGTCGCTCCCGTAGGGACAGTCCCCATCCTGGATGTTTGCACCGGGACTGGCGATCTGGCGCTCGCTTACTGGAAAGCGGGCCAGGGAAAGATCCCGGTGATGGCGTCCGATTTTACTCCTGAGATGCTCCGTTTGGCGGAAGGAAAACGAGACCGCCAGTGGGGAAAACAGATTGCCGCTGGTGCAGCACCGCTGACGTTCCTCGAGGCAGACACGCAAAAACTCCCCTTCGAAGATGATCAATTTCAGATTGTGTCGGTGGCATTCGGACTCCGTAATGTGACCAATACCGAACTCGGTTTACGCGAGATGGTTCGTGTCTGTGCGCCGGGAGGACGGGTTGCGGTCCTGGAGTTCTCGATGCCAACCAATCCCCTGTTTCATTTTGTTTACCGCAATTACTTTCGGTTCGTTCTGCCCCGAATCGGCCAGTTATTCGCGAAGAATCAACAGTCTGCCTACGACTATCTTCCGGCCTCGGTTTCGGAATTTCCTTACGGGCAAGCCTTGGCAGCAAAGCTGGAATCGAGCGGCTTAACCGGGGTCACATGGACCCCGCTCACATTCGGCATCGCAACACTGTATATTGGTCAAAAACCCGATACTGGTCAAAAACCCGCAAACACGGTCGCTTCTCAATCGATCAAAACCTCGAAATGAATGAACTCCCCCGAATCCCAACAAATCTGATGACTGGCTTTCTGGGAGTCGGAAAAACCAGCGCCATTCGGTATTTGATCAGCCAGAAGCCGATTGATGAACGCTGGTCAGTGCTGGTGAACGAATTTGGCGAGATTGGCATTGATGGGGCGATTATCGAATCAGCAGGTGGGTCCAGTCTCTCCGTAACCGAGATTGCTGGTGGGTGCTTTTGTTGTTCGTCTGATGCACCGATCGAATCGATGCTCATGGAGTTGATCGAGCAAACCAGTCCGCAACGCCTGTTGATTGAACCGACTGGACTTGGTCACCCGGCAAAGATCCTTGATACACTTCGTGGGCCCCGTTTTCGTCGCCTGCTGGATCTTCAGGCTACGATTTGTATTGCGGATGCCTCGGATTTTGCGAATCCCGGTGTCACCAATGTTAATGTCTTCCAAGATCAACTGCACATGGCGGATGTGGTCGTCATCAATAAACTGGATCGAACCCCGCCCGCCCAATTGGCTCCTTTTCTGTCACACCTGTCTCAATTGTTTCCGCCGAAATCTCAAATTCTCACGACCACTCAGGGGATGCTTGATCTTTCCGTGCTCTCGACGGAAATCTCTCCTGAACGGGTCCCATTGTTCCCCAACGCCCACCCGATTCCCCAGGTCGGAAGTCTGCAGCAACGCCCCGGTTCGCAACCGGCAACGGTCTCACTCTTATTGCCGGGGCATCCGCTCCGAAAAGCCAGCCCCCAACAGGGACGCGCTGCGTGTGGCTGGATCTTTTCTCCTTTGGACCGCTTCCGCAAAGAGCCGTTATTGGGTCTGCTCAATGGCAGCCTCGATGTTCGTCGTTTGAAAGGGGTTTTCCGTGTTGGCAATGAGTGGCTGCTCGTGAATCGTGTGGGAGGAGAGTTGACCTGCGAATCCATTTCCTACCGTCGGGACAGCCGCCTGGAAGTGATTCTTGATCAGTCCGACTTTGACTGGGGTGATTTCGAGCAAGTGTTGATCGGTTGCCTTGGTGTCGACGCGCAGCCTCTGGGATAAATGGGTGTGCAGTGGTCCTTTTTCGGCAGTGCGACC
>CAMBQP010000364.1 GCA_945869955.1 Schlesneria paludicola DSM 18645
TGCTCGATTCCATCCAGCGTCAACGTAAAAACCTGGATCAGGCGGCCGATGTGCTGGAATTCGACCGGCACCGCCAAACGGCGGTTTCCATGCTGCTCGAGGGACGAGTTCACCAGGCGCTGGATGTGCATGCCGCTGCGGCCAAGGATCAAAATCGTTACGGCCGAAATTCGTTCGGCTGGTCGCTGCTGATGGCCCGCCAACTTGTCGAAGCCGGGGTCAGCCTGGTGCAGGTCAATCTGGGGAATGACGAATCGTGGGACACCCACGAGGCGGCGTTTGGGAATCTGAAAAATTACCTGCTCCCACCAACCGACCGCGCGGTCTCGGCTCTGATCGATGATCTGGCGGAACGGGGAATGCTCGACGACGTGCTGATCGTGATGGCGGGTGAGTTTGGCCGCACCCCGAAGATCTTTACATTTCCAGGGGCGGAAACCAAACTCCCCGGCCGCGACCATTGGGGAGCGGTACAGTCGGTATTTTTTGCCGGTGGCGGCGTCCGTGGAGGAACCGTAATTGGGGCCTCGGATAGCCTGGGGGCCTATCCCAAATCGGACGCGCAAACCCCCGAAAACATGGCGGCCACGATTTACCAGGCATTGGGGCTTCCCCAAACAATTACCTGGAAAGATCTGCTAAACCGTCCGCATCAGGTCTACCACGGTGACCCGATTGCGGGACTCTGTTAAAATCATTTCTGCAGCAGCACGTTCACACCCTTTTTGTTCGACAAGACGATGTCCAGCTTGCCGTCTTTGTTCAAGTCAATCACCGTGAACTGCGTCCCGACTCCCGTGTCTTTGCCCGCTTCAATCTCGTGCTTGACGAATCGAGGAGATTCCCCTTTTTTCAGTTCGAGATCAAACCAGCACATCACCACGGGCTGAAATTCACCCGGATCGCTTCCCATGTGCGCAAAGAAACGCTTGCCGGTCACCAGGGCCAGCTTTCCCTTTTCCACGAGCGGAACCAGGGCCAAGGCATGCATCTGCGAAAAGGATTCGTCAATCAAATGATACTGAAACGGCTTCGAGGACTCCTGACCAGGATTCTCAAACCACCACAGTCCAAACCCATGCGCCGAACTCAGGATCAGATCGTTGTCTCCATCCAGGTCCAGATCGATCACATGGATATCGGCGGCGTGAAGTGGTGCCCCCTGATTGTCCTTGGCCAGTGGCAGCGGGTGAAATGTCCAGAGCTGAGAATCGCGCTTTTCGGGGGCTTCCCACCAGCCATGCGGGATGATCACATCCAAGCGACCGTCACGATTGACATCCCCTGTACCGAGGCCATGATAGTACTTGAAAGTCCCGTTCTCGTTGGGCTCACCCGGTTCGCTGATCGGTGTAAACTTCCATTTTTCCTGGCATTTTTCCGTGGTGGGAATCGTCAGATACCCCATCTGCCGTTCCGGTTGTGAACCAAGAATCAGTTCGGGAACACCATCGCCGTTCAGGTCGGTAAACAGCACCGTTTCATTGCAGGCACTGTGCCAGATTTCGTGCGGTTTCCAGTCGCCTGCCTGGTTCCGGGGATTTTCGTACCAGTAAAATGGATCGCCGGGATATCCCACCACAATCAAATCGTCCCATCCGTCCCGATTCAAATCGTAGGACCAGCTGGCAAAGCAGTTCGAATACCCTTTGGTACCGTCATACCCTTCAGTCGGTTTTCCCTGTTGAGTCAGTGGCTGTCGAATGCGACTCATTTTCCAGTCGGGAGCGGCATACCAAACATCGCCTGCAGCGACATCGAGCTTGCCATCTTTATTGAAATCACCAACAGCGACCCCTTCGGCCCGAAAGTTCGAATCGAGCGGAATTCGCTCAAATCGAGCCTCATCAGCCAACAGAAACGCTGAAGACCCCAGTCCCAGCACAACAGCAGACAACCAGCGACAACGCATGAACGAGCACTCCCAGCGATTTTCTCAATCCACATGACATACAACATCAATGCGGGCAAAACTTGGTCCGACGATAGTGTCACGCTAGGGAAATCGTTCGTCAACCAAATGCGGCGAAACCTGTCGAGAAAAGGGAAGATTTCCCGCGTACGAAGATTTCCACCAAGCGAAGTACGAATGCTATTTTTTCGTGGCCCGTTTCTTCGTGATTCGTTTCAACGTTCGTTTCGGCAGCCCGGGCTTTGCAGAGTCGGATTTCTCAATCAGTTTTTTCAGCAATCTCAGTTCGGACTTGGTGGGGGGATTGCGGTCCATCAATTGTTCAATCAGCGGAACAATGCTGCCACTTCCTACGGTATCAACGAGAAGTTGTAGCGTGGCGTCGATGGCAGACTTGGGGTCGACGACCGCCCGATACAACGTCGGCCTGGCCTTGGACTTGGTGACAACCCGCTTTTCCACCAGGCGATTCAACTGCGTCTGGATGGTGGTATAGCCAACCGTTCCCGGCTGATCTCGAAAGACCTCGGCAAGTTTCAGTGGACCGGATTTCCAGAGGACCGCCATCAGCCGGATTTCCCCCACCGAAAGTCTGGCTACACTTTTTTTCTTCGCCATGGCCGTTTCCCGATTGAACTTCCTCAGATCTATCGCATGCTCGCAGATTGCCGCGCTCTGTCAACCAGAACCGAGTCAACCAGAACCGAGTCAACCAGAACCGAGTCAACCAGAACCGAGTCAACCAGAACCGAGTCAACCAGAAGAACCCAAAAAAGCCCAGCGACAGGGAAGTCGCTGGGCTTTGTCCATGGGCAATCGTTTTCAAACCCGCACCGTTTTAAGGTGTGATGGTAATGTCGCGGGTTGCAACATTACTAAAGGCTACCCCGTCTTTGACCGAAAAACTGACCGTTTTGGTCGAGGCGATTGCCGTTCCGATGAACGCGTATTTGACCGATTGCAGAGCGGCACGATAATTCGCGATGGTATCAATTCCCGTCAGGGTCAACGTTCCACTCGCCAAATCAAAGGACCCCTTAATCTTCGCGGTATCCACAAACAACAACTGATCTTTGTTCCGCAGATAGTTGAACGTAATCTGAACAATCGCCGTCGTCATGTTCGGACTGTCCGCATCAGTGACACTGAGTGCTGGAGCGATGCTCACCGAACCGTTGGCCGGTGAATAAGCCAGTGCCCCATTCGCGTTCGTGGCGATCACCGGTGGGTCATTGACAGCCCTGAGGGTGATATCCCGTATCGCTACGGTACTCGTCGCCAGTCCGTCTTCAACCGTATAGCTCACCGTTCGTGTCAGCAAGTTGGGGTTGTTACTGGAGTTCACATACTTAATCGAGCGGAGGGCCTCCTGATAGTTGGCCTGGGAATCCAGTCCCACCAAACTCAGCGATGCCGTTCCGGCATTCCAGGTCCCCTGAATTGTCGGAGTATTCGTGAAGACCAGTCGATCCTCACCCGATTGATAATTGCCTGTGATCTTGATCGTCGCACGAAGCATGTTCGGACTGTCCGCATCAATGATCGTCAGTTCAGGTGAAATCACCGTTGCGGGGTCTTTTTCAGTATAGGCGAGTGGACCACTGCTGTTGGTTGCGAGCGTCGGAGCCACATTGGTGGTGATGACAACGATATCTCGCTTGACAATGTTGCTGGGTAATGGATTGCCCATCGTGTCGTCATACAACAAGAAGCTGATCGTTCGCGTGGCCGAGTTTGCGGCCGGACTGGTATTGATGTACCGAACACCGCGAAGGCCGTTCAGGTAATTTCCCGTCGTCGTTCTGCCCGAAAGGCTCAATTCACCCGTCGCCGAGTTCCATGCCGCATACAGTTGATTCGCTCTCAGTATCGCACCGTCAATCACCAGTTGATCCTGCCCGGATACATAATTGTTCGAGATCTTGATGACTGCGGTCACCTGGTTGATACTGTCGTAATCCGTAGCCACGAGCGTCGAAGTGATCGGGGTCGAGGGTGTGTAAGGATCATTCGC
>CAMBQP010000365.1 GCA_945869955.1 Schlesneria paludicola DSM 18645
GAGGCCTGCACATAAATGATGTCCTCGTCGATCGTGACATGGCGCACTTTATCTCGATGGGGATTCAGCACCGCCTGAGCCCACCAGGCACGCTCTAAGCCGAGTCGACTCAGTTGCTGGTGTGTCGGCAGGGGGGCGTCCCCTTTCAATTGCGCAAAAGAAGGGGAGATAAAACAAGTCCCGACGATCGCGAGTATTGCCATCAGTCGCAGCGAACTCTTCATTTCATCGCTCTCTTCGCAGGGAATCATCGGGTCGCAGGGAATCATCGGGTCTGTCAGTCCGTGTTGGTCTGTCGACGTTCACAGATCGACGTTCACAGATCGAATTGGAAAGAACCACTTCGACACGGAACCATTCGGAATTCTTCTTGCGTCGACCGAAGATTGACCTCGGGGTGAGTTTCGATTCCAACACCGGTCTGTTGCACAAGATCGTCGCTATCCTACTATCCTACCGAGCTGTCCTGACCGATCGCCAGCATAAGTCTCGTCAGATTTTTCGTAAATGACCAATTGGTATTCCTCACGCGAGCAGCCCGATTTGTCGAAGGCCGCAGCAGGATTTTCCGAGAATCAGCCTCGACATCAGGAATCATAAGGCCGATAATCGGCAGAGGAAGTCTGTTATGATCCCTGACGCTGATGAATTTGAAAAAGGGGCGCAGGTCCTCTGGCGGTCGGATCGTTTTGGTGATTCCCTGAGGGAGGCTGTTGATGAATCATCCCTGCCAAATTCGGTCGGGCATCGCTCCTGTTGGTCCAGGCATCGCTCTTGTTGGTCCAGGCATCGCTCTTGTTGGTCACCGTGCAGCTCTGAACCTTGTTCTGTTCGGGGCGATGTTGCTGGGACTGCTGTCTGGACCGAGGAATGCGACGGCAGATTTGGTGAAACTGAATGGCGGCGGCGAGTTTCGCGGCAAGATCGCGGTGGCTGCAGAGAGTCAACAGCGTGTCCGCATCGAGACCATGACGGGTGCCATCGTCGTGATTGAACGAACCGAGACGCAATTTGTGACGATGCGATCATTGGCACATGAACACTATGAAACAAAATGTCGCCAGCTTGCCGACACAACTGAAGCGCATTGGGATCTGGCAGAGTGGTGTCGTCAGCGAGGGTTGTCGAAAGAGCGGGAAGCTCAATTGATCCGGGTGACCGAACTCTCTCCCGATCATGAAAAGGCTCAGTCGATTCTTGGACGCGTTTGGCATCAGGGGGGGTGGATTGACCGCGATGAGCTGATGACATCGCAGGGATACGTGAAGTACAAGAATAAATACATCACGCCACAGGAACTGGAAGTGATCGAGAATACGGCCGAAGAGCTGGATCGAGAAAAGGGGTGGTTTCAAAAAATTCGTCTTTGGCACGGCTGGTTCGATGGTCAGCATGAATCTCGCCGCGAGCAAGGATGGAAAAACTTGAATGCGATTGATGATCCCCATGCGGCCCCCGCCGTCATCAAATTCCTCTCGATGGATCCCAGACCCGCTGTTCGGGAGTTGGGGGTGATGATTTTGGTGAAGATTTCTGGTGCCAAAGGGACCACTGGTCTCGTGAAAATTGCCCTGTGGGATGAATCCCCCGACATCCGCACGCTGGCACTGGATGGTATTGCGCGTTCCCATTTTGAGCGGGCGCAAAAGGGATTTGTCGCCGCACTGAAGCACGAATCGAATGCGATTGTCTGCCGAGCTTCGCTGGCATTGGGGCAAATCGGCGATAAAGAGGCGATTGGTCCGCTGATCGGGGCATTAATCACAGTCCATCAGTATCAGGTGGCGATGGATATTCCCAACAATCAGACTTACAGTTTTAACACAGACGGCAGTTTTTCCTCAAACACTCCACCCGTTCCTCCAGGGGTCATGGCTGCCGTGCGAACGGGGCAACTGCTCCCCCCGGTGTTTGCTCCTTCCAACGACATGCCAGCCCCCCCTAAAAAACTCGTCACAGTTCGTATCGAACACTTTAATGCAGAAACCTTGGGGGCTTTGTCAAAGTTGACTCAACAGAATTTTGGCTTTGACAAGCGGACCTGGCAGCTCTGGTGGGCCGCCGAAAAAAATGCGGGTGGTAAGTTAAAATCGAAATTCTAACGGAAATGGTCTTGAGCTAACCGAAATGGTCACGAGACTGCTCCCAGTCGGCAGCCTGTTTCAGGCCCGCTGGTTTGAGAGGGGGGTGTGCAGTTTTCCGTTTTCCATTCCCCGGTTAACCGTTGCATTCGGAAGGGTCGGCTTCACGGATCGTATTCCGTGCGAGTGAACGAAATTCGCTTAGCGGCAATCTCTGCCGTGGACGATATCTCTAGCGACATCGAGATTTCAGAGATTCCTTTTTATTTGCTTGCTGCGATGGAAACTGTGATCATGGCTGCCCGCGTAACCCTCCTCATTCTCGTCACTGGCGCATTTGCTGCGATGTGGTCGGGTGATCATCCTCAAGCGATCAAACCGGCGAAACCTGTGCAGACGAAATGGGATTTCCGGCAAGACGTGTTGCCGAATCGCCGTCAGGAAACACCCACTGACATTCATCCTCAGACGCGACGACTCATCCGCGAAGGGGCGATGCTGGCATTGGGAACCCCCACCAAGGCTCCGCTTCCTGTAGGGATCGTTGCGGGGACCTATCTCGTTGCCGATCAGTTTGGCCGAACGGAAATCCGCGTCATCCATCCCCAAGAGGTTCCGCACCGCGTGAAGATTGATCACGCCCCCGCCGCAAGTCAGCATTACATGGTCGAAGTTCACTCGGCCCTCTGGCATTTCATTCGCATCGAAGCATCGCGAGATCCCCAGACGGCGACAATCCCTCGAATCGAATCCCATCACTGAGGGATCGCCTGCGGCAATCCGGTTGTGATTGACGGGTAAGCGGGGTTCCAGCAAAGATCCGCATGCAATTTCCGATTCGAGCAACGTTTATTGACCCCGCCCGAGCCACGGGGGCTGGGTTGACTGGAGTCGAACACGGGCGGGGGTGCATGGACCAATTCCGCCAGCGTTTCATAATACGTTGACCGAAGAATCGGTTTGTCGTCGACCACGAGGTAGGTCTGATTCGAGTGAGCTTGTCGTTCACAGGTCAGGATCGCGGTGACCGCATCGTCGACATGAATCAGATTTAACCACGAGTCTGGGCGGCCTACCAGGATTAATCCCGCCTTCAGGGATTCGATCCGCGACAGAATTCGGTCGGGGCCGTAGATTCCGGCGAGTCGCAGAATCTGGGCCGAGCAACCGGTCTGATGCGAGAACCGTTCACGAACCATCTGTTCCGCCCGAACGCACAACTGGCCACCGGGGGAATTCGGATCGCAAGGGGATGTTTCGTCGACCCACTCACCCTCAGACTGTCCATAGACGCTGGTGCTGGAAATCTGCTGGAAACGTGTGCAGCGACCCTCCGTCGCGGCCAGGATGTTCAGAAGTCCACCGCAGGTGACTTCTTCATGAGTTCGCTTCGAGTTTCGATCAAACCCGACGGCATTCAGGACAAGATCCACTTGGGGCAAGTCATTCAACGACTCGGATTCGCAAATATCAGCAATAATCGGTCGGATTCCCAACACGCGAAACGACTCGGCATTTTGCTCGGACCGAGTCACTGCAAAAACCTGATGTCCAGCCTGAATCCAGGCGGACGCGACTCGTTTTCCCAGGTATCCACAGCCAAAAATCAAAAACTTCATGGGATTTCTTTCTGCGGTAACGCATCCAGCGGGATCAGGGCTTTCTGTTGAGGCAATCAATTCAATTGCCCGGGAACCCCTCGTCGCAGACTATCGCTGACCTGCGGTCACTTCGCCACAGAGCGATCGGAATCTTGGTTCAGAATCATCATTTTCCATTTTCTGGAAAAAGTCTTGTTGAAGGATTCTGCTCTTTGGCGTTTCAAGAATT
>CAMBQP010000366.1 GCA_945869955.1 Schlesneria paludicola DSM 18645
CGAGCAGAGACTGAGATTCCCAATCAGCCATACACGAGAATCCATCAAGCGAAAGCGTGACCGATGGCAAGCCAACATTCGCGGAACTCCATCAGCGGCTCCCCCACGCCCAATGAAATCGCCAACGCAAGTTAGGCAACCTCCGATTCCAATCCGATTTAGGATCTCACCGTGGAGAATAATGGGGAGTCAACTCGAACCGAGCAACACCATGGACGCAGAAACAATTCTGGCCTCGGCCGCCCCACTGACGATCCCCCTGTTTGAGTATCCCCCTGTTTGACGTTTGTCGTGTCGCCAGACAAAACGCCAAGACGCAGACCACTGCTTACCCGAGGACTCCGAAACAGCGGCATCGGGCTTCTTGGTGCAACGGCGTGCGGGTAAAATGACTTGCGGTATCGGAGCGGAGTATTCGACCTTCGCAACCAGGAAGAAGCAGGATTGCAATGAAAATCGATGAGTTGGCGAAACGATTGGGAGGAATACGTCCTGCTGGTGGCGACGAGTTTCGACCTGTGTCAGAAGCAGAATTATGTAGCATTGAGGACAAAATTGGAACTCGGATTCCAGCGGCTCATCGCTCACTCTTAAGGCAGTTTGGTGCGTTCGCTTTCCATGGGAGGTCCGTAAACAATCCATACGTCTATTTCAAATCCAAGACACAACTTCCTCAGTATATCACAGCGAACGATCTCGTACTTTTTGATTTCTTTTATGGCCCGACGCAACAAACGGGGCCGTCTGGCTTACGACAGCAAATCAACTTCTTTCGAGGGCGAATCCCCGAGACAATGATTCCGATTGCGTGCGACGGTGGGGCGGGGGAGATTTGTCTTGGAATCAAAGGGAATGATTTTTGTAAGGTGTTTTACTGGGACATGGCGAACGAACCGCTGGACCAAGAAACGTATTTTGAAGACTACGGCGAGCGAATGCCAGACGGTGTCAAACGACAAAACCTTTATCTGGTCGCCAATTCTTATGACGAGTTCCTCGACCAATTTTTGCTTGGACCAGTAAATTCATAGTGCTATGGTGCTCCAGTAACATTGGAGCGATCGCAGAGGGGGCAGGCAACACTCATTTGTGTAGATTTGACCAACACGATGCGGTTCATGGCGGAAATTTCAAACGGCGATTCGGGTTAGAGCGGAAGTGATTGGCAACGGATGGGATGATTGTGAGATGCTGCATCGCGAAGATCGTGGCGGGGATTGGATGGGTGACGACCTCGTCGCTGGTAAGAACGACAACCACCGCAACGCCCTGATTGAAAAACCATTGAGCAAATTGTCAAAAACATTGCCTATTTTTTCCTGCGAGATGTTGTCTTGATACAACCTCAATCGCTTTCAGTGAGATGCAAAATGCTTATAGATTCATTTGAAACTCTGAGACCCCTCGATCAGCTCGCATTCTTGCTGGAACTGGGACAGGAACACCATTTTGACCCGCTGAGCTCAGTCGAAATGGAAGCTTATTTCGTCCACCAACTCGCGGGTTTCCATGCAAACGCGTGTGACCTGCGGCATTGGCTCCAGCCGACTCTGCAACGTTCATTTCGCTCTGCGTCAACTCCGCCTCGTTGGATTCAAAACGCGGAATGGCAAATCAACAAGAACAGGCCAATGGTGTCCTGAGGGCAAATCGATTGCGAACCAATCGACGGGCTTTTCCATGACCGAGCGTCCGTATCTGTCTTTTTGGATCCCGATTCGGGCGAGAGAAGGACCGTTTTGCAGATTGCGTAAACTCGGTACGGTAAAAAAAGCGATGCGGTCGACCATTCCTGGTGCCAGGGGAACGAGTCCAGAAACGATGGAGTACGGAATCTTGAGTATTGGAGACACGGCCGCAATGCTGGCCGAACAATCGTGGTCATGGGCGAGAGAGAGTGTAGGGACCACGTTGGCGGGTATGGGATTTTTGAATTCTCAATCAGTCGGCCATCGAGTGACATACTTTGATTAACAGGGACGATTCGCAGATCTGTACTGCGACGGCGAGCACGTTGATTGCGTCGAAATCACGATTTTGGCTTTCACGGATGTCGAGGCTCTGACCGACCTTGAGTATGAGGATCAGGTAGACAATTTTTATGCTGCATTTCTCGCGGCTACGAAAGAGATCGTGAGCCGTCTTGGCAATCCCGTTTTTTCTGATGGGGCAACCGCAACCGATTTCCCTGACGATCAGGATGCGGTTTGGTTGTCATTATGGATCCTGCCAAAGTGTCGCCTGTTTCTGCAACAAAAACACGAAGATCGAGAACTTCCGATTCGGCTTTGCTTGGTAGTTGATCCGTAATAGCCCACAGACGCAGACCTGCGATTCTCGGCGTGCGTGCGTGTATGACCGAATACGAGGAAAAAAATCCCGTCCGATCGTGCCCCTACCGAGCGTGAATTTCAGAAACCATGCAAGCGACACTCAAGCGGCAATCGAATTCGACAGGAATGAAACCCTGAAGACACCTGACTTTGCTGAATAACAGACTTGATTTTGCTGAATTTACCTGAATCGCCGATTTTCAACTCATTTGATTTGCAGCAAATTGATGGCCAGCAGGATTCGAGCGGAGGTGTTCGATTACCGATTCATGCTCAGGGGAAATGAGATCACGGTCACTTCTGCCTGATTCGCGGAAATAGACGTTTTTTTTTGAGATCTAACTTGTTTCACGAGTTGGGTCGAGCCGTTGCGTGTTTTTTGCGTAAACTCGGGGTCCAGGGGTGGGGCAGGACCTTGATTCAGCCGTTGAAGTCGGTACGGCTGCAAATCATACCAAAAGCTGGCACAACCCAGATTGGTAATCATTGAACACATCAAGGCACACGTCAGCAACGTTCGAGACGAAATCATCGCCAGGAACCTCCAGCAGAAAAGGCCATCATGTCAGTTTGGTAAGGGAGAGCCTGATTTTTTACGCCAAACTGCGGTTTCTGCCAAGACCAGTTTCAGATCATGCTGCGGGTTGCAGGTTGGGGCGTGATCGGTCAATTCCGTGCCGATTTCCAGAAGCCGATTTCCAGAAAACGGAAAGAAGATCTTGTTTTGTGAAAACCCGAGTGAATCCCGCAAAATTGAGTCTGATTGGAGGGAAATGGTTCTTTCCGGGAAATTGTCCTGGATCCTGCTCTGAATGATCAAAAAATCGGTTTTGACGATCAAACCCGTTTCGCAGGCGATTCTCATGAGAAGGCACGTCACGCCAAAAATAAGCGAAAGTTGATTAGAAAAGTGCTTCAGGATGGAATGATAGCGAGATTCTGTGCATAATCACGGCTTGTTTGTCCGAAGGGATCTCAGACTTTCTCCGTCTCATCGGTACTTGGCATTGCAGGGTTGCTGCCGGGTCGCTGATTTTCGCTCCCCCCTTAATCTTGGGACTTTCTGCAGGCCGGTGCAGGTGACTCGAACGGCGAAATTCATCGCCTGCAATGCGAGAATTCGAACCTGCGGGCGGGTGGTGGTTGCTGGTAGAATGACTTGGGTGAGACGTTGTTCTTCACACCGCGACGTTTGTTGTCGATATACATCGCACGGATGCCGATCAGATGACGGGACATCGAATCATCAGACAGACAAGACCGCGCTCAAAATGATTCGAGATGGATCGGCGTCGGGATCGGACCGCAAAATCGAGTAACTGGGTTTCAGGTATTGAATTTATGATCATCCGTAAGGTGCTCGCGCTGCGAGGTCCCAACATCTGGTCTCGTCATACGGTCCTGGAGGCCTGGGTTGACTTGGGAGCCTTGAAAGAGATCTCGTCGGCCGACATTCCCGGTTTCAATGACCGACTGATGTCGTGGCTACCGACGATGATCGAACATCGCTGCAGCGTGGGTGAACGGG
>CAMBQP010000367.1 GCA_945869955.1 Schlesneria paludicola DSM 18645
CATCAGCTGCGGCGCTTCTAACTGCAGCCCCCGTAATTCCGCCCCGCGCAACCGTAGCGCCAGGATCGGCCAGCTGAGTGCCAGTACCATGGGGACCAAAATGAACCAACTCCAAACGCGGGTTCCTGGACGACGCGAACCGAGTACGGCGATCGGGGGACAGAGTGCCAGCACCGCACATCCGTACCAACCATGGTCGGCAACTGCGGGTGAGATCGCATGCAGGCAGCAATCGACCCACCACATGACAACCCAAGCGGTCGACGCGAAAAACCCCCAACTCCAGGCAGTCATCAGTGTGGTTTCTCGTAGCAATAATCGTCCACGCCAGACGATCAGCCACGCTCCCATCACGCCGCACGAAATGATCAGGTGCCAAACAACGCTCAATCGATACTTTCTTTGCAAAATTGACAATGGCCGGAGTCGGATGAGTATAGCGAACCGGGTTTAATCCGCAGAGTCCGTTTTAATGGCGCGTTGACACGGGTTCTGAATCCGATCGAAAAATCAGCCCCGAATCGCTGTGATCAACGACGCTGTTACGACGAAATAAAGGGTGTGACGCGAATACGCTCCCTCGAACTGAGGAGTCCACCAAACATGTTGTTTGGACCGGTGTCACCTCAGTTCAACCGTTCCCTCGGCCCATGATGTACCTGGAGAATGCAATGAAGTTTGTTTGGATTTCCGCCGCGATTGCCGCCTTTGCCAGTCTGAACAGCGCTCAAGCCGGCCTGTTCCACCACCACAACAGCTGTAATAGCTGTAACTCAGGCCCAAGCTGTGCCGCTCCGGCCGCTGCGTGCGTTGCTGCCGCTCCGTCCTGTGCAGCTCCTGCTGCTGCCTGTGCTCCTGCTGCTGCTCCTGCAACCAGCTGTGCTCCTGCTGCCGTTAACTACGGTCCTTCCTGTGCAGCTCCTGCTGCGACCTGTGCTCCAGTCGCTTCGGCTTGTGCTCCAGTTGCTACCAGCTGCAACTCGGGCTGCAACACCGGTTGCAATAGCGGTTGCGGACCACGCATGCCACGTATCAAGCTGCCAAAGCTCTGCTTGCCAAAGATTCGTCTCTGCAAGCCTAGCTTCTGCGGTGGTGGAAACAACGGCTGTGGCAACGCTGCTCCAACCTGTGCAGCTCCTGCTGTTGCTTCGTACGGCCCAAGCTGTGCTGCTCCTGCAACCAGCTGCTGCAACTGATTGATGATGTCGAATGACTCTGCTCTGGATCATTTCGGTTCACCCCGGAAGTGATCTGGCCAGAGACGTGAGTATCCGTCGAGGGGAGCTTTATGCTCCCCTCGATCCATTCTTTGGCAGGAACAGACGGCGATCGAGCATCCGAGACCAGTCAAGCAATCGTGACCCGTTCCGCCGCCGACTTGAATTTGAATCTCACAAGGTGGTGACCCGTTCTCAACGAGTCACCACCTTTTTTTGAGATGCCACTCATCCGTGAATTCGGCCATCGAAGTCGATTTCATCCCCGAATTGGCCTCGTACTGCGGTTGATTCTTCACATCCCGCCTCAGATTCTCATCAACGCCGCTGCGATGGCCGAGTTTCCCCGCCCCCGGTTTCGCAACGCAAACAGCGAGGTTTTCTCAACAAATTCGAGAAGGGGGGGGCGAACGCCGACGGGCTCGCCTCATTTCCGGTTTTTCGGTCGTGACAATCAGCCCATGTTATGGAAATTCGCTGGCGAGAGAAGACCTGATCGTGGGCTTCATCCGCCCGAAATCAGCCGACCTTCACCACAAAAACTCAACCAGGGAAACAGGCTTCGGTTGAGCCGCGCGATGAACAGCGAGGTAACCCGGATACACCCAAACTCGGCGAGTGCCCACTCCGGACGATGTTGCCAAGCCAGAGCGACGAGTTCTCAATTGATGAACGGGCGAAAGAATTGAAGTCCAGGGAAACGGGCCGCACGAGGCTTTCCAAAAATCCGCGACTGGGAAAATCCGCGACTGGGGCGCGCGAGCAGCGAAATCGGCAACAGGATTAATGCAAAAATGCCGAGTGGTAAGCCACACGGCATTCTTGCGTTAACCCTTGAACAGATTGAAGCTCTGTCCACCCGATTTCGTGGACCTGGCATCAGAGACTCTTTTGAGTCAGCCTCGGACTCCAGGAAATGACCTCATTGACACTCGTCGCGCTACCGAGCGGCCGACTCACAATTTCCTGTGAACGATCACCGCATCGTTTGCATGGAAACTCATGATTAAACAATCAACCACCGAAAAAGAATCGCTTGAGTGCCGCGTTTTTGCGTCGCTCTAAGTCCATCAAACGGCTGAACGGAGTTTGACCGCTCGAGACTTGCGGTCGAACTCGTCGTCCGGCTGCATTGACTTCCACACTCGACATTAAGATCGTTGCAACGACAGCCAGTGTTATGATTTTTCGCATCGATTTCCTTTCTGTAGACGGAAAAGGCTGATCCTGATCAAAGAGAAGCGGAACTGTCGTCGGTGTGACGCGAATGCCAAGGTGGCAACAGCGACAGTCCAACTTTTCATGATTCTTTGTTCGACATTCCGGGATTGGTACCTGCTGATGAAATTCCTCTTTCGCCGACGATGCCCGAACTCGATAACCTCGACACCGAACAAATCGATGGCGGTAACTGGTTCGATAAGTTAAACCTTACGGATTAAACGCCAACCTGATCGCATCCCCTGTCATGGTTGGCGGCCGTTTGCAATAAACTCCCTAATCAATCAGACCCAAAATTGAATGACTCAAGTCCTATGGATACATCCTCCGCTGATCAATCGACCCGCGCAGACATCGGCCTGGTCTGTGCCTTGCCACTGGAACTGAGCGCTTTTCTTGGCCGATGCTCCAAGGTCAAAACATATACCGGAGGTCGCTTTACGTTTCGGGGAGGCTTTTATCAGAATATCCGTGTGGCGATCGTTGAGTCGGGGATGGGGCGAGCACGAGCACGAGCTGCAACCAATGCCTTGCTCGATGCCCACGCCCCACGCTGGATCGTCTCGACCGGGTTTTGCGGGGCTCTCGATCCCCAACTGAAGATTGGTCAGATGATTGTTGCCGACGAAATTGTGAATTCCGTTGGTGATTGTCTCAAAGTGGATGTCGGCATGACGTCCGATGCGGCACAGGGCCGGTACGTTGGCCGAACGCTCACCGTCGATGAAATGGTCCGCACTGTCGCCGAAAAGCAAAATCTCGCAAAATTGTCAGGTGCCATTGCAGTGGATATGGAAACATTCGAGATAGCACAACTTTGCCGCGAGCGTAAAGTCCGTTTTATGGCCATGAGATCGGTCAGTGATGACCTGTCTGCCGATTTGGCGCCTGAGGTCTTGAGCCTGATTGGAGCCACCGGCAGCATCCGTTTGGGGGCCGTCATTGGCGCCCTCTGGAAACGCCCTGGTAGCTACAAAGACATGTGGCAACTTCGAGAAAATGCGATGCTGGCGGCAGAAAGTCTGGCCGAATTTCTTGATGGAGTCGTCAAGCAACTGCATGCCGCAAAATAAGCTTCAGGTCTTTTCCAGCCTAGAGACCAGCGGAAATCGCCTGCCGTTTGCGAGGAGTTTTTTCGGATAAAACTTCTCGGTAAAGCGCCGTGGTTTTTGAGACCATCGTCTCAACGCTGAAATCCCGCTGGACCTGTGCTCGTGCTGCGCGACCCATCGCGCTGGCTTTGATGGGGTCGTTCAACAGACCAAGCATCCGGTTTGCCAGCGCTTCACTGTCCGAGGGGGGAACCAGCAACCCGGTCACCTCATCGCGAACCACTTGAAAAATTCCCCCTAC
>CAMBQP010000368.1 GCA_945869955.1 Schlesneria paludicola DSM 18645
CTGGGGGCTTTGCATATTGTGAGCGCCTGGGCGAGCGAGGAAGGAATTGCCTTGGGGCAGGTCGCCACAGAAGCGAAATCCAATGAAATCACGGCAATTCCTGAGCTTTTGCAGCAGATCGATCTGACAAACTCGTTGGTTACGATTGATGCGATGGGCTGCCAGAAAGAGATTGCTCAGGAAATCGTGGCATGTGGTGGCGGCTTTGTGATCGCCGTGAAAGACAATCAACCCAAGCTTCGCAATGCCATGGAATCTCATTTTGCCAAGCATCTTGAAACCGATTTAGAAGACCTGAGGTATCGCTGCTATGAAACCCACGACGAGGGCCATGGGTGGATTGACGAACGATCCTACTACCTGACGAAACTTCCGGTGGACTTCGCGGTGAAGAAGGAGTGGCCGTGGGTCAAGGCCATTGGCTATTCACTGCGACTGACGATCCACTCCGACGGGCGTGAAACGGGAGACGTTCGGTATTACATCCTGAGTGACTACTTAAGTAGCAGCGGTTTCGTGAAGCCGTGCGCGGACATTGGAGCATCGAATCGATGCATTGGATCCTCGATGTCAATTTCCGAGAGGACGACAGTCGCACACGTGAACGGACGTTAGGTAACAACTTGAGCTGGCTCAGATGTTTCGCTGTTACCTTATTGAAGCGGCACCCAGTCAATGACAGTCTTCGCGGAAAGAGGATCCGATGCGCGTTGAATCCAGGCTTCCTGACGCAAGTCCTAATAAATTAACAACTTTGATATGCGCTGGCCTTGGCTGAGATCTCGTCGGTGGATGCAAAATTAAAGCGAAAATCAAGTGCGCGTCTCAGATTCAACGGCGGAATTCACAGCCAAAGAGACCACCGGCCATTTTTTGTGAAACAGTTTTTTTGAATCCGAGACCATGATTTCAGCGAACTCAATCTCGTAACCCACTTTTGTTGCAGACAGAAATGTAGAATAGTCAAACGGAACCATCAAGATGAGAACATTTGCGAAAACACTTGCTGTAATCGCTGCCATGGCAAGCCTCGCAACGGCACAAGAAAAAGCAGCCAAGCCAGACATCGTCGATACCGCTAGTGAAAAGGCTTACGCAAAGCTCAAGGGAAACCGTGCCGGCGAGGAGCGTAAGTTCGAGATCGCGCCCGGCGTGAAGATGACTTTTTGCTGGTGCCCACCGGGTGAGTTCATGATGGGCAGCCCGACATCCGAGGAAGGCAGGGACAGCAGAGAAGATCAGGTCAAAGTCAAACTCAGCAAGGGATTTTGGATCTCAAAAACCGAAGTGACCCAGTCGCAGTGGGCGGCGGTGATGGGGAGCAATCCACTGGATGGCATAGGCCCCTACGGCAAGCCTCACCCCGAGAGCACGAAGGGTCCCAATCGCCCCATCGTGGGCGTCAGTTGGGAAGATTCCCAAATGTTTATGGAAAAGGTTAATGCCACGCTTGGGAACGAGGACGGCGGGAAGATGTCGTTGCCAACCGAAGCGCAGTATGAATACGCTGCGCGAGCGGGTGAGACAGGAATGTATCCCGGAGGCAGTCTTGATGAGGTGGCGTGGCACGATGGAAACAGCGGCGGTTATTCAAAGCCGGTAGGGACTAAGAAGGCGAATACCTGGGGCCTGCACGACATGAACGGGAATGCCTGGGAGTGGGTTCAGGATTGTTACTACGTGGAATTGCCGGGCGGAACGGATCCGATTGCAGAGGAAATAGGTCTCGATCGGGTGATCCGGGGCGGCTGCTGGTTCAAGGAAGCCACCCGCTGCAGACTGGCGACCCGTAGCTATCGGTGGCAGGGGGCTAGTCAATGCTTCAGTATCAGCGTCCGGATTGTTCGCAATCGCTGGCCGGTCGATGTTTCGAAGCCAGCCATCGACCCGGAGATCAAAGGTCAAAACGTCACCAAGGTCTCCTACCAGGGCCCTGCCCTCGAGGAGTCGTTCGAGCAGACCGGCCCGAAGAGCTGGATGAGCGGGGGCGTAGACTACACCGAGGTCAAACGGAACGAGTGGCACGTTCACCTAAAGCAGGCCGACCCGGTAGATGTGCGAGTGCAAATCGACCTCTCTCAAATGAAAATTCATTTTCGCGGTCCGGGGCCTAAAATGGTGCTCCCGATCTTGAGTGCGTCAAAACAACTTTCCGCCGCCGCCGAGGCGGCGATTGAGCAAGCTCGCCTGAGCAGTGCTGAATCCTTGGATGCAAACGCGGATAACGGAATCACCAACAGCATGGGTATGAAGCTAGTACCGATCGCCAAGGGGATATTTCAGATGGGCTCGGGGGTTCAAGAAGAGGGTTACCGGTTTAAGGAAGCTCGGCACGAAGTCACACTCACTCGGGACTACTACCTGGGCGCTTTCGAGGTTACTCAGGACCAGTATTCGAAGCTGATGGGCAACAACCCTAGTTACTTTCAAGGTGATCAGGTCGAGGGCGTTGATAGCTCAAATCATCCCGTGGATCGGGTTTCGTGGGAGGACGCTGTCGAATTCTGCAAGAGGCTTTCGGAATTGCCAGAGGAGCGGGCGGCCGGTCGAGTGTATCGCTTGCCGACAGAGGCGGAGTGGGAATACGCCTGCCGTGCTGGTAGTAACGCGCCGTTCGGGTTTGGAGGGCTGGAATTAGTTGCTGACTACGGCTGGTTCTCTTCGAACAGTAAAGGTAAATCGCATCCGGTCGGCAAGAAGAATATGAACGCCTGGGGTCTATATGATATGCACGGCAATGTGAAAGAGTGGTGCAGCGACTGGGCCGGTGATTACCCTGAGGGCGCGGTCAGCGATCCCACTGGGCCAAAGGAGGGGTATAGCCGAATGATCCGGGGCGGCTCTTGGTTGACGCCCGCAGTGTTAGGCAAATCAGGGTGCCGGAGCAATGGTTTCCCTCCGGAAACTCGTTCCGAATACGTCGGCTTCCGCGTGGCCCTGAGTTCCCCAGAAATTTCCAACTAGCCCTTAAACAAGCGTACTCCGGTCGGTTTTTTGCAGGTTTGGTAAGCGCGGATCGGTAGCCGGGACACATGGTGTGTGCGGTGTTTCAACGGCGGTGATGCGAGCATGAAGTTTTCCTTTCCATGTAAGTTAGTGACGGCGATGATCGCGAGCAGAGTCTTTGTGGGTATTTGTTGGGTTGTCGGCCGTACGATCCCAGCAAGCAAGTCGTTATCGACGAAATGGATGCGAGAGGTCGGCGGCCAAACGGAAGAAGACAGGTTGCCAGCGATTCCAGGCCATGGTCGCATTATCAATCGGCGGCCTGTGGTGAGAACTTGGCACGGGATACGAAGCCAGTAATTGACAAACGTCCGGAACTCCATTCGCAAGAGCTTCGTTTGTTGTTCCTGGTGTCGCGCTTGCCCGCGTCCCTTGTTCACGGGAAGCCGCAGCGCCAACCAGGCCTTGAGGTTCCACGCCAGCGATGTCATCAGCAGATAAGCTTCGTTCGAGGTCAGGTTGTCGACGGGCGCGTGCAGCGACCGGACCGCATTCAGTTGGGCCAGGATGTTTTCCTGTTGGCAGCGATCATTGGTCGAAAACACAATCTCTTCCGCCGTCAGGTTTGCGTCATTGGTGAGAGAGAAGAAATACCGGTAGTCATCGAACAGTCGACCCTGTTGCGGTTCACTGACAATCAAGTCCTTACGGACGGCGATCAGACGGTAAGCCTGACGGCAGGCTGCGGGTTGGTACGACGTCTCCGCCACCGATTCCTTGAACAGACTAATGTCCTTGAAGCCGCGTTCCTCAACAATCGGCTGTTTCACG
>CAMBQP010000369.1 GCA_945869955.1 Schlesneria paludicola DSM 18645
CGTCCACATTTGAGAGTCGTTCGGATATCGCAGCGGAAATAAGGCAACCACTGAATGGAATCCGTCTACATTGAAACCACGGTTCTGAGCTACTTGGTTGCTCTACCCGCTCAAAACCCGGTCGTCGCATGGCATCAACAAACAACGTACGATTGGTGGCATCGACGCCGAGTCTCTTTTCACTGCGTCATTTCCCAGGTCGTGATTGATGAAATTTCTGCAGGTGACCCGACGGAGATCAAGAAACGATTGCTGATTGCGGAAACGCTGAGTGTCTTATCGTTAACGAATGAATCCGAAAGACTTACCGAATCCATCATGAGAACGGGCGTTTTGCCATCCAAAGCCATTCAGGACGCGGCACATATTGCGGTCGCAGCGGTACACGGAATAGAATATTTACTGACGTGGAACTGCAAGCATTTGGCGAATGCCCAGATTTCCCGACGGATTGCGATACTTTGTGCAAACAACGGTTTCCAAATGCCGACCATTTGCACGCCCGAAGAATTGCTTGAGGAGCCTGTCGATGCTGAATGACCCGATCGTTGAGGCCGTACACCAAATTCGGGAATCGATTGCCCGAAGATTCAACTACGATGTGACCGCGATTTTTGCGGACATGCGATCACGAGAAGCTCAGGTCGGCACTCGGCTTGTGCAACCCAAGAAAACGCCGAACAAGACGGCCCAGCAGACCGGTGTACCGTCCGCTGACCTTTAACGTTCGCCTCGGAGGGATGATGGACGAGGAAATTGCTGACATCGTCCGCCAGCATGGCTGGTACGCTGCAAACGTGAATGATGCGGACCCACCGTTCCTCTACACCATTGGGTTGATGGATACGTGCAAGCATCCAGAATTCATCATCTTCGGTCTGGACGCGGACAATGCGTATGCCCTTTTTGCCGGGCTGATCGCTGACATCCGGAATGGCCAGTCGTATTCGCAGAATGGCGTTCGCACGATCGAATTGGGTGGTGAGAAACACCAAGTCGGCTTTCGTCGTGTCCATCCGACGCAACATTCCGTCTACCTTGGATTTGCGTTATGCGGTGGCAAAGGGTGGTACGAGGAGGGGCCCAACATCTCTAAATGTGCTTGTGGTGCGAATGTTGGGGACAGTTGTCCAATTTTGCAAAGGCAAAGGTACGTACGAAGAAGGACCGAACATCTACGGGTGTGGGTGCAGAAGTTGACCTGACTTATTTGAAGGGATGATCCCCGCGATCAGCACCTTTTTGTGGAACGAATTTCTGGTATACTCGCCGCCATGCAACCTGATTACCGCGAAGTTGACCCTCGTGAATTGCGCGTGCCGCCGTCCCGGCCGCAAGCTGCGGACCCTGGAAAATTGCAACGTCAGATTGCCAAATTTGGAGCTTCTCGAGAAGGGATGCCGCCGTTGTGGGTTTTCGAATCGTCGGATGGTGTTCTGGTCATTTACAATGGGGCCACTCGCGCGACGCGAATTGCGAAGCTGGCACCTGGGACCACGGTTCCTGTGGAAGTCATCGGAAAAATCCCCAAAAACCACGCCAAGTCACCAACAATTAGAGAAGTGCTGCCATGATCTCGCAAATTCAACAAGCAATCGTCGAGAAACTTTTGGCGTTGTGTGATCTGTCTGCTGACATCCGATGTGGTCAGTTGATGGCCAATCTGGGGTTTCTCTCTGAAGAATTTGAAAACCAATCGCTCTGGGAGATTGAAGACGAACAGTTATTGAATGTCATCGAGATTCATCTCGCTCAATTAAGGCGGAGACAAGAAGCCATCCCCGAACAAGCGGTTCAACCCGACACGGACAAAGCGGCGGCTTTACGACCTGCCATGCCGATCTTGAAATCATAGCTCAGTATCCCTCGCGCCGCTTTGCCCGGGCGGGTTAACCTGGACGTTCGTCTGGATGATCCGGCGCACCTTGACCTCTGAGGCACTGTTTAGGAAACCGCAGGGCGGTAATGTTCACGCAAAAAAAATGAATCCGAGTCAACGATGGGAAACGAAACATGGATAATCGAAACCGGCGATGCAGTCATACAGAAAATGGGACGCAGCGACACGCGTAATCTTGCGCCATTGGAAACTTTGATCTATTGTGTATGGGTTGCGGACTATGGAATGCGAAACGCCGGTGACCTTGACTCAGCCAAGGATGTTTATTCGAGATTTCATTCGAAAGCACGCCAGATTGCTGAAGAGCTATCGCTTCCGCTGACGTACCAAGCATTCGCACTTAAAAAAAGCGAACTTGAACAACAGTACTTTGACCGATTTGATACGATGGTTGACGAAATCAAGCACGCATATGCGTCCTCCCCAAGGATTGATGCATAAACCGACGAACAAACCATTGCACCGAAGTGGCGGTCAGCCGCCTGGAATTTTAGAAACCCTACTTGGCGCCACTCGGTGAATGGTGCCGTTCGGAGAGGGAAGATGACTCCAACGATCCCATCCGCTGCGCTTCTCACATCGGTGCCTCTGGAGCATCTCATTGACGGTCGCGATGTCTGCTCAGCCGAGGGAAAAGTCGCGTTCGGAAGCCGAGCATGGCAAGTGTTCCGAGATTTGGATGCCATTCGGAAGGGCGAACCCGTAAATGTCTAGATCTACGCCTCTCACGCCGATGACCCCTTTACGTTCGAGGCAACTTGGCAGGCCAGCTATACGGGGCATGTCGAAAGCATCGGTGGTGCGCATCCTGCGGGTATGCGCTATCGACCCCCTTCTACGCGCCAATACGCAAACGACAACGATGGCTTTTGGGCGGTATTTTGGGCGGTTGAATTGTTGCGAGAACTCCCGCCGAAGGACCGAATCCGAATCGAAAAGTTCTGCGGGCTTGGAAAGCGCCGGGGTTTTACGCGTGGTTTCGTTCCAGAAGGGCCGTTACTGGTCGAATGCCCAACGTAGCGCGGGGAGAAACCCATGGTCTGGCGTTTTGTTGTGTTCGGTTATGAATGCAAAGGGGGCATGGAACATGAAGGGGATACGTTGCATTAACGGCCAAGAAACATGTTGAACCCACGATCTCGTTTCCAGAACTCGCATTCGGGTAATAAAATTGCCGAACATAACGACCGACGCGAGTGGTGTACCGCGAGCTGACATGTTCCGATCATTTCGATAAACTGTCTCGATGGACTCAGTTTACATTGAAACCACCGTTGTTGGGCATTTGGCGGGGCGTGTGTACCGCGACCCGATCGTCGCGGCACGGCAGATGGCGACGCGTTCTTGGTGGCAAAACGATTCTCCACGATTTCAGCTCTACATCTCACAACTGGTTCTGGACGAATGTGGTGATGGTGACCCTTCCGCAGCCGCAGAACGGCTGAAGGAGATCGAGACGATCGATCTACTGGCGGCTTCGGCGGAAGTTGATTTGCTGGCCGATGCCTTGATTGCGGGAAATGCGGTCCCTGCATCGGAGCCGCGGGACGCATTCCACATCGCTATTACGGCGGTGAACGGTATACAATACTTGTTGACATGGAATTTCAAGTACATTGCCAACGCATCGCTTCGAGATCGAATCGAAGGGATCTGTCGCGATGCGGGATTTGAACCGCCGATTATTTGCACACCTGAGGAACTGATGGGGGCCGATGATGGTTCATGATTTCATCAACGAAGAAATTCGCGAGATTCGACGTCGCCTCGCTGCACAATTTGACAACAACGTCGATCGGATAGGGGACGACTTGCGCCGGCGGCAAGCTGCGTCGGGCCGACGAGTTGTGCAATTGCCGAAGCGCCCACCGCG
>CAMBQP010000370.1 GCA_945869955.1 Schlesneria paludicola DSM 18645
CTTTCACGGGAGGAGTTGAATGGCTCTCTGGTTCTTTGCGGGCTTGCGGGCTCGCGGGGGCTTACGCTTTCCTGAATCGGCAATGTTTCTTAGAGTGTGTCGCCTGATGTGCAACACATGGTTTTTTGGAAGGGTTGGTCTGCGGTGCAAGCTCATATCGTTTTACTCCCCGGTGACGGGATTGGTCCGGAAGTTGTCGCTCAGGGTGAACGGGTTCTGCTGGAGATCGGCAGAAAGTTCGGCCACACATTCCAATTCAGCACCCATTTGATTGGTGGCTGTGCGATCGATCACTGCGGTAATGCCCTTCCCGACGAGACGCTCGCCGCCTGTAAGTCGTCTCAGGCAGTCCTTTTGGGGGCCGTTGGGGGTCCGAAGTGGGACGATCCGAATGCCAAAACCCGTCCCGAAGCGGGCTTGCTCAAAATTCGCAAGGAATTGGGTCTGTTTGCTAACTTGCGCCCGATCTTTGTGTCGCCTCACCTGGTTTCCGCCTCACCGCTGAAGCCCGAAATTGTTTCCGGAACCGATATTCTGTTCTTCCGTGAATTGACCGGGGGAATTTATTTCGGTGCCTCGGGTAAAGAGGCTCATCCGTCCGGTGAATCGGCCTTCAATATGATGGTCTACAGTACGGGAGAAATTGAACGGATCGTGCGACTGGCGGGCGAGGCGGCTCGGGGACGACGCAAAAAAGTGACCTCGGTCGATAAAGCCAACGTGCTGGAAGTCTCACGCTTGTGGCGGAAGACGTTCGAAAGGGTGATGAAGGCGGAATTTCCCGATGTGCAGATCGAAAACGTGCTGGTCGATGCGATGGCGATGCACCTGATTTCTCGGCCACGCAGCTTTGATGTCGTGGTGACGGAAAATCTATTCGGCGACATTTTGACCGACGAAGGTTCGATGCTTCCCGGTTCGATGGGGATGCTTCCCTCTGCCTCGATCGGTTCTTCGGGGCCGGGGTTGTACGAGCCGATTCATGGATCGGCTCCGGATATTGCTGGCAAGGGGATTGCCAATCCTCTGGCGACGATTCTGGCGGTCGCGATGTTGCTGCGGCACTCGTTGAAACGGGAAGCCGAAGCGGTGTCCATTGAGCAGGCGGTTGATCGGATTCTGGCGAAAGGCCATCGGACTGCCGATCTGGCGGCAGGTGGGGCCAGTGTCGGTACCGTTGAGATGGGATCGATGGTTCTCGCCGAATTGAATGCTTAATCAAGATCAAGCGAATTTTTGTTTCTTGTTCGCTGTATTGACCGAACGGTTTTCCAGATAAAATCCGTAACCTTTAGGAAAAATTGAGGAGTGATTTGATGCAACGGGTTGTTTGTACAGCGCTGAGTACTGATGGAGGGCCGCACGTTGAGATGCTATCCAAGGCCGGGTTTGACATTGTCGATGCCCCTCGTGATGTGAATCTTTATGACCCCGTCAAGCTGTTGCCGTACGTCAAGGATTGTGTCGCCGTGGTGGCAGGGTCTGAGCCTTGGCCGGAATCGCTGATTGCGGCCTGTCCCAAGCTGCGCGTTCTCGCCCGGACCGGCGTCGGGTTTGATGCGATTGATGTCCCCGCGTGCGATCGCCACCGGGTGCTGGTCGCCACCACACCTGGGGTGAATCATCATGCGGTGGCCGAGCACACGTTTGCCATGCTGCTTGGCGTCGCTCGGGGTTTTCCTGCTCGTGACCAGCATGTTCGTGCCGCCACGTGGCTCCGATTCTCGTCCCCCCGTGTGATGGGAAGAACCCTGGGGATTGTTGGGTTAGGCCGCATCGGTCGTGCTGTGGCGACGCGTGCTGTTGGGTTGGGAATGAAAGTGGTCGCCTACGAACCTTATCCGCAGCGGGAATTCTGCGAACAATGGGGTGTGGAACTGGCATCACTCGACGATCTGCTGTCGAAGTCGGATTACGTCACGCTGCATTTGCCGATGAGTCCCGAGACCAAGCACACCATGAACGACAAGTCGTTTGCGAGGATGAAGCCTGGTTCCGTTTTGATCAATACAGCGCGTGGTCTGCTAGTGGATGAGGCGGCTTTGGTACGCGCCTTGGAATCCGGCCATTTGCGTGGTGCGGGACTCGACGTTTTTGAAGTCGAACCACTGCCGGCCTCCAGTCCGCTGCTGAAGTTCAGCAATGTGATGCTCAGCGGTCATCTGGCGGGACTCGATCATGAATCGCATCATGATACGCTGGAAATGAGTGCCAACACGATCATCACGCTGTCCAAGGGGGGATGGCCTGCCGAGGCGATTCGAAATCTGCCGGGTGTGCGTGATTGGAAGTGGACGGAAAAAGACTGATCCGCAGGCCGTTTTCGCAGGCCGTTTCCTCGGGACTTTTTTTCCTTGGGACGTGGCAGAAATCACCGAGCAGGGCAGAGGACCACGTGTCATGCCCTGCTCGCTTTTCATGAGGCGACCCCAGATTTTCCGTGAAGGCTCTGGACGTGGTTGCCTTTGAAGTGTTTGCGGCCAATAATAGGAGCAGGCAGGTGACGAGAATCTGGTTGGGAAACAGGGAACATGATTCCTGTCCCGGCTGAGTTCAATGCGGCCAAGCCTGACCGAATTCGCACGGTCGATCTCCAGGATCTTGTGCAGGATCTTTCTCGTGAACTTTGACTGGCAACTGGGTGTTGTTCTGCTCTGTATGGTCTGGGCCGTCGCGGTGACCGGGCGGTACGGTTATCAGCTATTCTCGCCTGCCCCCTCAAAAGGCTGTGGTTCAGGGGGCTGTCATGGTTGCCCGTCGAATTCCACATCCCAGGCCACCGGGCTGGTTCAACTCGGTGCCCCGAAGTCTGTTGAGAGATAGTGTCTCTCGGTCTCTGAGAAAAATAGCAGTTCAGGTCCCCGGCGCTGGTGGCTCAACTCCCAAAATTAACGGCTGGATGGGTCGAATCTACCTGTCCACTCCAGCAATTGCTTCCAGAATTGGGCATAATCGCTTCCTACTTCGATGGCTTGGCCGTTGGTCGCCTGGCCGGTGACGCGTGGCATTCCCCAATCGACGAAACCGCCAACCCAGTGGGGTGCAACATCACTGAGAAATGCGGCGGTTCGCCCCAATCCTCGCTCACCCACCACGAGTGCCGGGAAAGTCTGGGCCGGGGTGAATGTCCAGGTTTGATCGGGGGCAGGACTGGTGCCGTGGGCCTGGACCGCGAACGAATGAGCGTTGAGTAGCGTCTGCGCACCCGGTTTTGCGGTCACCCGGTTCATCCCACCAATTGCTGGCGGTTGGGCAAGCCAGGGGAGCTGTCGAGTGACGGGATGTTCACGAGCGGGGGAGAGCCAGGCCGATTGAGCGAAGTTCATCCGATCATCTTGCGACTCGATGACGACCGGTAAGGCCGCGCCGAGTGGCGTCTCGTCCCAGTTGCCACCATACCCGTGAAACGATTCCCAGCCACCGATCATCAGCAATCCGCCCCCTTGTTCGATCTGCTGCAGGGCCAATTGTTGGCAGTCGGCGGGGAATTGCGCGGCCGGATAGTCACTCAGGATCAACAGGCTTCGTGGTCTCATGATCTGTTCAGTCGTCATTTTTTGATGACTGGGAACGTATTCGAAAGACCACCCCCACGAGGCCATCAATCCTGCCAGGTAGGATGCCGCACCGTTCAAATCCGTATCGCCGCAATAAAGTAGGGAACTGGTCACTGATGTTTTTCCTCTGAGAGATCCTGTTTAGCCGTAAGCATTCTTTCAATTCCGCAGCGGAAATGCGAT
>CAMBQP010000371.1 GCA_945869955.1 Schlesneria paludicola DSM 18645
GCCGGAACTTTGCCAGAAGAGGAAACGAACGTATGAGAAGCGTCTCAAACGTCAAAATCGGGTTCGTCGGCTTTTCCGATTGAAGCCACAGAAGTGGCTTGCCGATGCATTGCACAAAACGCTCCAACCTCGAAAATCGGCAGAACGATGACCTCGGCACCCGATCGCATTCGGGGGACGGGATCACATCCGGGCGCCAGGTCGGAGCGCGCGACAGGGCCGAAACGACATGTGTTAGTGACTGACATGTGTGACTGAACGACAATCCATCCGTGAAATGACGAAAGCAAAATCATGTACAGCCAGAAATATCTCGACTCCTTATCGATCGCCCTGAAGGGGACGGAAGCCTCGATCGGAAATGAATCAACGGGAATCGAACAATCCCTGCAGCAGGCGGTCGAACTGCTGAAAGCGGTGCAGTCTTCGGGTGGAACGCAGTTTTTCCTGGGAAACGGGGCAAGTAGCGCTTTTGCCGAGCACATGGCCTTAGACTGGACCAAGAATGGTGGTATCCGTTCTCAAAACCCATCCAGTTCCGTGTTGCTCACGGCATTGGCGAACGACATTTCCTTTCAGGATGCCTTCGCCACCTACCTCGACCGGTATGCTCGCAAGGGAGATCTCGTCGTCACCATCAGCAGTTCCGGGAATTCCGAAAACATCATTCGTGCGATCAAGCAGGCCCGCAAACAGGAATGCAAAGTGATCACACTGTCGGGGTTGAAGCCGGATAACACGAGTCGGCAACTCGGCGACATCAATTTTTACGTCCCCGCTCGGACCTACGGCATCGTGGAATGTGCCCATCAAGTTCTGCTGCACATGATGATCGATGCCTTCATGGGAATTGAAGAATGGGAACGGACGGGATACCAAAACATGAACGTCACGCAATACCAGTTATAGGAGGTCCGAATCAGTTATCGAGTGTCGGATTCCCTGAATAGAGATCCCGCCGCTGCGCGGTCGGATGCCGATTTGGTGTTTTGCTGGAACCATTTTCAAAAAAAAAGGCTTATCAAGAATCTACACAAGACTCTGGGCTTCGCTGAATTCGGCTTCGGGAAACAATCCTTGAACCTCCTCCAGCAGGTGTGTTGCTGGGGGGAAAGTTCCAATTCGTTCGGTTATTCCGTACCCACCACTGAATTCGTCCGCACCGGACAATTGAATCACTACTGACGAGCGACTTGGAGATTATCCCAAACGGCCATCACAGCCAGGCGAGACCTCGGAAACCAACGGCTTATGCAAAACTCCAGCGAGGATTACGAAAAACGCCTTGCCGCAAACCATCTTGCGGCAAGGCGTTAAAATGAGCGATGAGGGATTCGAACCCCCGACATCCACGGTGTAAGCATGGCGCTCTAACCAGCTGAGCTAATCGCCCGATTGGGTGCATCCCGAGCATAACAGGCTGCTCAGGACAAACCCAGAGCCGCCGGACAGATTCGAACTGTCGACCTATGCTTTACGAAAGCATCGCTCTGCCAACTGAGCTACGGCGGCCAAGTCTCGGGATCGAAGATCATAACAGAATGTGGGGACTCAGCAAGACAACCCCCAACAATCCAGTGTCTGATTTCAAAATGACCTTTCGGTAGCGTTGTCTGTAGCGTTTCCCGACGCGTGAGGTCGTGTGCAAGAAACGAAAAATTACGCCGACATGAATTGGTCTTTCGCTCGGGCTGCCGCTCGGGTAGCCGTCCACCGCAGGGGTTCTTCCCCGTTCACGCGAACAGAACGAAGGCTGCTGGAGTGGGACTCAATTGGGCTGTGGCGGGGTCGGATTGCTCGATATTTTTGTCGCAACTTTGGGCAGAAGCAGTGATTCCTTCATTTCACCCTGAGCCTGTAGCAAAGTCTGAGCCCCAAAGGCACCGATGACTTTTTCATCAATCACCAGCGATCGGGAGAGAAGTCGTCCCTGCTTCAGGTCAAACTCGATTGTGCCAGAGGGGGTCTGTTGCACGATTTGACGCAAAATGTCCGGGTCGTTCATCGGCATCCGCAGGCTCGTGCGAAAACGAATGGTCGCAATGTCATCGACCACTTTGACGAGTTCAAATACGCGAATTAAACCGAGTTCTTGATTGAGGTTATTTCCCACGGCCACCTGGGTCTCGAACTTCTCGTTCCATTTCTGCCCGATCTTGACGGGCTGCTCGGGAAATGCGACCAGGCAATTGATGGCGGGGTCGGTCTTCTGGGCCGCTTCGGCAAACTTCTTCGGGACGTCTGTCACGAGCATTGTCGCCTTGAGCAGTTTGCCATTCGGGGCGAGTTGCAGGCGGGCCAGCGGGCGACCGATGGTTCCGGCGAGATTCTCAAAGCCTCGCGGAATGGTTTCGTCCTTGGTGCTGTCGAATCCCACGGGCGCCTTGTCGCCAGACTGTGACGCCATCCGGACACTCTCGACCACGGGTTCAATGGTCGCTTCCCCTTGTTCGCTCACCGCGACAATTCGGTACGATTTGACGCAGTGCGTCTGCTGAGTCGCTTTGGTCTGGTTGTTGGCGGTCTGTGTGGTCAGTTCGGCTCGATCGGCCAATTCATAGTGCAGAAACTCGCCCGAATGGAAGCGATAGGCGAACTGGTACGTTGGCTCCTGGGCCGCCAGGCGGGTTTCTCGGCTGAAAAACAGCAATAAGCCACAGAAACCAAAGCAGATCAAACCGTTTCGACTCAACATGATGGCCCTCCTGGCAAACGGATCCGATAGCAGGTTTGACCTGCAAAACTGTCCAAAACGGGGTGCTTCATCCGCACCGCAGCTCTTAATCTGAGTTTTTACCACCAAAATCGTGATTGTTGGAGAGCAGTTTTTTGGTCGAGGGTGTGGGAAGCAAAGTTTTCAGTTTTCAGTTTCGAGTTTCGAGGACCTCGACGTTTTTCCACTCTCTCTTATTCTGACTCTTATTCTGACTCTTAATCTGATTCGTTTGATTCGTTTGATTCGTGGTTCTCAATCTTTGCATTTCCTTAAACCGATGTGAATCATGTCTCGAATGGCGTATTCAAGCGATTCGCCTGAAGCTCTTCGGGAATCGGGGATAATCAAACCGACCGGTCGAGACGGAGCCGGCGGCTATTCATGACCGTCAACAGGAACCGATCCAGAGGACAAAGTGGCCCATTTTGTGCGGAATTGGTCCTGTTTTCCGACTTAGACCCTGTTTTTTTTGAACTGACCCTGTTTTCCGAGGTGATGCTCTGCCCGTTGCACGCAAAAGACTGCTGCAGAGTCAAAATATGATTTCACCTGTCAGGGTTTTGTGGTTGAATTGCCAAAAGGGTGGGGTTGATTAGTTCTATCGGAGCCAGGAATCGGCCCCAATCCTTGCCTGAGCTACCGCGACACCGCCCCCGGGGGCTGTTTTTTCTACGCAGTCCCCCCAATCGGGCGTGAAATGGGGGCTCGAGAAATAAAAATGAACTCCTGGAAAAAAACGAGGGCGTGAGGATTGACTCTCAAAATGGAGCTGCTATTATCTCCCTCCCGCCAGTGACAAACACCACGACGCGGGGCACTGATCTTTGAAAACACGGTTGGAGAGATTTGAAAATCAGTTTTGTTCGTATTGATGCGGTTGCTGGCCGTGCAAAGACCTTGTCTTACAAGATCTTTCGGGGTCTTGCGACAAAATGATCGTTTAAGCTGAAAAGCTTATGATCAGT
>CAMBQP010000372.1 GCA_945869955.1 Schlesneria paludicola DSM 18645
AGTTACCTCACATTCGGTTCCCCCATAATCGGATCGACCGAGATAAAATCGTATTTCCACTGGATGCCGTATTCGATCGGGATTCCTCGGAGGGTTTTGGGGGCGGTGAGTGTTACCTGGGCTGAGCCGTTTTGTCGGCGTTGTAGGCCGGGCCAGATCGGATTCATCGGTTGGGGGTTCGGGCCGGATTGGCTCAGTGACCCGGATTGTGTCGCGTAATAAAAACTGGTTTCGGTCACGTTTTGCAGGATGGGTCGACCGGTGGCCGGGATCCGCTCGACCTGAATCGGGCCTCCGTCGTTGTTGGTGAAGGATACGGATTCGGCGAACGACAGCACGTCGGTGGGACCCGACCAGAGATAGTCGGCCTGCAGGGCAAATTTGTATCGCAAAAACGTGGTGCCATGGGCTCCGCTGATCTCGTCGTGGCTGATCGGTTCGGCAACGATGACGCCACCCAAGGCGGTTGACGAATCGAGCAAGAACGGGGTGAGTTGACCGCTATTGTCGAGTAGGCCAGCCGATTGTCCGTTGATCGAATAGGCGAGCTGTAATTGTGTCAGTTGATTGAAGATCTCGGCCTGCGACCACCGCACGATTTTTCCCTTGCAGCTCCAGCTTTTGCGGATCAGATGCGGCCGACCATTCTGGCTGCGGATGAAGGAATTGGTCACACCGGTAAAGGCGACCGAGTTCAGATCGTGATAGTAAGAACCATAAAAAAATTGCATAGTAAGATCGCTCGGTAAGGGAAATGGGGTTGAGCGGCAAGTTTATCCACCTTCACGCTGAATGACTTTCCGACTCTGCTGAGTTTGTTGCAGTTGGTTGAGGGCTTCCTTGATGTCCGCAATCAGGTCTTGGGTGACGAAACTGGCTTTCATCGCTTCGACAATTTCATTCGCCCCCGTTTTGATCTCATCCCGATGTTCCGCGAGTTTCTGATTAATGAGATTCGCTTGACCCTCAGTCTCTTGATCAACCTTTTTGGCGTTATCAGTGATTTTGCCCAGTTCGTCCCGATTGTCTTTGTCTGTAATAATTCCACTTTCGGCACCCTCGCGTTTGAACTGTTCCCTGATCGATTGCGAGGCAATATTGTTTGCGCCGAGTCCTATTTGAGCCTCGTGGAGGGTGTATTTCTCGACCCCCTCGTTCACGTCCCGACCGGCAGCTTTGTTGGCGTCTTGTTTTGCACGAATCCGCTGGTGTTTCGCCTGAATATCGAGGACCCTGCGCTTCTGACCTTTGTTCATCAGTCCGACGCGGAGTTCTGCCTGTTCGACCCGTTCTTTTGCTGTCTGGACCGATTGATACGCCGCCTGCTGCTTTTCCCGAACCAGCTTCAATTGTTCGGTGAGTGAATGAACCGATTCCTGGGCGAGGCGAAGGTCTTCGACTTTTGCCGCCCGGCTACGTTCATCCAATTGACCGATCTGTTCCGTCGTCTTGAGGAGCGCCTCTTTGACCCGGATCTGCGATTCTCCCTGTGCCAGTGCTTGGGAACTGGAACTGGAACCGGCATTCTCGACGATCGCTTTACCATGCTTTGCGGCGGCTGTTTCTGCATTCTTGCGGGAACTTTGCAGGTTGTTTCGCTGAGCGTTGAGCTCTTCTGATCCCGAAATGTGTCCCCGTCCTTCCTGGCTGGGGGCTCCTTTCTTGATGATCTGACGTCGTTCTTGCAGTTGCTGGTATTTGGCTTGTTCGGCGGCGAGTGCGTCATCGTTGCGACCGGTCAGCTCGGCATACCGCCGTTGCTCGGCCCGTTGTTCGGGGGTTAACGACGGGTCATTGTCGATCTCGCGGTTTTTCTGTTCGCGTGCTTCCTGCGATTTGGCCTCGGCAATTTTTTGTTCGCTGCCGAGAGTATCGGGGCGTTGCGACGCAAACTGCATGGCATGTTCGTGTTGGCGAAAGGCTTTGCTGAAGGCGCGGTTCGAGGCACTTTCGGCATCCTGAGCCATTTCCGCCCAATAGGCGCGGTTCATCGCCTTGGTCGAATTCATGATCTTCTGCAGGGCGATCAAACCGATGCCGAGTCCCGCCACGGCGATGCCGATCGGTCCGAGCGGGGCGGCGGCACCCAGGATCTGAAAGGCATCCCCCACCTCGGACAACGATTTGACCATGGCGGCCGATTCGTCGTCAGCGGATGCGGCCATGGTGGCCAGCCCTCTGGCGACTGCCACGATCGCCTGTCCCTTTAATTGGGCCGCTCGCTGTTCATCCTGAACCTCTTGATCGAGTTGCTTTTTGCGTTTGGCCCACGCCCGGTCGCATTCTTTTTCGACCTGTTCGATGCGTTTATCGACGGCATCATGCCAGGCCTGCGAACCGACTTCCGCAGTGCTCCCCGAGGAACCGGATCCCCGCCCGGAACTCGATGAGCGGGACAGGGCGGCCTGTAAGCTGGTTTGGATTTCCTTGAGCGACTGCTGGACGGCGGCGACGTCGAGGCCGTTTTGGGATTGCTCAAGCTGAACCTTGATGACCACTTCTTTGATGGTCTGATCAATCATGAGATTCTCATCAAAGTGGAAAAGAGGGTTTGTTGGAATTCCCGTTTCTGCAGTCGATGGGCCTCGTCGATCACGTCGCGGATCAGGGCGGCATTCCGCCGGACGACGGGGTCATCGGGGAATTGGCCAACGGCCCGGCATTCGAGGTAATGCTGATAGCACTGTTGGTTCTGGTGATTGAGCGTTGCGGGGTGTTCGGGTGTCCCCTTGGGGCAACCTCGTTCGGTGCGGCAAGGGGGCGGGCAGCCGTGATGGCGTCGCTCGGGCTGGCCATCACGGCCCCGCGTCAGTCGGCCTGACTTTTCGTCAAACAGCCAATGGAGGCAAACCTGACAATCTCGCGTAGCCACTTCGGGGTGCCTGAGCAATAGCCAGACACCCTCGGTCAGTTTTTTTGCAGGTCCAGGTCACCAGGGGGAGGCTCAACCGCCGGGGGTTTGGGATCGCTGAGATCCGAACCGCGAATGATGCGATAGAGTCGACCAAACAGTGCCGCGTTAATCCGCGAGCAGGCATCGACCGAGACGGGGACGGCGTGGTTCCCCCGATTTTTGAGATTCCAGGCTTTGACGCGATCGGCAACAAAGCGGCAGGCGAGCTGTTCGGCTTTGACGGCGCATTCGGGGTCCTGGTCTTCATCTTTGAGTGCATTCCGCACTTCGGCATCGTGGCGGATGATCTCGGTCCGGGTGGCGATCCGGTAGGAGAACTCGAGCGGTTCCCAAAGTCGTTCACCCGATTGGGCAGCGGGTGCAGCGGCGATATAGCCATCGTCGCGGGTGTAACCATCGTCAATGTAACTGGCCATCATTTTTCCTTGGTAATAAACGGTTGTCGGGATGGGAAGTCGGAAATTCGGGTTAACCACAGAGGCACAGAGGCACGGAGAAGACAGGAGAATTTTATGAAACAGGATTAAGAGAGACGATTTTTCGGTGGATGTCGGTCTTGATGATTCCGTTAACTTCGGTAGCAATCAGATTCTCTTTATTATTTTTATTTCTTGTCTTCCCTGTGCCTCTGTGTCTCTGTGGTTAACCCTGTTTTTCTTTTCGTCGTAAGGCAGATCAAGCGTTCACGATCAGCTCGCGGGTGGTGCCGATTCCGTAGGCTTGGTATTTCAGCGGGAGCCGCAGGTGTTGTCGGC
>CAMBQP010000373.1 GCA_945869955.1 Schlesneria paludicola DSM 18645
GAGCGATTTGGCAATCGACATCCCGCGACGTTCGAAGAGGTCGGCTGAACACCGACCCGCCTACGCCTGTGGCTACGGGTCAAACGGTGATGGCTTGTACCACATGGCTGGGTGGCACTGCTTTAGAGTCTTCGCTCAGATCAAAGGAATCAGGGCTCATAAACGCACTTCACGAGCTCTCTTATCGTGAGGTGTGACCGCACTTGCGGAATGAATTGAGGGAAATTGGGTAGAATCGGTTATGCAGAAAAACGGCCTCAATGCGATGATGCTTTGGGTCTATCAAAATTTGTGGCATTTGTCGGCAAGGAACGGATCATGAGGATGACAGGTGAATTCGAGGATTTCAAGAGTGAAATTGTCGCGCGGCTCGCAGAGCATTTGATTCCATTCGTGCAGCAGGCGGCGGCGGCTGAAACTCTCGTTCAAGATTTTGAAAGGGGTTGATTTTACCGATTACTAGCCGTCGGCGGGAAAGTGATGGACACCTTTCTGCAGGCGCAAGGGGATGGCGACCAAGGTGACGTGATCATGCATCACGATCAACGGATTTATCGCAGCGCCGCCACGGTGAGTCGATCGCTGCGGACCATCTTTGGTAAGCATCAGATCAAAACCTCTGTTTATCGCTCAAGCCCTGATTTGAAGAGCGCGGTGATTTTACGGCCAGTCAATGACAGACTCGGATTGACCACGGATCGCTATTCACCACTGCTGCAGGAATTCTCGCTGCTTTTCTGCTGTGAACAGGCGTTTCATGGATCCGCAGACGCCTGCTCTCAAGTGTTCGGGCATCAACTCAGCGTTGATACGCTGCAAAAGGTGAGTCGTCGGTTAGCCGAGCGGGCTGATCAGTTTCTGCAAACCCGTGAGGCGCCTCCACCTGTGGAAGAGGGTGAACTGCTGGTGATGACTGCTGGTGATGACTGCTAACGGGAAAGGGGTTCCGCTGGTTCAACAAGATGCGCAGCAGCTCCGGGCATTCGAAGACCGGCCACAACGACCGGGAAATCGACGGATGGCCACGCTGGCTGCAGTCTATTCGGTAGATCGGTTCGTGCGGAAACCACAGGAAATTGTTTCAGCCTTGTTCCGTGAGGAGTGTACGGATTTGAAACCGACTCGACCTCGACCACAGCATCAGCGCCTGAATGCTCGCCTCCCTTCAACAGTTGAGGGGCTCGATGACGAGATCATTCGGGGATCGATTCAGTCGCTCACCTGGGCCGATCGAGAAGTGTCATTGAGGCGTCGACCCGACCAGTTGCTGATCCGATTGATGGACGGTCAACGCAGTCTCTGGAGTGACGCGGACGCGTGTCAGGAAAACATATCGAAATCCCAGTGCATGGATATTCTCGACATCGTTCATGTTGCGGGCTGCGTATGGAAGAGCGCCAAAGCACTTTACTCGAATTCCACAGACCAGCAGGCGTTTGCCCGAGAACGCAATGCTTGATCGGCCGGAAGTCCGGTCACTCCCCCAGAGAGCAGACAAACGATGCCGAATCCGATTGAAACCGTGTCTTATTCACGATACTGTTTTATTCACGATACTGTCGGGCCGGAGTCGCCTGTTCAATGCAGCAGCCAGGCAAGAGGTGAAAAAACCATGACTTCACCTTGTTGATTGATTTTACGGTCCCAAACTTTCGGTCTTTCGATTCTGAGCCGCAGCCGAATCTCGTTGCCAGTAAAGCACAGACTGGTCACCAAGATCATGGCATCGCGGGTCCGGAGACTGATGAACGCGTGCTTCGGGCGGCGGTTCTGTCGGGTGCCAACACTACGGGAAAGTCGAACTTGGTCCGGGCCGTCGACTGTGCTCGCGACTTCGTCCTCGAAGGGAAAGGGCCCATGAAGCGGATCGCACTCAATCCATTTCGCTTCACAGAGGAACCGTCGAAACCTTCATTCTGCGAAGTCGGTTTTCGGGGAGGAACGCCATGGGGTGTAGGTCGTCGAACGGACCTCCCCGAATGACACCCCAGCTCTCGTCCTGTGGCGAAACATCGACCAAATAGACCACGACGCTCTCGACAAGTGGTTCGAGAAGTAGGACGATAACACTCGCGAATTGATTGACGACGTGTTCGACGTGTTCTCTGTGAATGGCGATAATAATCCGGAAATTCAAAGCCTTATTGATCAGAACCGGAAGGTTCAGCTGATCGAGGAAAAATTCAAACGACTGATTTTCAACGTACAGGATGTCAGGATGTCGATGTATGAGGATCCGATGCAAATGTTGAAGAGGATTCGAATGGTGGGCTGGAAGTCCATCAAGGACCAGACCCTTGAGCTGACGCCACTGACGATCGTGATTGGTGCAAATGGCGCAGGGAAATCCAATTTGCTCTCGCTTTTCAAACTGTTGAATGCGATTTTTGCCAACACGCCGGGACTGCGGAACTACGTCGGCCAGTGTGGGTTTGCGGACAGTTTATTGCATTACGGAGTCAAGCAAACCCCGGTCGCTGAGATGGAATTGACGTTTACCACGGAAACGGGCGACACAACGTATCTCGCACGTTGGGCCGCAGCAGCGGGAGGAACGCTGATCTTCACAGAAGAACGGGTTACGTTCTTGAGGACGGGAGCAGTCAAGCCGATCGTCGTCGATCTCGGAGCCGGTCATCCCGAAACCAACCTCCTGCGGGTCGCAGACGAAGGGAATCAGACGGCCGCCGTTGCGTTGAGGCTGCTGCGGTCGTGCCGCTTGTTTCATTTTCACGACACATCCGAAAGTTGTGCTGCGCGGCAACCGTGCTCTGTCGATGCGAATCGTTTCCTCTTACCCGATGCCGGGAATCTGGCTGCGATGCTGTATCTGTTCAGTCAACAACATAAAATGGCCTATCGCCGCATCTCGGCCACGGTGCGGCAGATGGTCCCCGATTTTGAGGGATTCGTGCTGGAACCCAGCAAGCTCAACGACAAGCAGATCCTGCTGAACTGGACACACAAAGGGCGCGACTACGAATTCGGCCCCCACCAACTTTCGGATGGCTCGCTGCGCTTCATTGCGCTGGCCACACTCTTGTTACAGCCCGAAGAGAAGCTGCCGACTTTGATCGCCCTGGACGAACCGGAGTTAGGCCTGCACCCTGCGGCGCTGGAGATCTTGGGGGGAATGTCGCGGGCCGCAAGCGAACATTCTCAACTCGTGTTCGCGACACAATCGTCGGTCTTTCTCGATCATTTTGAGCCAGAAAACATCGTGGTGGTCAATAGCCGCTCGGGGACATCGGAGTTTCAGCAACTCGATGCCGAGAAATTGGCGGCATGGCGTGCGGATTACTCAATGGGCGAAATTTGGGAGAAGAACGTGATTGGTGGAGGCCCCTACGGATGAAACGTCTCTACCTGACAGTGGAAGGACAGACTGAGGCGGCATTTGCCATGTCTGTTCTCACGCCCCACTTGGCGAACTTCAGCGTGTTCTTGACACCGCCACGCTTTACGGGCTTGCACAACGTCGTCGAGGTCGTATTCCCCAGGGTGGAATGCTTAACACATGGATTCAGCAAAAGGTGCCGGGGTACGATGAGAACGTCGCGGGACCGTTGATTGCCGAGGAGATCGGCTTGCCAATTTTGCGGGTTCGATGCCCACACTTTGGAAAGTGGCTTACGATCCTTGAACAACTCGA
>CAMBQP010000374.1 GCA_945869955.1 Schlesneria paludicola DSM 18645
CACGACTCAGCCCCTTCTTCATCCTCGTCAGACTCCGCCTGTGATTCGTCTGTGGCGAGAGCTTCGGACGATGTGGCGATGTCCACAAAGGGAGCGAGCAATCCTTGAACGAGGGCGTCTTCCTGACCGTCATCGAACAGTTCGTGGCGAATACGCTCCGTCGCTACATCCACGATCTGTTCGCCGAGGATGTTTCCCAGCGTGCCGTAGTCTTCGTAACAGTATTCTTCGAGCAACGGGATAATGTCGTCACGGATTGCTCTCTTCAGCGTGGCGACATCTTTGAGCGGACTGCCACCGTGCATCAGGTACGAGTGGCCGATCTGCAAGTTCCGGGCGTCCCGCCCAACGTGTTCACGAATCCTGGTGTTAAGCGCATCGAGCCACGCTTTGAGGGCGATCCCGGCAACCGCCGAATCCTTCAGAACACTCCCATCGGGCATGAGTTCCACGAACCCGAATCGCCGCCGAAGTGCGGCGTCGAGCAACGAGATCGAGCGATCTGACGTATTCATCGTCCCCAGGATAAACACGTTGCGAGGAACCGAGAAGATTTCCTGACTAACAGGCAGGATGATCCGTTTACCTCGTTTGTCTTTTTCCAGCGTGGTTAGAAGTTCTCCAAAGATGCGGGGAATATCGCCTCGGTTGATCTCGTCCACGATCAGGTAGAAGTTGAGTTCTGGAGCGGCATAGGCGTCCTTGCAGAGCCGCTTAAAAACACCATCTCGAAGCTCGAAGGATACTTGCCCATTCACAGTCCGAGGTCGATAGCCTTCAAGAAAATCCTCGTATCCGTAGGCGGGATGAAAGCAACAGAGTCGAACGAGTCCGGCCTTATCGCCTTCTCCTTGGACCGTGTTTCGTTCCTTCTCGTCGAGTGTGTCGAATAACCTTCCAAAAGCAGTCAAGGCTGCGAGATCGTTGGCGGCGTGTTCGGCCCAATATGTTTTGCCTGTTCCCGGTGGACCATAAAGAACGACTTGCCCTTTGCGATCCAAAATCGACTGAATACGACCAGGAATGCCGGTCAATCGCACCGGACGTTTCGTGACCTGCTGAGTCTTGTCAGGATTCGGTACGGGCTTCGCGGCTGTCGGTGACTGGATATACTGCTCGATTGCCAGCAGGTTTTCATTGGACTTGCCAAGTTCACGCACGGTTGATTGCAGGCCCTCGCTCGATTCGGGCATCTGCCATTCGTCGTCTATCAGCCACTCCACCTGCCGCTGGTGCGGAAAATCGAATTCAGCGTGAAATTCATATCCCCCAAGAACTCGACCGATGCCGAGAATTGACATCCCATCAGCGGCCAGAACAATGTCCCCTTCACTGATCCCAGCCACGAACTGTGCAAGCTGGGAACCCTCTCGTCCACTAGACCTTGGATCGTTCGGATATGCTTCAGCAAGCAAGTCCTTTAGCTTCCCAACTGTTTCCTTTTTTCCATCAACCCATGAGATGTCGCCCAGCTTGGGCCAGCCAACCGCTATGTAGCTTCGGTCACGCATCATCTGCCAGTAGCTCGATCCCGTTTTCCCGGATGTGGTTCCGATTCGCCAATACCGATGCCATCGTTGCTGAACCGCATTCAAGGTGGACGTGAAGTGGTTATTTGGAAGCCCAACTTCTTTGGCTGCAGTAACAAAGCGGCCAGCGCAGATATACCGCCCATCACCCTCGGGTGGCAGTTGCAAGAGCTTCAGGAGATGGAACCGCTGCAAGTCAGGGCTGTGATAGTCATCGAGCTTGTTTGGAAACAGCAGGCTGAAGTATTTGTGGCCGAACGCCAATCGGCTCACGTCTGGAGCCACTTCGTCCATCTGATCCTGGAGTTGAGCGTAGTCATCATCGGTTGCGTTGTCGGGAAGCCCGTCGAGCAATTGGACGCCTTTGAGTAGTTGGTCACGATGGCTACGGGCAAACTCAATTGCCTCTTCCTTCGTGATGTCTTTCGGCTTATTTCCTTTTTCCCCACCAGCCTGCCAATTACCAGTCTCTTTACGACGGAAGACACGGAACTTGAGTGCGCTACCGCCAGCAATACTGCCGAAGCTGCGAGAGTCGAACTCGTCATCGTTCTTAAATTCGAGCCAGTACACGAGGCTGTCTTTGTTGACGTGGTCGTGCATCAGGTTCAGTAGGGCTTCTCCATCAAGCCCTGCCAAGACGGATGGCCCAAAATGCTCACGGAAAAGAGCATATTGTTTGTCGAGTTGTTGCTCCGTTGCCAGCTTGCCGTCGTTCACAAGTTGCTGGTGGCGAGCGATGATCTCCTGCCGCTTTGAATCGGTGAGCATCGGGGTGTGGCTGTCTCGTGTTACTCGCTTAACCTCGCTGAGAGTTTGTCCATCAGCCCGTTTCCATGAAATCCAGCCGTTAGCCGTTCTGCCCAGCACGGCGGCAGCGGCTCCGCTGGGGGTGTCAAATGAGTGATCTTTAACGAACCGCAACTGACTTTCATATTCTTCCAGCACGCCTTCAGCGACGAGACGTTGATGAACTGAGGTCAAGCTCTTTCCAGAAGGTGCAAGTTCCCGCCTTGCCAGCGATCCTGCTTTCACGAGGAATCCATTGTCCGTAAAGACGCCTCTGCCTTCGGCATCTGGCCCCTTCAGTTCGTATTCTTCGGCGCTTGTTGACACAGTGGACTCCTATCGTTGACTCTTGAGCACGGGTCAGATCAAAGGGGTCAGGGCTCATAAACGCACTTCACGAGCTCTATTATCGTGAGGTGTGACCGCACTTGCGGAATGAATTGAGGGAAATTGGGTAGAATCGGTCATGCAGAAAAACGACCTCCATGCGATGATGCTTTGGGTCTATCAAAATTTGTGGCATTTCTCGGCAAGGAAGTCAGTGCGGAGCATGACAGGTGAATTCCAGGATTTCAAGAGTGAAATTGTCGCGCGGCTCGCAGAGCACTTGATTCCATTCGTGCAGCAGGCGGCGGCGGCTGAAACTCTCGTTCAAGATTTTGAAAGGGGTTGATTTTACCGATTACTAGCCGTCGGCGGGAAAGTGATGGACACCTTTCCAGGACGACCATGGGGACACTGCAGGACGACCATGGGGACACTGAGCTGGCTTGAAATTGCGTTGCGATTTTGCTCAAATTGATAGGATCACAGGTTTTGATCGATTTTCATTTGGAGCCGAATGATGGCGAGGATGGCACGAGCGGAAGTGTTTGCGCCTGATGAAGTTGCGGTTGTGCATGTGATGAATCGCGTGGTTCGTCGCTGCTATCTGATGGGTGACGATCCAGTCAGTGGCAAGAATTACGATCATCGCAAAGTGATGATTGAAAATCAGTTACAGCGATTGGCCGGGGCGTTCGGGATCGACCTGCTGGGATTTGCCATCATGTCGAATCATTTCCACTTGATTCTGAGGTCTCGTCCGGATGTTGTCTCGACTTGGGATGATACCGAGGTCGCTCGCCGGTGGTTGTTGATTTGTCCGGTGCGGAAGAATTCGGCGGGGGATCCAGCAGAACCGAATGAATTTGAGCTCAAGTCCATCCGGAATGACCCGCGAAAACTCGAAACAATCCGGTTGCGATTGAGTGATCTCGGTTGGTGGATGCGGGTGTTGTGTCAATACATCGCGGTGCGGGCCAATCGGGAAGACAATGAACTGGGGAA
>CAMBQP010000375.1 GCA_945869955.1 Schlesneria paludicola DSM 18645
AATCACGGTCAAGGGCTGGGATTCTCCAAACGACATGACCCGTTCAGATGGTTCAATATGAATGGACGTGACCTGAGGTGCATCCACGCGGCCGGGCTGAGCCCCCGTAGCGATCCAGTCGTGGAGCAAGCGATACTCGAACGAATCGCGCACGATTCGGATCCCACCCCCATGGGGCGAGCCTCCCGAGATCTTTTTCAGCAGCAGACTTTGCTCGGGAATGGCTGGGATCACCCGTCGACCCCGCGATTCTTGTGTCAGTGCCACAAAATCAGCTTGCGGATCAAAACCAAAAACCGAAAGCCGAAACCCGTTCTGACCCTCCGCCTTACCATGACACCCTGACGAGTTACAACTGAAACGGTTCAGGATGGGCACAATGTCATTGCTAAAATGAATTTCACCCCCTGAAGCCCGATCTTCCGCTGAAGCGGCGGAACAGGAGGCCAACATACCCACAGCGGCGAAGAGGGCAAACAGGCGAGTCATGAAACGCATGTTCTTTCTGAAGGGTGAGCCGGGGCTCGCAAAAATAGATCAACAAATTTTGATGCTAACGCGACGGAGGCCGAGACTCAACCCGAAAACCTCTTCGATCCCCGCTCAATTCCTATCGAGGGCAACTTTTGTCAGGCTCGATCCCGCTGGGAATGCCCCAGACCGATTCCGACGGAGTGCCATTCAATACTCTCCAGGGGCCCCGAGACGCCGCGCTCATGGCCGACGAAAACAGAAATTCCGCATCCGATTGCGGGTAAAAACTTCTCGAAAACCGCTCGCAATTCATCATGAGGTGGGGTATTGTATCGCCAAATTTTGAGAGAAGAAACGCGTTGGATTTTGATATTTTCCAAGCATGATTCGGCTTCCGTTTTCGGCACAGTCGATGCGTATTCCCAGGTAATTGACTCCGTGATGAGGGGAGGCATCCCCGTGTGCATCCACCATGGCCCAGTGCTCTTCCAGGAATGACCGTGAAATCGATGAGGCCGACCAATTTTCCTCAACCTCGGTCAGCGATCAAACAGGGAAGATTGCAGACTTAAATCGAGACAAAGCGATTCCCGTCTGCAAAACAGCCACTCATGAATAGATCAATTGACCCACGTCTTGAGGTTTCCGTCATCGTCATGACTTTCAATCGCCCGGAAAGTCTCGGTCGGTGCCTGGAATCTCTTTCCAAGCAGACATTTCCTTCAGTCATGTTTGAAGTGGTCATTGTCGATGGGTCTGTCGTACCAGCACGTGAGGTGGTCACCAAACTGAGGGACCGTCTCGATATCCAGCATCTGATCGGACCGAATCTGGGTATCGCCGGGAATCGGAATCGAGGTGCATCCCATGCACGAGGGGCCTGCCTCGCGTTCATGGATGATGATTGTGTGGCCAGGCCTGACTGGCTCGAGCGTATCGACAGCGCATTTCAAACGACACCACACGCGATGATCGGTGGTGGTGTCGAAAACGTCAGTCCTGAAAATGCTTATGCTGCCGCCGGTCAGGTGATCACCGAAGCCGTGATGGCCTATTTTAATCCGCCGGAACAAGAGCCGACTTTTTTTCCCGGCCTGAACTTCGCCATTTCACGTCAGGCATTTTTGGAACTTGGCGGTTGCGACTCCCAATTTCAACTTCTTGGCGGAGGTGAGGACCGCGATTTCATCGATCGTTGGCGCCATGCGAACGGATCGTTGGTTTCTTGCCCCGAAGCGATTGTGCGACACGAGCATCGTTCAAGTCTGCGCGGCTTTGTACGACAGTATTTCCACTATGGCCGTGGCGGATGGCTTTACCAGCGGTTAAAGAGAGAATCGGGCCGGGCCAATCTGCCAGAACAATTTAAACCAACCCGTTCCATGTCCGAATGCCTGCAATCGCCACTACAACAACTTGCCGGGGGGATGCGCTGGAAAGTGCGGGGGTTGATCTGGCTCTGGTGGTTCTCGTACCGCTGCGGGATTATCTGGCAGGCAATGATCGAATTGGTAAAGTCTCGCAAACCCAATCCAAAAGCCGAGGACAAAAAAATCGAGGAATTCCCTGCGGTATCCGATGATCACGATCATCACAAGGAGACACGCTAATCCCGTCTGAGAGTGTCCTCGATTTTGGTAACCGTCTCTCGAGACGTGTTGGCTCGAAAAAACGGGTACGTTACCTATGGTACCTTTGAAACAGATGTCTCGGTTTTGAACCCAGCAGACATTACCTGAGCGAAACAGGCTGATTTCGAAACCCTTTTTGATCACGCAATCAATACTGAGTAGATAACGAAATGATCGAATTCAATTCTCGCGTGCTGGTGATCGGTGATGTGATGCTGGATCGTTTTTTATCCGGTGAAGTCCAGCGAATTTCGCCTGAAGCTCCAGTCCCGATCGTCAAGTTAAGTAAAGAAACAGCCAGCCCGGGTGGTGCCGGGCACGTGTCGGCTTCACTCGTTGCCCTGAGGGTTCACCCTACATTGGCTTGCCTGATTGGCGACGATTCTGCCGGAGAACTCTTGCGTCAGACGCTGAAAAAATGCGGTGTCACGCGAATCGTGACACCTGAGGGGACCGGTCTGGTGACGATTTGCAAATCGCGGATTGTCTCGCAGTCACACCAGCAAATGCTGCGTCTGGATCAAGACGGCGACCCCCTGTCTTTTCGCCTGCGGGCCGGCGAACTGCTGAAATTCATCGACCCGATCATCACCGAACATCAGGCCGTTGTGCTCTCTGATTACGACAAGGGGGCTGTCACAAAAGAGTTGTCGCAACGGGTGATTCAACGCTGCCGGGAACAGAAGATCCCTTGTATCGTCGATCCGAAGAGTCTTGATTTTTCCATTTTTCGTGGCGCGACGATCCTGACACCGAACGTCCTGGAAGCCGAGCGGGCTTGCGGAGAATCGCTACATGATCAAGCGGCTGTCGAGCGTGCTGCGAGCAGGATGCAGCGGGAATTGGGAGTGGAAGCAGTCCTGATCACCCAGGGGGCTGCCGGAATGACCCTCTGTACCGCCGAAGGAACAACTCATATCCAGTCTGAGGCGCAAGAAGTGGCCGATGTCACCGGAGCGGGTGACACCGTTGCTGCGGTCCTGGCCGCCGCGCTCGGTTGCGGCTGGGATTTGCTCACCGCCTGCCGCCTGGCAAACAGGGCGGCAGGAATTGCGGTGGGCCGAGCCGGTGCTTATCCCGTGAAAATTCATGAACTCGATGCCAACTGGCGTGGGCGATCGCACAAAATCGTTGATCTCGAGGCCGCCAGCGAACAGGTTCGCGAGGCACGTCGACAGGGGAAGACCATTGTCTTTACCAACGGCTGTTTTGACATTTTGCATGCCGGCCATCTGGCATGCCTTGAAGAAGCGCGGCGACTGGGAGATTTCCTGGTCATCGGCCTGAATACCGATCATTCCGTACGAGGTTTGAAGGGAGCGGCTCGTCCAATCATCACGGAACATGACCGGGCGGCATTACTCGCAGGACTCGCCTGTGTCGACATGATCATCGGATTTGATGACCCAACTCCTCTTCACTTGATCGAGCAACTTCTTCCCGATGTGCTGGTCAAAGGGGGCGACTACCAGGTCCATGAAATCGCCGGATCCGACCTGGTCCTCGGCAACGGGGGCCGCG
>CAMBQP010000376.1 GCA_945869955.1 Schlesneria paludicola DSM 18645
TATGCCGCACAGGCGTTCATGACCTCGATTGGCGTCGGTGTACAACTCGATACGGAAGGAAAAATCACCGGCGACAACCCCTACGCCCGAGTCATCGGTGGGATCGCGGGCATTATGCTCCCCTACATTTGTATCTCGTTTCTGCTTCAAACCAAGGATGATTTCCGGTTTGTGATTCCGTATGTCGAGTTTGCTAAAGAGATTAAAGGGGGCCGCCCCCTGATCATCGATACCAGTGCCCTGATCGATGGGCGAATTGCGGATGTCATGGATACCAGTATTTTTGACACCGAACTGATTATTCCCAGTTTCGTCCTCGAAGAACTGCAAAATATTGCGGACAGTCAGGATAAGAACCGACGGACCCGCGGACGACGGGGGCTCGACGTACTCACCAAGTTGCAACAAAAGCCCAAAGTCGAGATCCGCATGCTGGAAGTGCGGGAAAAAGACGATCTTGAACAGTCCGTTGATCAACGGATTGTCGCACTCGCGAAGCGAATGAGTGGTCGAGTCGTCACAAACGACTTCAACTTGAACAAAGTTGCCAGTGTGCAAGGGGTGGATGTCATCAATCTCAATGATGTCGCCAATGCCTTGAAACCCCGGTATCTCCCCGGCGAACAGCTTCACATCAAGGTGATGCGCGAAGGAGAATCGTTCGGGCAGGGTGTCGGCTACCTCGATGACGGAACGATGGTCGTCTGCGAACAAGCCTCGAATCTGATTGGCAAGGATATCGATGTGATTGTGACCAGTATGCTTCAGAACAGTGCCGGTCGTATGATCTTTGGCCGACTGCTGAACGCCCCTGTTGTTGCTGTTCGCTAAACCAAAAGATTTCAATCCCGTTTCTTCCCGACGATCCCTTGCCAATTCTGTTCGTTTTGCCAGAATAGGGGATAGCCTCCGTTGAAAAAGGGGGAACAAGGTTTGTTGCCGGGACAGAAATTTGGAAATCTGCGGTTGCTAGTGATGCATGGCCTTGCCGAACAATCTTATTGACGAACAAAGACCACCAGGCGAACAGAGACCATCAGGCGAACAGAGACCATCAGGGAGGTTGCGTAGATCCGATCATGCCGAAACGAGGACGAGGACGGCCAATCATCGAGAGTATCACCGCATCACAACAACGGTTGCTGATCGCGATTGAATCTCATATCGAGCACGAAGGGAAATCCCCCACGCTACGGGAATTGGCACTTCGTCTCGAACAAGGTGTCGCCAGTATTTATAAGCTGATCCAACGACTGGAACGGAATGGCTACCTCAGCCGTACCGTCGGAAAATCCCGAGGTCTTGTGGTGCTCCGCTCGTCGACTGAGCCGACCACAGCAGGAATGGTTTCCATCCCGTTACTCGGCACCGTCGCTGCCGGACTTCCGATTTTTGCACCGGAAAACCATCTCGGTGAACTCATGGTCGATGCCGCGACCGTCCGGTCAGGCCGCCACTTTGCACTCAAAGTCTCGGGTGAAAGTATGATCGACGCCGGGATCGCTCCCGGAGATGTCCTGATCGTACGCCAGCAGCCACTGGCTGAGCATCGTGATATTGTGGTCGCGCTGCTGAATGAAGACGCAACCGTCAAGCGATTGTTTCATCGCGGCGGCGAAATCGCGTTGCTGCCGGAAAATCCTCGATTCAAGAAAATCCCGATTGGCCCTGAGGACGACCTGCGAATCTTAGGAAAAGTGATTGCCGTCCGGCATACGGCGTGTCAGGAACCCCCTGTTCACGAGTTGGCATGACTCGCAATCGGGAAACCGCCCGGTGCATGACTCGCAATCGGGAAACCGCCCGGTGAATGACTCGCGATCGGGAAACCGCTCAGCGGCTTCCTCGTAGCTGAACCGGTTGCAAACTCCGAACGGTAATAATGTCCGCATTCCAGTCATCGCGATGAACTCGCTGACCCATGATCCCCATCGCTCGTCCCACGTGTCGGTTCAGATCCACACCCGGCCCCGGCTGCAGGAATGACAGCATCCGCCCTTCGGGAGTGATCAGCACAAACTGAGGTCCCCCTGGAAATGTTTGTGCCATTTTTTGCACGATTCCCGCCCCATCAAATGCCGGAGCCCCCCCCGCCTGAGCAGGTGCTGGCCTTGGAACAGCGGGTTGTTGGGGTACAGATGGTTGTTGAGGTGCCGAAACCGGAACGCGTGATTGCGGCCCATTCCCCGCTGCCGGAACTTGACCTGCCACCGGCGAACGTTCCGGTGATGTACGCGGTGACTGCAGCTGCGCATCACGCTGCTTGGTTTCTGCAGACAATTTAAAAAACTCAAGATAGTCTTGCTGAGTTTTTCGATACCGTTGCACTGCGTCCTGACGCTGGGCAATCAGCGATGTCATGGCCGCTTCTCCGACTTCGTCCTCTAAATCCCGATACAGGTTTTCGAGCGATTCCAAATCCCAGGTCGATTTATCCTGCCGAATCATCTCGCGGAAATGTTGATCGATTTCCTCCAACTGCTGACGCGCGGCAGCGGGCAGAACTGATCCCGGTCCCGATGGCCGCACGGCAAGATCTCCCGCCGTGGTCGAGCGAGATTTTTCGGTGAAACTCGAATCTTCAGGACGATGAGCGGGCCCCATCGAGATCGGTTTCGCAAAGGTCTCCTCGTCCAGTTGTGCGACCGGACCATTCCGCTTTTTCGGAGCCGTCTGTTCCGCCGGAAAAGGATCGGGTTTGACTGCATCCGCCGCGACAATCGACTTTCTCGCGATCCAGCGCCACTCCCGTTTCACAGGAGTAATCTTGTACATCAATCGCGGACCATCCTCGAAGATAAAGTTCTTTTCCCCCAGAATCTCGACCGCATCCCCCTGCGAAAGATTCGCCTGGACGGTGGTAAAATCCTCCGGATTGATGGCGCTCCCCACGTGGACCACCACGCCACTGGTTTTCAATACCCCAGCTTCGGCACCACTCTTTTGAATATACTCGGCGCGAACCCAACTAAAACTCCCCGCAGGAGGCACGATCATGCACCAACCACCCGGATCATGCCGGTGGACCATCACGCGATCACCCTTCCGCAGCTTCGTGGTCGGATAATATTTCGGCCCCGGCCCGCTACGAACATTCTCCCCCCCTTCGACATCAATCATCGCTTCGTAGGGGAATTTACGGTCAGCAGCCTCAGCCACCATTCCGCTGGCGAACCAGGCAACAGCAGCCATCAAGTAGAAGAAACGCATCGGCGGAAGCCTCCGTGCCGAGTCGATCGGAAAAGGGACAGGAACAGCAACAGGAAAAACCTATGAAACGGAAAACGACCCATGACCGGCATGTCATGGGTCTTGTTTGAGAGATGTTGCGAGGGTTGTACCCAACCGGCAATTTCTGCTCAAGATCGGTTTGTCGGCCAAGACCACAATCACGCAACGAGCGAACGAGGCCCCAATATTCACGTCAGCGCAGGTCATGGATCTGGAAAATCAGGATCAATGATAAATCCCCTGCGCGGGCGTGAAAATTCAGTTTTCAGTTTTCAGTTTTCAGTTTTCAGAATCTTGAAATTTCTTCTCTTCCTATTCGTGCGATTC
>CAMBQP010000377.1 GCA_945869955.1 Schlesneria paludicola DSM 18645
GTGAATATCGCCAGAAACTTCAGGCGTTCGAGCAGGGGCGTACGTTCGTCGACAGCCTCGTGCAGCACCCGTTCGTTAAACTTCAACCAACCGAGATCCCGGTCATAGAGCGCTTCTGACCAACGCTCAGGCGGATTGTCCTCCGACTGAGTCTGCGGCGAATTCAACATGAATGACAAATTCCTGGAAATAGAACGATCACGGATTAAAGATCACCTCATTGGGCTTGTCCGACACCGAGGCTCGTGACCCCCGCACCGGGGAGCAGCAAAACTCCCAGGACAAACATGGTTCCCGAGAGTAAGATTGCGACGGGGAGGGTAAGAGCCCAAGCCAACATGATTTTCTTCAGTGTCCCCATTTGCAATCCTGAACGATTGGCGAACATCGTTCCCGCGATCCCGGACGATAACACATGGGTGGTGCTCACCGGTAAGTGAAACGCATCGGCGAGCATAATTGTCGCAGCAGCAACGACTTCTGCGGAAGCCCCCTGCGCGTAGGTCAAATGCGTTTTGCCAATTTTTTCCGCGATCGTCACGACAATCCGCTTGTAACCGATCATCGTACCAATCCCCAGCGCTAAGGCGACCCCCACGATGACCCAATAAGGGACGAACTCGATCGACTTGGAAAAATGCTGGCGGTGTGGAGCGATGGCTTGAAGAGTCTTCGGAGCAATCTCCGCTTCCCCCACGTGTTTGCGGAACCGAAAAATCGCCTCGCGAACTTCCCAACGATCCGAAGGGGTGACCTCAGAGAACGATCGCTTGCCATCCAGCTTGGAAACGATCGGAGCCAGGTCGGCATTGATGATCTGGGACTGCTCCGGGTGATCCTGCTCAATGATCTCGCTGATCGTGATCGCCGCCTCACGCATGTTTTTCGCCAGGTCAGCATGGTGAACGTCCAGCGCATAAAACGTGGGAAGAAAACCAATCAACACCAGCAGGATCAATCCCATCCCCTTCTGGCCATCGTTCGACCCATGAGCAAAACTCACACCACCGCAGGTCGCGAGCAGCACACCACGAATCCAATGAGGAGGCTCGTCACCCTCACCGGGAGGATGATAAAGATTGGGGTTCTTGAAGACGAGTTTCATCGCTAACAGCATGAGCGTCGCCGAAACAAAGCCGATCAAGGGAGAAATCAATAATGCCAAGCCGACTTTTTCGACCTGAGCCCAATTGACCCCGTAGAAAGGGTTACCCTTGGTCAGCAGACTATTCGCCATTCCCACACCAATGATCGAACCGATCAACGTATGCGAACTCGACACAGGCAAACCCATCCACCACGTACCCAAGTTCCAGATCACCCCGGCCAAGAGCAATGACAGCACCATCACAATCGCTCGCATCGACGAACTGTCGATCAACAGGTCGACCGGCAGCAGATTCACGATCGCGAAGGCAACCGCCGTTCCTCCCATCAGTACGCCAAGGAAGTTGCAGAACCCCGAGAAAATCACGGCGGGGGTTGGCCTCAGCGTGTTGGTATAGATGACGGTTGTGACCGCATTGGCCGTATCATGAAAACCATTGATAAATTCGAAACCGAACGCGACGAAAAGCGCGAACGCGAAACCCAGCTGATGTTGCAGAGAGAGTTGGCTGACCGCCTCCCAGAATGTCGTTTCCATCGTGTCGCCGCCTTAAATTTTCGTGTAGCCGACTTTAATTGGAAGAACTGAAATCCCATCGCGTACTATCGAGATTATACACGCAGGAATTCGGTTCTGGCTCACCGTTCAAAGCGGAATTCATCAATTTTTCACTAAACTGATCCACGAAAAATGAGTAGTCCGGCATCACTGATTGATCGGGACGGAAACCCCAAGTTTACTCGATGTCACGGCGAAGTGATCACACGTTGACAGCCAGTCCCCGGTTAGAAGTTCCATTGCAACTGGAATCGGATGACGTGGCCCTGGAAGTTGTTGTAAGAAAGGGTGTTGGCCGAATTGATGGCGGTCGTATTCGTTCGATCGACCATCGAATACTCGGCAGTGACCTGAATCTCTTTTAATGGCTGCCATTGCAGACCAAGATCCACACTCTCGGAAAGTCCAAACGGCGCATTCTTCTGCGAATAGTAGGGGCCGCGATAATTCCAGTAACGAGCATAGGGAAACAGATTGCCACCCCGTTTGGTTTCGATGCGGTACATGCTCATGACGTATCCACCGCTCAATGAGCGATCCACGACGGCGGTCTGGGTGCTGCTGAGGCCCGGGCCATTGCCAACATTCCATTCTGATTGGAAGCCCCACGGCTGGGGATACCAGATGAACGAACCGCAGATCCGCTCCTCCAGCACCCCATCTGGATTAACGCTTGGGGTGATCGTCGGGCCCATGCCGTTCGGACTGATCCCCGTCGTCTGAACCACGTACATTCCCTTGATCCCTTGCAGCGAGACTTCCGCGATTTGACCGTCAAAAACTTCCCACGGCCAAGTGAGCCGGGCCACAAGATGCGGACTGCTGTTCAGATCAAGAACCGAACCCCCTTGGCCGTTGTAAACACCAAGGCCAAATATCCCGTAGTTGCCCGACCCCTTTAAGGTCGAATTCTGAAGTTCTTTCAAGAGTTCTTGCTTTTCAACGGGTGTCCAGTAATAAAAAACTCCCAAATCACGTTCGTTCGGTGCAACAGCACTGTTGATCGGATCCGAACGGTCCAACGTGACACGATTCTGGCTGGACTGCATATTTTCAAATCCGTAAGGGACTTTCGACAGCCCCGCCCGAAACCGATGAACTTTGTCTGTATCAACAGAGATGTCAGAGTAACAATCCCGCAATTGAACAAAGTTCGTCTCGTACGTGCTGCCCGGAGGCGTGACGCCAAAATCCGGCTGAATATAGATCCCAACGTGATCGCTGGCGTCGCCTGAAAACACAAGCCGTGCCCGCCGCAGCGAAAAACCCTCATGATTTCCGATCCCCCGGTCCCCTAATAGTTGAGGCTCCCCCAAATCTTGGTCATAACCGATAGTACGCCCATAGCGCGTCTGGACATAACCACGAAAGGAATATTTCTCATACCAATGTTTCTCTTTTTTGCTGGAACCATGGTCGCTAGGAGCTTTCTCGGCGGACTTCAGCAGATTCTGCCACGCCCCGGATGCACTGTCCGGAGTGTTGACCGAGTGAAAGAAGGAATTGTCCGTCGTGGGGCGCGGTGGTATCCCGGGCAAGTCAGGCTCATTCGCGAGACCTCCCGTCTGTTTGTCTACTCCGTTGGTAGTTTTTTCGAAATCACGATTTTTCGCTCCCTTTTGCTCGAGAGCTTCAAGTCGCGAGCGAATTTCACGCAATTCGTCCGTGTCGTCGGCGAACGAGTTTGACTGGAGAGATAAAACTGAGGCACAGGACAAAAGTATGCAAAAAATCCGTCCAGTCCCCATGCTGGACTGCGGCGAGTCACGCTGCTCAATTTTCGAAATTTGCGGCGGGTCGGACTCTCGACGAACACCGGTCACCATGCACATTTCACTACCTTTTCTTGCGCGCATTT
>CAMBQP010000378.1 GCA_945869955.1 Schlesneria paludicola DSM 18645
GATTTGCCGAGCGAATCGCGATTTGTCTATTGATCCAATTGAATTCCGCTTTGAAAAGCCTGAACGATTGTCGGATCCGGAATGCCCATACTGCGGAGAAGGTAGCCCGCCCCAGACATCCCGGACAGGATTGAGCCCTCGACGCCCCCTCCACAGAGCCAGTCTCCGCAGGCGGTCAAACCCATGTCTGGGTCGTGCAGGGCCTGCCGATCAATCGACTCTGGCGAAGCACTGATCATCCACCGCTGGGTCTCCAGATGTTCGATCGCTGGGAGACTTACCGGAAGAATCTTGGCGAATTCCGTGATCAGCAAGTCCTCCACGACGCGCGAGTCTGTTTCGAGGTGATCACGCGACCATTCGGTAGATCCCTGAAGAACCCAGCAGTCCGTGTCAGAATCGCGACCTGGCTGCGAATGATTCCGAGCGACCCAGGTCAATGGCGACTGATGAACACAGGCCGCGTCCCAAGCGGTCCTGAGACGCTCGCGAAACGCCAGCGTGACGCCCCAGCACGGGGTTTGTGAGACGGCTTGAACGGCTGCTTCCAGATGATGTCCCTGAAGTAATTCCGCAGCCTGCGGTGCGGACACAGACAGGACGACTTGGTCGAAGTGTACATGGGTTTGCCCCTGCAGGTCTGTTAACTGCCAACCATTCTCGGCGTGATCGAGACGAACGATTTCTGTTTCGGTGCAAAGAGTCAATTCCTCAGCCGGGTGACGGGCGATTTGTGACAAGTCAGGGACACCGACGTAACGAATCGGTGGGGCAGACGTTGGTGTTACCTCGTCACCATTGATCGTGACCATTCGTCCAGCCCATTCGGCAACAACCCCCTGTTGGACCCAGGCCTCAACATAGCGACTTAAGTGGGGGTTACGGACGGTGAAGGATGGGGCTCGCTGATCAACATGAAAGCCCGTTTCGAAGCATGGTGTCGACGTTCGTCCACCCGGACCACGACTTTTCTCGAAAACCGTCACCGCGAAGCCGTGGTCCTGCAGTGTGCGGGCGCAGAACAACCCGGCAAGACCCGCACCGATGACGGCGATCCGCGGCATGGGGGACCGCAGGGGCCGCGTTACCTGCGTCAGGTATTGTTTGGGGTCCAGACGTTTCGCGTGATCGTCGGTGGGTCGAGATCGCACGGTGCCGAAAATGGGTCGGGGTGGCGTGTGCGGCCGATCAAACTGACCCAGACACCACAACAGGCCGCCATAAGATGCAGGGTCGCGACCATCCAAAGCGTAACGGTGATTGAGGTCGATCATCAGTTTGAGCGCGGTCAATCCGTCGCGGGTCCAATTGAGGAACGCCTTGCCCCAGGTCATTCGGACGTTATTGTGCAGTTCACCCTGCATCAAAAGCGACCGCTGGGCCGCGTCCCAGAGTGCATCCCCTGTCTGGCCGCGCGCGAGTGTCTCCCAATCAAATATCGCTGGTCGCGCGTCGACTTCATGCTCGCGAAGGGTCTCGGTGGCCCAATCGGGAAGTGCGGCCAGGCTGTCATGACTGGGATGGTAGTAACAAAAGTTATAGGCGAGTTCGCGCCAGACCAGAAGTTCGTCGAGGAATTTTTCGGCCCCGGCGGCCCTGATCGCGGGGGGAAGTGAGGGGGACACGCACAGTTTTCCTGGCAAAACGACGGGTGAATCGTTTGGGCTATTGGGTGGAGCTTCACTTTGTCGCGGGAAAAATGAGCCAGTCCCCGAACTGGCGATCGGGTTCGAACTGGCGATCGCGGAGGCTTCGCGGGCAATTCGAAACGGGGAAACCATCCCATAATGCAGATAGGCGGAAAGCCGGCTGACACCCTCGAGTAAGGGGTCATTCCGAGTTTTTGCGTAGTGCTGAAGCTTGGTGGTCTTGAACAGATCCCAGCGTGCATAACCGGCCCGGGATCCACCCAAAGTATGAGGGACGGGGCCGACCGTGTGATCGATGTCGCACTCGGCGATCAATGCTCGAAATTCCGCAACATGGAGATCGACGGGAATGAATGGTAATTCTCGCGGGAAAAATCGTTCACGCGGATTGGGCTGCTCAGGCCAAGGCTGGACCAGCCGCTTTTCCCTCAGCGTGCTTGTGGCGTCCCGGTACGCAAATGCCCGGTCGTAGGCCCTGCCCACAAGTTTCATCGGTACCACGCACGCTGTATCTACCAACCAGATCGGCGTCGCGGTCGTCGCGAAGAGTCGCTCGACCCAACCGGTGATTGGCTCGGTCGGAAGATCGTCAGTGATCACTACGGCGGCCTGACGCGCCAGCTGTCGGAGGTACGGTCCATTCTGCGTCCCCCGTTCCAGGTGGAACGCCGTACCGATACCACGGGACGAGATTTCCTGGTGGGCATCACGGGCTCCTGCGAGGATGAACGCATGATGCCGGTCGCTGGCATATTGATAACGCTCGGAAAGACCCTGGTACACGAAGACCGGTAATCCGATCGATTCGGCGGTCACGATGGCAAGGTCCAATGCTGGATTTTCATGCCCGCGGAGAGCGTGGTGCATCCAATACAGAACAAACAGACCTTCCTTGTTCAGGTCCCGCTTCCCAATTTCTCGCGTCCGCTCGCGCAGGTGTTCAGGAACCATGAGTTGATCAGCATCAAAAGGAAGTGAAGGAATCGATCATGGGATTCTAGCCAGAACGGCTACAATCCTCGCGGACTGAACGACATCACCAATTCCAGTGATTACGACCGATGAAAATCCTCAATTTGGCAGACGGGGGCATTCTCGTTTATGACGAGCACTTTTTGCCAGCGGAACTTGCTGATCACTACTTCGCGGAGTTGCGGGGCACATGTGCCTGGGAGCAAAAACCGGGCGTGTTCGGCCACATGCAGCCCCGCTTGATCTCGTCTTACGGAGACGACGGGATCGTATATCGGTATTCCGGTCGGGACAACGTCGCGTTGCCTTGGACCACGACTCTGCGGGAAATCAAAACCAAAATCGAAGCGGTGCAAGGAGAGTTCAACTACTGCCTGTTGAACCTCTACAGGAACGGCCAGGATAGCATGGGAATGCACGCTGATGACGAGCCCGAGATGGGGAACATCATCGGATCTTTATCCCTCGGAGCAACCCGAAAATTTCGCATCAAACACAACACGAGCAAAGCGGTATTGAGCTTCCCGGTCGCAAATGGAACGCTCATCATCATGGCCGGAACGATGCAATAATTCTGGAAGCACGAAGTTCCGAAAACCAAAGAGGTTGTTGGTGAGCGGATCAACTTGACCTATCGGAAGATCATCATGTCTGACTCGCGTCGGTGAACCTGATGAGGGTGGTGTGTCAGCGGTTTTTTTGGTTTCCACCGCCGAGTGACCTCTCATCATCCAAAACTACCGAGCTCCCAAAACGACCGCTGCCAAGTTCCGAGGACTCACTCAGGAACTCGGCATTAACGGACACACCGACGTTGCCCGAACCGACTCATCGCATCGTTCTCGACGCTTTTTTTTCGATTTCGTTCGC
>CAMBQP010000379.1 GCA_945869955.1 Schlesneria paludicola DSM 18645
ACACAAACCCGAGGCTGGACCCTACCGTTTTTTTGGCAAAGCCTATTTCTTTTGGTGACGAAGCGATATCATCCCGCTGGGAATTTTTCGATCGATTTGGAATTGCTTTATGAATGACTCGTGAGTGAATCGCTTCTGTGATTCGCGGCTTTCATGAAGGTTATCAAAACAAGGGAATGATTGATCGCACAAACGATGCGTCACCAAGGGATGGTGCATTGCCCCAAGTGGCGTTTTTTGTCTTGTGCCCGTTGGAATCCCACGAGGACTTCTGCTACTGATTTTGTGTATTTTTTCATTACACATGAGTCACTCTATGCTTTGCACCCGGATTTCACTCCAACACATCTGTGAACTGTTTCGTAAGGAGCACGACTCCCGATTGTCGCGGGGGGAAATCCTGAGTGGCGTCAGCGTCTTGAATTTGACTGCAGCCTCTGATTACAACTCTGTGTGAAACCGCAAGACAATCCCTCGGATCGATTGATTTCCGGCGGGGCAAACCAGGATCTCGCCCGCCTGAAAACTGAATACTGAAAACTGAAAACCAGGCAACATCCATGCTGAATACCCGCAATCTCTTCGCCAAGTTTATTCGCAACCTCGGACAATACTGCCATCAGCTTGGACGAAAACCTTCACGCAACCAAAAGACTCGCCAACGGCAAAGCCGACTGGCCAGGCAAATCGACAGCCTGGAATCACGCGTTTTGCTGACGACGACAATCGCTGGCGGCGCCGCCGGTAGCCCCATCGATCTGACAAATAGTTCGTACGGTGGCAGTTCCCAAACGGTGAATGGTGAATCGTACTGGGTCATTTCTGATCCCAAATCCATCACGATTAGCGGGTATTGCGATTACGATAGCACGACATACGCGGGTGGCGTGCTCTTTGATTCACCAAATATCACCATCGATAGCGCTGCGGTGATTACGACTTATGGATCAAATATCACGTTTGAAAACTTAGACGTGAGTCAATACGGAAACAACCCAAACCCCACAGGAGCCAGAAGAGTCAATCTGAACAACATCATTTCCATCGATGCCGGCGTCACAATCAACACATCAAGTCAAAGTGGCAAGGGGGGAGACATTACGCTGATTGCGCCCACAATTGACTTCCTGGATTGCACCACCAGCACAGTCACGTCTTTGACTACCTCGGGCGATACTGCCGAGGATGATGGCTCGATTACGTTGACATCCCTCAGCCAGATCAAAGAGCTGAATTTCAGTGGCGATTTGAATCAAGCGGAAGCCATTGCTGGCTTTATTTCCGAATTATTCGGTGGATTAAAGGCAACGATTAAGGTTGGTGAGAACGTGCAGATGACGGGTGGCCAAGTGAAAATCACTGCCGAGAGTGGAAACGAGGCGATCGGAACCGCGTACACGGGGACCGCCGCGTTTTTTGCGCCAATCATCATGGAGGGACTGCATAAACCGGATTTGTTTTCATTACCCCTTGCTATTCAAATCTGGAAGCCAACGTCGTCGATCACTATCAGCGATGGTGCGACCATCACCAGCACGGGTGCCGTCATCATCGAAAGCACCGCGACCGCAACTGCCATCGGCAAAGCGGTTTTTAACAGCCTTCTCACGGACGGGGATGGGCGACTGGGATTCGCAGCAGGCTTTTTCCTGAATCAGGCTACAGCCACCATCGACCTGCAGACTGCCACCATTTCTGCGGGCGAGGAAGTGGAGCTGACAACGTCGGTTGAGAACGTCGCCGAGCTTGAGGTCATCGCGATCAAAAATAACGCCATCACGGCGACCAACCCCAAAGCGATTGATGTCTCGGCCGGTTACACCGAAATGATCACCGTCTCGACGATCACCATGGATCAGCAATCGACGATCAACGCTGGTGGGAACGTCACGATCGCAGTCGAAGCGACGGATGAGAACAAGGTCTCGGTCCAGTCCAATGCCTATCGTGACGGGACAGTCGGATTCGCCGGGGCCTCGGCCTATACGACTGCCAATGTCCAGGCGATTATCAATGGGACCGTCACGTCGGGAGTCGCCGCTAACAACGATGCCGCCGCGACAGCGGTCAGTTTCAATCCCGCTTATACCGTGAACTTCAGCAATAGCAGCTTGAATTTTAAGGATCCGGTGGCATTTACCACCGGAGATCCCGTCTACTACCAGTCATCTGATGGCACTTCTATTCCAGGGCTGATCTCTGGGAATGTCTATTTTGCGATTGTAAACTCCGCCACACCCGATGTGATGCAACTGGCAACCACCAAATCCAATGCCACAAGCAATCAGTGCATCAATTTCGGTGCGGGTTTTCCCACGTTGACGAAAACGACTTCCGGTACAACTTCCGGGTCTGCAGTTCCAATCACGGCGATTTTGCCTGACTCCAGCGGCAACAATTGCCTCTTATTCTCTTACACCACAGGACCAGACGGCAAAACTAATGTGCTCGTCAATGGTGATCAGGTCGTCTACACACCCCTGGCAGGCCAGGCGATCAGCTACAACGACGCCAATGGGAACCTGCTGGGTCTGTTACCCGCTGGAACGTACACCGTACAGGTCGAGACCTCGCCAGAGCCAACTTTATTCCCGCTGGCGATTCGTCTGATCGACGGCTCCGGAAATCTGGTCAACCTGAACACGAACTCCTTTCTGACGATCACCTCGGCGACGGGAGCGGGAACCGCTTATCAGATCTATAGTTTGAGTAGTGCGAACAGCCAGCTTACCTTGAATCCCAGTTCCACTTCGACCACCGGAACGGGACCGACAATCGACCTCAGCCAACTGGTCAATGGGACACCGCTGATCTTTACGCAAGGACTGGGACAAAGCGGAACCGGCCTGACCGACCAGCAATCCTACTATGCCGTTGTCGATACGACCGATTCCGGGGTGATCCGACTGTCTCAGTCTGCCCCCCAGGCGGCTGCCGCAAATCCAGCCGTGCAGAATGCAATCCCCCAGTTATTGACACTCAACAATCAATCGTTTCTGACTTTGGCCACCAATACCTTTCCGACAAATCCCTCCAATTCGAGTCAACCGGAAGCGTTAACCCTCACTCAGCAAACGAATAACTCGTATCAATTGTGGAGCAACGCGACGGGAGGGACATTTACGCTGAAAGTCAGCACACCGATGGACCTCGCGACCCCGACAGTCACCAGCTCCCTAGCTTATAATGTCAGTTCCTCAGATTTGGCCGCAGCCCTGAATGCGGTGACCGGAGTCGTCGCCACGGTCACCGGCAGTGGAACGCAATCGGACCCCTGGATCATCGCCGGTCAGTTTGAACTCCCCATTGGCACATTTGAGGAGGGGGTGGGACTCGTCTTTGATTACAACCCTGGATTGACCAATGGGAGTCCCGTGCTCTACCAGCCGGTGGCTGGTAAGCCTATGAGCGGCTTTAGTACGACACCAACCACGTATTACGCCTATAGTGCGACGAATCCCAACTTTAATGCCAACCTG
>CAMBQP010000380.1 GCA_945869955.1 Schlesneria paludicola DSM 18645
CGAAAGCCCAGGAAGAAGTTGTACCGGTTGTCCGGAGTGAACCCGTTGCGGAACGCCGAGCGGCAATTGGACGCCCCGCTGCCCCAGCTACCGCCCCGGTACACCCGGAACGAGCCTGTGTCGGGTCCTGTCGGATCGATCACAGAGCCTGTCGAATATTTACCATACCAGTCCTGACACCATTCCCAGACATTTCCGTGCATATCATACAGGCCAAACGTGTTCGGCTGTTTTGTACCGACGGGTTGGGTTTGCCTCTTACTGTTGCCATCGAACCAGGCATATTCCCCCAACATCGCTTCGTCGTCACCAAAACAGTATTGCTTGTCGCTTCCGGCTCGACAGGCATATTCCCACTCGGCTTCGGTGGGGAGTCGATATCCCGCCCATCGGCAGTACGCCTGCGCGTCATCCCAGCTTACCCCGATCACAGGTTGTTCAGGCTGATTGAAGCGACGATCATCCCAATATGCGGGTTGTTGGACTTTCGACCTCGATTTCCTGAAATCACCTGAAGTCGCCTTCAGAAACAATGCGTATTGCGCGTTCGTCACCGGGTATTTTGCCAGCCAGAATGCTGACGAGAGCCGCACAGGATGCCGCTCACCCCCTTCTCCCATGAAAAACTCGCCAGCCGGGATTTCATGGAACGTGATTCCGGTCCGCTCGTCCAAGTACATTCGTGGTCCGGTCTGGGGCAACTCAACCCCCAGCGCGATCAGAATGTCTCGGGCATACCCGGACGACTCGGCAGCCGGCGTCGCAGCCAAGTTCCGGCAGATTTGCTCGAGCTCGTCCCGTTCTTCCTGTTGCAGTTTCGTCGCTAAGCCACGCAACAAACGCAGGATCGGCCCGATCGGTTGGCGAGGTGCAATGGTTTTTGTCGTCCAGAACGAACAAGCACGCAGCAAACGCCGAATCGGGCCGATCGGGCGGTCCGTCGTGTTTCGAAGTCGCTCTAGAAATGGTTTGCCGACCGGATGAAGTGCCTCGTTCAGACAACGGTCAAACAGGTCGGCATTCGTATTGGCGATGTCCCCGGCCAACAGCCCGCGAAAGAACGACTCGCAATAGGATCGTGAGCTCCGTAGCGAGAGCAGGGCCACCTCGCGCCACCAGCTTTCGCTGGCATGACGGGCCAGAAACGGGGCCTGATTTTCGGTCGCGGCATATTCTGCGGCGAGATATTCCTGAAAACTGAGATGTAGAAAGCCACAATGACCGGAACCGTCACCCGACAGCGCCAGAATACCCGCCTCTTCCCGCATCCGCCGAATAAACTCGTCCCCATCCCGACCCAAACCGGAACTTTCGGCAACATCCGCTAAACCTCGTTCGGCTTGGACGATTAAGTCGCCCAGCGGTGCGGATGTCCGATCTTGTTGCTGATGCATCCACCAGGCGATCCGGGCCAGGACCGATTGAGCCCCCTTGGGGTCGTAGAACGCATATAAGCCACGCCGCCAATGTTCCAACAAAACCTTGACGCAATGCGCATACAATTCCGCACGACCGGTCGGCAAATTTCGTTCCTGTTGAAACACGATGCACAAGATCGTGAGCAACAGGGGGTTGCGCGCCAATTCCCGCATCCGGCCCAACTGGTATGCGGAAAGCGATAGCCGTTCGAGCAAGACCCCGCTGTCTTCCTCGGCCCGTGCCACGGCACTCGGACCAGGCCCGAGCAATTTTGCGTAAGCGGCATGAAACCAGTCATGCACGAATCGCTGGATTTGGTCGTCGTCGAGTGGTCGCACGTGAAATTCAATAAATCGCGGCCCCAGCGGAACCCCCTCGCGAAGATAGCCCTGGAATCGACACGTGACCAGGAACCAATCGTCCAACCGGTCGCGCATCCCGCTGCGGATCCACTCCGCCACCACCTTCCGGGCGACGGGATCGATCACTTCATCCAGCCCGTCCAGAATCCAAAGCAGACCTCCCGCACGACCTGCCCACAGTTCGTTTCCGGGATTTTGCCGCGATTCACTCACAGAAAGACAACGCGTTTCTTCGTGCAAAAGCAGCCGCAAACCATCTGGCTGCGTCAGCATGTCATTCTTCAAATTGCGGAAGCGGAGCAGCACCGGCGTAATCGATTTGGGGAGTCCCAGTGCTGCGGGGGGTGTCTGTCCGCTGGCGAGTTGCCAGGCGAGTTGCCGTGCCCCGGTCGTCTTGCCCGAACCGGGTTCACCCAACAATATCACTCCACGCTCGTTTCGCCGGGCGGCATGCTGAAACACATCTGCGAGCTCGACTTGCTGTTCCTGTTCGGGCCTCCCCGCTGGGAATCGTTCGACCTCCTGCTGTTCCATGGTCATACTGAGAATTGTCTGCAGTGGGATATACGCATCCTTGATCGGCAGATCGATCTGCAGGTTGCGGCCCAGCCCCAGCAAGCGGATGTTGGCGGTTTCTTCGGTCAGACGGCGCAAGTAGTAACCGACACTGTCGTCCCCCCCGGAAACAGCGGCCTGCGACAGTTCCGAACGAGGCGGCCTTGCGGGGAGCTCACGGCATTTTTCACGGAGCAACGCCACCAATTTCGGAAAGTCTGTGTCGCGATCATCCATCCGGAATGGCAGCGTTTGTTTCGGGGACAGTTCTTGCAAACTGCGGCGGGCGAGCCATTTTGCGTCCGGCATCGCTTCGCCATTCAACAGGACCGGAATCACGTGCTTGCCGTGCTCTAGCGCGAGGAGGATTTCACAACGGACCCAATCGTCGGGATCATTGAGACGCAATTCCCCCTCGCGTTCTCCGTCGGTGAAAGCGACGGTCTTCCAGATTTTGCCGATCACGACCAGCATGACCTGGCAGCCGACGACCTTTTGCTTAATTACCTTGTCAAAGTTGTCACCCCCCTGAATTCCGGATTTGTCACGGAACACAACCTTATCGCCAAACTCGTCAACCAGTTTGTCCTCGAGCAACGAGACCGCATCGTTCGAGTCATGAATGCGATAGTTAATGAAGATCATGAGGAAGTGGACCCGAAGAAAAACACCCGATCGGGCTGATCATGGTGGGGACTGGGGAATGCATGTCCAAGCTTGAGCGTCACATCGATTCTACATCACTTTGATTCCGGTTGCACCTTGGGTCCCGGCCGATGCGAATCAGGACGGGCCGCTGCCAACGGTCTGGCGAGCCAGTGGTACGCCCGAAAGTTGCCGGGATTTGACAGACGGCCACTTTGCGTCCATAATACCTCCAGATATTGTGAATTGGCGGTAAAATGGACAACGATCCGAAACCCACTCCTGTGAACCGAGCGAAGTCGTGCTTTTGGCAACGAGGGGGAATACTTCGCATGTCGGAGGCCGTCCGGGCGGGTATTCACCGTGAAACGCTCAGCCACATGGTGGAGCAAGGGGAACTGGAGAAGATCAGTCGAGGGCTTTACCGACTTGTCGAAACGCCCTCCCCTTCAAATCCAGATCTGGCCATCGTCGCGGCGAAGGTCCCAGCGGGGGT
>CAMBQP010000381.1 GCA_945869955.1 Schlesneria paludicola DSM 18645
CGTCTTCCCATCAAACAACGACTTCCAGACCGGCTCTTTCGCGACCTCTTTCTCAGCCTTTCCCGTCTGTTCCGTCTTTTCCTTCAGGGCCTGCGTGGCAGCACCCTGCTCATCCGCCGCCAGCGAAACCAGTCGCGCGACCGTCAACACGCAGCCCAGGGCCAACAGGGCCATTCGAGTCGTCGTCCGTGGGAACAGAACGTCATTCAATCGTCGCATGGGTCATCTCCGGTTGGAAATCAGGGAAAAGGTCGGACCGCCGTGTCATGGGGCGGGGTCACTGGGCCGCGTCAGTGGGCGGGGAATTATTCATTCAATTTGACGCCCGAGGAAACATACTGTTTTCCAAACCGATTGGCGAGGAATCCGTCAAAGTCGACCTGCTCTTGCCGCACAAAACCGGTGTTCGGTAACTCGCCATGCACGTGCAGATCCAGCACCGCACAAATCGACGCGGCCGTCGTAATCTGAATGGCACTCCAAATGTCCTCACCATGTTTTTGATGATACACTTTACGCGCATCCCACAACTGGACCATCTGCCCATCCCGCTCACCCGTCGCCGTACAAAAGATGATCACGACATCCTGCAGCGTGCGGGGCAAGGCGTTTTCCAGAATCTCTTTTAACAGCGGTCGCCGATCGCGCAGTCGCAGCTCATCCAACAGAAACAGCATCCGATCACGATGCCCCAGATACCGCACGGTCTTGTAATTGAGCTCCCGCAGCTGGCCGGCAAACGTTTCACATAACGTCCCCAGTCCCCCCGAGGTCGAAAAGGCTTCGTATTCAACCCCATCAATCGACAGATGTTCCAGCCCTTCGAGCGGCCAACAGTTTTGCCGTGTCCCCTGATGGATCACATCACAAGGATTGCAGTACTCGTTAATCAACCCATCCGTCGACCAGGTCAGATTGTATTTCAGCGAATTGGTGGGAAACTCGGGCAACGCCCCGACGCGCAGCATCAACGAGTCGAGTTTCTCGAACTTTTTAGCCAGATGATTGGCCGCAATCCCCACAAAACCGGGTGCCAATCCACACTGGGGCATGAAAATCTGGCCGAGTTTCGCCGAGGCGGCCAATTCACGAATGGCAGCAGTCGTGGCGACATCTTCCGTCAAGTCAAAATAACTGATCCCCATCGCCAGCGCCACCCGCGCCACGGTCGGATTCAGGCGAAAGGTGAGTGCCGAAATCACCGCCGTCACCCCGGTCATGGCAGCACGCAAGTCCGCTTCGGACGAAGCATCCAGCATCAGCGTCTCGACACCAAATCGAGCTTGCAGTCGCCGCAGGGCTTCCGGATCCGAGTCGGCGATTCTCACCCCATAGTCACCCGACTCGATCAGCAGGGTGGCGATCATTCTCCCGATGGTTCCGGCACCAAGCAGCAATACGTTTGTCATCGGGATCTTCCCCCACCAGCTGGAAACAAGCAGTCTGCGATCGCGTGATGGCGAAACCGTCGTTCAAATGACCTGACTGCGGATTACTTGGCCGCGATCGGCTGAGCCAGCCCCGGTGCAGCGATAAACCGAACCAGTTCTTTCCCGTCATCATAGTTCCAGATCCGGACCTGGCCATCATGACTGCCGCTGGCAACTCGCTTCGAGCCCGCATGGTAGCTGGCGGCATAAACCCAGTCGTCATGGGGTCCGAACTGTTTGACCTGAGCTCCATTGGTTAAGTTGTGGTGACGAGCAAACTTATCCGCGCTGCCGCTGAATGCGGTTCCATCTCCCTGCATCGTAATCCGGAAGACTTCCCCACCCACAGCAATTTCACGAGCCTGCTTCGCTTCCGCAATCGCCCAAACCCGCACCCGATTATCCCGACCACTGGTTGCCAGTGTGGCACCATCAGGCAAAAAGCCGACTCCGAAAACCGGTTGTGCATGTCCGTTAAAGGTGGCCTGCGATTCCCCGGTGGTGCTGTCAAACACCTTCGAGGTTTTGTCGCGACTGGCGGTGGCGATCTTCTTCCCATCCGGTGACCAGGCGACATCCATCACCCAGTCCGCATGATCTTCAATCAACTTCTGCTGCTGACGGGTCGCCACGTCGAACAACCGAACCGACCGATCGGCACAGGCTGCAGCCAGTCGCGTTCCATCAGGACTGAAAGCGACCGAAAACACTTCGTCGTCGGTGGTAAACAAATCGGCAATCAAGGCCCCATCCGCCACGTTGAACAATTTGACTTCCCCCATCTGGCCTGGGGTTCCTGCAGCAACGGCCAGCATCGAACCATCGGCAGAAAATTCAAAATCATGGGGACGCTCGGCCAGATTCTTAATCCGTCGTACCAACTGTCCATCGGCAGGATTCCAGAGCAGGACTTCACGATAACCCGAGGTGGCCAGCAGATTGCCATCCGGACTAAAGGCCAAAGCCATAACGGGGACCGAAACCCGATACGATTCGGGAGGCATCGGTTGAACCAGCTTGGGGATGATCGTAATCAGCGTGGCTGTCGGAGCGACCCCGGCATCGAGACGGGCTCCGGTTTCGATCCATTTTTTGACGATGGCGATCTGTTCCGGCAGCAGGGCATCGGCCTCTTTCGGCATCGAGTGATCTTCGATCATGGTTTGCAGCAACGAATCAAGTGGCTTCGCGGCGACGATCGATGGACCGCTTTCGCCCCCCTTCATCAGGTTGGCGTAGTTTTCCATATTCAGCCGACCTTTCGCCGTGCGGGCGTTATGGCAGGCCAGGCATCGTTGCGAAAAAATGGGAGCGACTTGTTTGGCGAACGACACCAGCCGTCCGGTGGCAAACAGACTGGTTTCCAGGTCGATCTGGCGGGCCACTGCTTCTTTACTCAGTGCCGCGAATGAGGTTTCAATTGCTTGCAGTTCCGGTTGAAACGCCGCAACGGCCGCTTCGGCTGCTTTAACTTTGGCCGGTTGTTCGGCAATCAGCTTGCGAGCGTTGGCCAGTCCTTCTTCAACCGGCTGAACCCCCTTCAAAGCTTCTTCCAGTCCCTTGGTCGTGGCGACCAGTTTTTCGGCAGCGAGCTTCGATTTTTCCGCTTCTGCCTGTTCGGTCTCTTTCCCCTTGGCATCCAGTGCGGCTTTGGCGGCGGCGGCGGCTTCCGCCTCAGCCTTGGCACGTTCTTCCGTTGCCTTCTTGATCGCTTCCTGGAGCTTGGGGAGTTTTCCTTCGGCGTCTTTGACGCTCGCCTCAGACTTATTCTGTTCGACTCGCAGCGCGGCCACGGCAGCAGTTCGTTCTTTCGCTGTGGCGCGTGCCGCAGCGATGGCGGGCTCGGCCGCCACTTTGCGAGCGACCGCCTCATCGGCAACTTTTTGTTGTTCTGGAATCTTTTGTTCCAGAGTGTCTTGAGCGAAAGCCCCCTGCGCCAGAGTCAAAACCGCAGCAGTGAGGATCAGAATGTTGGTTAAGCGCTGCATCGAGCGATCCTTAATTCACAAGTCATCAAGATGATTGACGGGCCAGGAA
>CAMBQP010000382.1 GCA_945869955.1 Schlesneria paludicola DSM 18645
CTTTGGTGGCGATCCGGCCATTGATGGCGACTGGTTTGGTTCCTGTGGTGGTAAAGGTGGTATCGACGGTTTGCAGGGGGGCGTTGGCTGATCGCGGTCCCTCGACCACTTCGATGCCGGTGCTCAGAACGAGCGACGGGAGGCTGCCAGCGACCGCTGCGTTAGCGGGGAGTGACAGCAGGCCGCTACGGCTTTGGTCCGGGACGACAAACTGTCCGGCGAGTCGTGTTCCGGCAGTGAGACCACTGCCGACCAGTTCGACTTCGACCGGACCGGGGCTGGCTGCGGCAGGAATCAAGCCATCCACCAGCTGTAAGTCGCCGACTTTCAAGCGAAACGGGAAGGTTCCTGGAGCATTGAACGTCAAGTCATGCAGTTCGACCGCATAGATCCCATCGGCGGGAAGTACGTATTCGGCGCGGGCATCACCGCGGAGCGAATTTTGTCCCCAGCCGATGGTGAGGGGAGCTCCTGCGGGGGATTTGATTTCGAGCACGGGATTCGAGTTTCCCCCTAATCGCTTCAGTTCCACATCCGCCACGATACGCTGATTTTTGGTCCCCTTGAAGTACAGGACCTGCTGTTGTCCTCCTGCCAGCGTGCCAAAAAACGTGGCGGGAAGGTCTGCCGGTTTTGCGACCGAACTGACCCGGGGGAGTTGGGGGAGTCGGTCGATTGCCAACGCAACCGACTTACTGACTCCGGCCTCAGATTGAATCCAAAAGGGGTAAAGCCCTGGAACGGCTTCGGCCGGGGTGGTGACGTTGAGGACCAGGCGGGTGGGTGTCGATCCTTCGGCGACCGCGAAGCGAACTTCTGGCAGTGGGAAGAGCGCGATCGAGTTGGGGCTAAGGTCGGTGCCATTGATGATTAGTTGTGTGGTCTGTCCTGTTTGCAGTCCTGGCTGGGACAAGCTGGCGATGACCGGGGACTTGACTGGAACCGCTTTGTCGGCGGCGATCAGGTCATTGACGTTGGCTCCAGCAACTTCCAGAAAGAGCTTTTTGACTTCCTCGACCGAGAGAGCTCGCGGGATTAAGCGAAAATCTCCGATCACGGCGCTGGTGTACTCACCCGTCACTTCGCTGCGACCAATGTTCAGCGGCAGACTGCTGAGCAATCCGGCCAGGTTCACGTCGAGTGTCCAGGCTTCGTTCCCATTGATAAAGCCGCGTCCGACGGACTTGGGGACGAGTGGTTCGCCGTTGATGAAGTATTGAATCCGGACGTCGTCGACATCGGTATCGGCGTCTTGTCCGGGTGCATCGCCCGCGGTGTAGGTCGCGGTGATGTAGGCGAGCTTCCGAGAGGGAACGGCGGAATTGCTTGCGTAGGTGGCGACTCGATAATCGGTGCCATCGTGGAGATAGACCTGAAAGTTGTCGGTCGACATTTGAAAATTGATGCCATAGTTCGCGGAAAATTTTCCGTCGGCGGTCCCTCGTTTGGCGAACAGGCCATGGTACGCGGCATCTTTGGGGTCGGTCAGGTTGACCAGTAACATCGACACGGTGACTCCGACCGGTGCGTCGACATCGGGGCTATCTGCGACTTCGATGTACTGTTGGCGTGCGGCGTCGAGTTGCAACGCTCGCTTCCCCTGCTGATTCCAGAAGGGGCTGGCAACGCGAAGGGGATCATTCACCAGCTTCCCTTCATCGGCACCCTGTCCGACCGTGGCAGCATCTTTGGCGGGGCCATTTTCTTCGGCGAAGGTGTAATGCACCACCGAATGAGTGGCGAGGGATCCATTCGGCTCTTGTGCGAGAGACGGGCCGGTCAGCATGAGGACGGGAATCAGAAACATCAGGTGTTGAGCGTACGTCTGCATCAGCGAAAAATCCTCGGGCGAGAAAAATGGCGGGCGGAGAACCGTCGATTCTAAGGTGGCATCAGACCGTTTTGAAGATGCTCGTGCCAGTGGACATCGAATTATTTTGATCCGTTGGCCAAGATTTCTTTTCGGAGTGCCGACCGCAGCTTGGAATTTTGTCTCTCGGCGAGTCCGATTTCGAGTCTGATTCGGGGAATAGTTCGTTCGCGATGAGGGGATTAACTCGTTATGATTAAGGGGGTGTGGTGTGCGGTACGAGAGGCTGCGGCGGTCAGTCTGGATGCGAAAAACCTGTTCTTCCCGGTGCTTGCGATGGCCCCCGGGGCATGTTTTGCGACGAGGTCTGGCTGGCAGAGGAGCATGGTACTGGTAAAATTGCACTGATAACAATGCACGTGGATCGTCTAACAATGCACGTGGATCGTCAAACCCATTCCCTGTCCCGGCCACTTATTCTGCGGACACCCGATGATTACTGTCGACAATTTGACTCGCCATTTTCAATCTGGCGGCAAGAGACTGGTGGCGGTCGATCATCTCTCGTTTGAAGTTCAGGCGGGCGAGGTCTACGGACTGTTGGGCCCGAATGGAGCGGGGAAAACGACCACGTTGCGGATGATCCTGGGTCTGTTACAGCCAACCGAGGGGGATGCGATCGTTGATGGCTTTCGGGTTTCGCAGCATGCGGACGAGGTCAAACGGCGGATCGGTCTGGTTTCTGCCAGTGCGGGGCTTTATCAATGGCTGACGCCGCGTGAAATGTTGCTGTTCTTTGGCGATCTTTACAGCCTGGACCCGCAGTTTGCTCATCAGCGACTGGAGTCACTCGCCGACCTGCTCGACCTGCGGCGATTTATCGATCAACGGTGTTCGACGCTGAGTACCGGACAGAAGCAACGCGTGACACTGGCCCGCGCGCTGATGCATGACCCGCCGATTATGCTGCTCGACGAACCGACGCGAGGACTGGACGTGGTGGGGACGCATGTGATTTTCGAGTACATCGGTCATTTGCGGACGCTGGGGAAAGCGGTGGTCGTTTCGACACATCGGCTGGACGAGGCGTCACAGATTTGCGATCGGATGGGTTTGCTGCATCGGGGAACGTTGCAACACGAAGGGTCTTTTGCTGAGCTGCAACAGACCACCGGGTGTAAAACGTTGTTTGAGATGTTTCTGCAATTGATGAACGAACGTGAAATCAAGCCGGGTGCGGTACCTGACGGGAGCAACCGATGAGCAATCCGCCAATGACCAACCTACCGACGGCGACCAAAACGACGGCAACCAAAAACACGAATCCCTTCTCGTCGCTGCGCTGGTGGCGAATGACGCAGAAGGAATTACGCGAGATCCTGCGAGATCGTCGTACGATCATCACGCTAATCGGCATGCCATTGTTGATTTATCCGTTGCTGGGGGTGACGTTTCAAAAACTGTTGGTCACGCAGGCGATGAACCGGACTAAAATCGAGTATCGGATCGCGCTAGCAGGGACACTCGATTCTCAGATCTTCCGCAGGCTGTTCCAGGAAGGAATGAGTGTGTATGGGAAGCAGATGGGAATGAAGTCCAACGGAGACCGGACTCCGGCTGGGACGGCAGATGACCCGCAGATTCAGTT
>CAMBQP010000383.1 GCA_945869955.1 Schlesneria paludicola DSM 18645
ATCGCGACGGTTGATTCGGGGAGTGAAGAAGAGCGAGCATTGCTTACCGCCGCATTCCTGCTGATGTGTTAATAATGTTCGGTAGCGAGATTCGCGGCACGCCTCGAACGTCAGGTAACATCAAAATGCAACGAGGCCGACGAAACCTCGCTGCCTCGTTGATGGCCTTTCATACGTCATTGACACCCACACAAAATTCGCTACGCCGAGATGAAATCCACGTCCCGAGACGATCGAAGAGGTCGGCTGAACACCGACCCGCCTGCGCCGCTGGCTACGGGTCAAACGATGGGATCGCTCGTTTGATCTGTGTTGTTTGACCGCACCGTTTCACCGCAGCGTAGAGCAGCGAGCCAATCGGTGATTTTGTTCGGCCTGGCATCGTTTCAAGCCCCCCGTGCTGGTATTGTTTCAGCCCCGCTGACGGGTTTTGGTGTCCGGACAACAAGGAGCATGAACCAGTGACTGCCATCAACAATAGCATCCTTGATCAGCAGGCGATCAGCGGGTGTTACCTGTTTCCTCAGCCTCGTCGCGTTAACGATCCGTTGATGGTGCAGGTCGCAGGAGCGGACTTGGCCTGTTAACGACGTATGATCGATCTCGCCCGCTTTACTCTGGTTCACTTTCATGGGAACGGAGAGGCGGTCGCGGATTACATTCCGTGGATGGCAAGTGAACTCGCGGCTCTGGGACTCAATTCTCTGTTCGTTGAATATCGGGAGGACGAATTCCTTCGATTACCGGTCGGCGACCACAACACGATCATGGAGTGGAATCGAAGCGAATACTTCCCGGGGATTCGGGACTTCGTGAAGGTCGTCGAAAGCGGCAATCCGTTATGAACGATGGCGCGTCGGTTAACAGCCCGGTCCGGCACACAACATTCCTCTGCCGTGCCACTCGTGCTTGATCCCCCGCATCAGGAAGGCACTGTCAAATGCAATCGAACCACGGGGGAACTTTGACTCGTCTTCAAAATACCGGGACTCGACTTTCTCGACCGCGAGTGGTTGTACCTGCCACTGGAACGTCTGAAGCTGCAACCCCTCAAATTGGCCGGGTTGGGGTGTGACGGAATAGCCCAACGATCCTTTTTCAAAAAAACTCGAAGCTTCACTGACGGAGGCAAAAACAGAAGTCTGAGGGAGTTCTTCGGCGATTTTTCCTGCGACGAGCATGTGCGTGTGGCCGTCATCGCTGTTCAATTCGATGCGGTAATGATCCCCGTTTTCTGCTACCTGAAAGGCAGCATGGTGGCATATTCCGGGGAAGATTCGTCCTCCCAAGAGTGTATTCAGCCGACTGGAGGTGTCTCGTCGGGGAACGAAAACACCTTCTTTTGTGACACCCCGCTCGTCCCACTCGACCGCGATTCTGTGGGCCGCGTTTTCGGAGGAAATTCCGAAAAACGAAGGGACGAATCGAGGTCGACTCTGTTTCAGCCGGATCAGACAAATTCCCGCAATCGCCATCCCCTGGACGAGTTTCGGTCGAAAGGGCTGGGGAAGAATCTTGGCGACAACCTCGGGACTTACCCGAAAATTCACCAGGATTCGGCGCTCGATGATCCCTTGGATGGCAGGTATTTTCATGGCGGATTTCTGCTTGTGAATCTGGATTTCTATGAATCAGGATCTCTCAGGAACCGCAAAATGTCCCTGACAATAACATTTCAGGGATTTTTTGGTTCAACCACAAACGCAGTGGGCGAGGAACAAATCCTTTACTCTTCAGCAAACAGGACGAGCAGCAAACAGGAGGACTTCGCTCCCTGATCCGTTCCCCTTGATGGCCATGATGCTGGGGCAGTTCGGTCTCGACCCGCTTCGTGGTCCCCTGCTCACGGCAGCGTTCAGGCAAATCCATGGGATACGGTTGTCGATTCGTGAATCACGCCCTTTTCAAAAAATGCGAAGATGGTGAACCACGAATCCAACGAATCGCACGAATCGGAAGTGAAGAAGTTTTCGGATTCTGAAAACTGAAAACTGAAAACTGATTTTCACAGTCGTTTTGACAGTCCTTCCGCAAGTCGTTTCAGCGCCTGGCTGATGTCATTCGGTTCCAGATGGACATTCAAGAGGCTGAATGCGTCTTGATTTGCAATGGCGGCATTTAAGGCTTGGTCTAACTCCCCTTCGGTGTGAACTTCGAATCCCCACCCACCCCCCAGTAGGTCTGGCATTCGATGGTAGTTCCAGTTCAGGATATCGTTGAATGGCCCTTCCTGGAGAAACCGCTCGGTCGTATACCCCTTGTTATTCAGCACGATCACGATGGGGTTGAATCCATGTCGGACTGCGGTGGAGAGTTCCATACACGTCATCTGAAAGGCACCGTCACCGACCAGGACGACGGCTCGTCGATCAGGGGCCGCCACGTTGACTCCGACGGAAGCCGGAATGGCGAATCCCATCGAGGTATAGTAGGCCGGACTGAGGAACTCGGTCTTTTTATAGATCGTCAGGTCGGCCGCTCCGAACAGGCAGTCGCCGACATCCGCGATGACGATCATTGATTCGTCCAACAGTTCATTGATGCGGGCGAACAATCGGGCGTTCGTGACTTTGGCTTCTGGCTTGAGGGTGAATTTCGCTTCGGCCCCCTTGGGTCTGGCCAGCATCGATCGCTTGGGGGCTTTCAGTGGCAGTTTGCCGAGTCCCCGTACAAAATCGGTGATCAGGATATCATGAAAATGATGATGGGAAATTCGAGTCTGCTCGGAGGTCGAGTAGATGCACTTTCCCGGATCGAGATGGGCGGTGAAAATTCCCATGTCGATATCGGTCAGGAAAGCTCCCAGCATGATCAGGCAGTCGCTCTCTTCGACATATCGCCGCAGCGCATCACGGCACATCGCCCCTTCGTAGATTCCGAGATAGAGTGGGTGTTTTTCACTGACAACTGATTTGCCGAGCAGTGTTGCACACATGGGGATCGCGTTTTTTTCCGCGAATTTGACGAGTTCGTCTGCCAGGCCGAAGCGGTGGATTTCGACACCCGCAATGATCACGGGCTTTTTGCAGGCGTTGATCGTCTGCTGTGCCTCGGTCAGCGATTCCTTGAGGGCATCGACATCACTGGTGAAGGTTTCGGTTTGGGGGACGTGCGGATAGGGGCAGCGGGCATGCACCCGGTCACGCGGCAACTCCAGATAGACCGGGCGTTTAAAACGGACTGCGGCTTCCAGGCAACGATCAATTTCTCGAAAGGCGGTCAGCGGATCATCGAGCGCGGCGCTGGCCACCGTGATCTTTTCAAAGACCTCTCGCTGGGTATTGAAATCCCGCACCCGATGATGCAGTAACGGATTCGATCGCCGCTCATCCACCCCTGGAGCACCGCTGATGACCACGACGGCTGATTTTTCGGCAAAGGCACCCGCGATGGAATTACAGAGACTCAGCCCCCCCA
>CAMBQP010000384.1 GCA_945869955.1 Schlesneria paludicola DSM 18645
GGCTGTCTTGTTTGGAGGTTCGGCGACGAGACATCAGGGGGCAGCGCCTCGTTCAGGGTGGAGTATGGTTTGATCCGCATTGATCAGATCGAAACCGTGCGAAACCTGTTTTTTTTCCAAAATATCACGTAGCTGATCAAATCCCGTCGCCCCACCAGGACGAATCAACAGCAGAAAATAAGCCGAGCTCAAATTCTGTTCGGCAACCCATTTGCCAAAGTTGTCGGCTGCAGACGAACCAAACAGGGTGATTCCGGTGGCGACAAAAATCGTCGGTTTAGCGGCCCGTCCTAATGGTGCCACCGCAATCTGTTTCGAGTCGATCACGGCGAGCCAGCCCTCTTTCTGCATGCCACGTGGCAGTGTAAAGATCGTGCGATTTTCCGCTCGTTCGTCCGCTCGTTGTTGTTCCAATGCTTCGATTCCCTCGATGGTTTTTGCCAAATCCGCCTTCAGCGGTTCGAGATCAAATTGATCGGCGAGCCGCTCTTTTTCCCGCGCCTGCCATTGCCGCTGCTGTTTTTCCAGCTTTGCTCGTTCACGTTCCAAATCGGCGATTGCGGAATTTCGTTCGGCAATCTCGTTCCGTAATTCTGCGGGGGAGGTGGCGGCCACTTCCCGCACCAGTTCGTCAGAGTTTTCCGCCATCGCCAGTAAGCGAGCGAGTTTGGCTTCTTCCCGCTCTAGGCGATCCATCAGGACCACCGCCATTGCCGCCGAAGAATCACTCGATTGAGCTTGCTTGCGCTGCACCAGATCAAGAGCCAGCAAGAGCGCAATCACCGTGACGATCGCTGTCACCGACGTGATGATATCCTGGAACGAAAACAGCGATATGGTAGGGCCTGAACGACCACGACGTGACATTACTCGTCACCTCGCAACTCGAACGGCATCAATCGCAACCGGCTTACTACCTGCCTGGAACAATACTCGCTGCAAGCATCCAGAAACTCTTCTTCGCTCTTTTTCAGGCCGGTTTGCGTCAGTTGGATGACCAGTGCGGCGACGAGTCCATGCAGAGTCGTTTCGAACGCGGTAGAAAGTCCACCGGTGACACCACGAAGGGCATTCTTGATCTGCTCAAAATCACTGGATGAAGCCAGAACACCCCCAAAGCCTCCAATCGCAACCGATAATCCCTCTACGGTCCCAATGAAGCCGAGAACCGGGATCGCCCACACAAAGCCCTGCAAGAGGGAATAGCTGGTCTCCATCGAGGATTCATCGGTATTCGCCTGTTCACGCAAAATTTCACCGACATCGGTCACGCGTCCCAAATTTCGCAGATTCGAGAGCGCGGTCGTGATCCGATGAAAAACCACGAATTGCCGCGTATCATCGACCCGCTGATGCATGCGGTGAAACAGTTCATCGACCGTCTGCGGGGTCAAAACAAACTCAGGGTCTTCAGGAACAATCGTCAATTTGAGCGAACGTTGCTGCATCTGCAACTTGCTCCACTTAATACCCAGGATGGCGATCGACCAGCATGACAGAAAAACAATACAGGCCGGCGTCTCGCGATTACGGTCGAAGAAAAAACTTCCGGCAATCCAATGTCGATGGAAAGGGTATAACACCGCGTAGAACAGGCTGGTCATCAAGACCGCCAGTGTGAACGTGCACCACGAATTCACACGCGTGAATCGCCCGCCCCGAAACAGCAATCGCTGCTCGATGTCATCTCGCGCCCAGCAAAGGGGTTCGTCCGTTGGAGTCTCATGTTTGCGGTCGGCCATGGCATTTTTTCTTACGGCAGTCAGTGGTGGGGTTCAAAGGCGAGGAACACGCAGAGGTTCCGGTTTTACTGGCGACTTGTTCACATGCTATTTTGTGTTGTAACGGCGGTTAAAGGATTCATCCGATGTCGACAGGAAAACAATCATTTCGACCAAGGCCGCAATCGCCGGGATGACGGTCCAAAAGAACAAGAGGTAAATTACCCCTAGCCAGATATTTCCGAGATAAAAATGATGAACACCGAAGCCCCCAAAAAAACCGGCCAACAATGCTGCCGTCAGCCGATTTTTATTCGAAGTCGATGCCGTTTGCCGTACGCCGCATTTCGGGCAAACTTCCGCACGAGCGTCTGTCGGTGAACCACAGGCATAGCAGAAGTTTTGAAACGCCGGTACGACACCGGTAACAGGTGCATTCGCGAGCAACTGACTCGTTTTTGCCACGGAATTCAGTTCGGCCACCTCCACAATCGGAATCCAGTCAGCCATCCCCTCTTTCCACACCAGATCGTGAGTGACCAATTGACCGCTGGAGATGAGACCCCGCAATTCCAGCAGCGTAACGGGACCGCACTGTTCTTCCGCCACGGAATAATACCAGACGGGGGCCATCTTTCGTGTCGGGGGACCGGACGCCGCAGGAGGTTCGTCACGAGTTGCCTTTTCGGCATCCGCTCGGGATTTCCGAGAGGCCCCGCCCTCAAACAGGTGTTCGATCGTGGAGGCCGATTCCCACGATTTGCCATCGACAGAGACTTCGTTGGCGCGCCCAAACTGGCTACGTTCACGCAGCGTTTTCAGTTGCCCCAGATCAAAGGGCCCCAGCACTCGACCGCGTACGCGGATATAATACCGCGTCTGTTTCTTCGGTTGCGGGTCTCGCTCTTTTTCCAATTCCATTACCTCTTTGAATCAATTCGATGACGGGGAAGAGCCGGATGAATCAAGCGTGCTTCAGAGAATTCCAAGTCCTCAGTGACGTGATTCAGGGGATTTGTGCCGTTTTCGCTTCACTGACGGGACTCAACGCAAACACCACTGCCGCTTCGCCTGCTGATTTGGCCACATTGGAATCGATGGTGAGTGTTTTCCCGCTTATCCGCCCTAATGACAACCATGTCCGCTGACCGGTGGCATCGGGACGCGAGGCAACCAGTAAGGGATGTTCCCCGTGGGGTTCCCATTTCGTACGACAGATCCATTGATCACCGGACGCATTCTTGTCGATCCAGCCGACGGGAATTCGGCGAGCAAATAATTCCCGTTCAAACTGGTCCTGCCGCTTGGTCAATTTGGCAAATAGGGCTTCTAATGGCGGGATCTTCCCCAGTAATTCCTGTGCGCGGAGTCGCGCCTTCTTGGCAGGTTCGTTGAACGGGTCCATCCAGGCCACTGCACGATCGACATCGTCATCGTTGAGTTTTTCTAATAAGGGGGCCAATTCCTGTTCCAGCAGCGAATCCCCACGCCCCGCAAATTCCAGCGTTTTTAAGACCAGCAAGTATCGGAGAAACGGATCAACTTTATTGGCCTTCAGCAAAGTTTCTGCCAAATCACGAAAGTAGTCTCGCCAGCCATCGATGGTCACGTCGCGAATCGTTGAACGGACTTTGGCGGCGACTTCCTGTTGGGGAGGGGCGATCGTGGTG
>CAMBQP010000385.1 GCA_945869955.1 Schlesneria paludicola DSM 18645
TTGATAACGACCGGCATAAGACGAGCCAACAAACTCGGGAAAGACGGAAAAATGGGGTTGTCGTACTGAAACTGCTGCCGTCGATTTGGGACAATCTTCGAGTAACATCCAATAGCCCAGCCATGGCCTTTCCGTAATTGAAAAGGCCCCTCCCCGGTACGCGGCCCAGAGATCCTGTGCGCTGCCGATCGATTCCTCGGTCCGATTATTGAAGTGATTGCCAAACGCGGGGCCAACCTGTGACTTGAATTCCACGATGGCCACCAATGCTCCCTGATCGATAATCGCCAAGTCCCATTTCTTTTCGGGCCGAAAGTATCCAGGAAGTTCGAGTTTTGTCTCGGTGTGGATCGCCGTCACTGGTAATCCTGATGCGAGAACAATCTTGCGGATGATTTCCACAAAACCATCCATTTGCTTTCCACTGGTAACGGAACCACGCGAACCCTGATCGCGCTCGCCGGAGGTGGCTCGAAGACTCTTTTGACGTTCGCGGACGTTCCAAAAACTCGCGACCGCTTTCGACAATTCTTGAGCAGTATCAGCCCTTCGCTTCATCGCTCGACCCTACCAATTCAAAACATGCTTTTGAGGTCCATCGAGATGTCTGGGAATCGGTTCTATTCACCCCGCTCATCACACCGGCACTACCGCTTACAGCACCGGCAGCCATCGCTTGGGGATTTTGCAGACCATCGTGTATGCCGGGTCGAACATGTTTCCCAGGTCGTAGCGGACGCATTGACTTAGCAGCAGGTTGGCGCCGAGTGGGTCCAATCCGTAATCCTGTTCGAGCCAGCGAAGCATTTCGGTTGTGGCATGCTGCAGGGACTGGTCCAGCGGTCGGGCGTTGCCGACCGTGAAAATGAATTCGGCGTTTTCTCCACGTGGCCAGCCGATGGTTTTCCCTTTGATCACCGACAGTGTCACGGTGACCTCCATCGAAATCTCGATCCCCGTCCCGGCGATTTCGCCATCCCCCTGTGCCGCGTGTCCATCACCCAGAAAGAATAAGGCGCCCGGTTCGAAGACGGGAAAATAAACCGTTGTCCCCGCCTTAAACCCGCGATAATCCATGTTCCCGCCATACTCACCCGATGTCGCGGTCGAGATCGCCTGCTGACGAAAGGGTGCCACCCCGAAACAGCCCAGCATCGGCTCGATCGGTATCGTCAGTTCCCCCAGTTTAGAAAGCGGACTTTTTAACGTGGCAGTCCCCTCGTCGTGATTGATCTGCCAATCGGCCAGCGGAGCTTCGGGTAACTGCTTCACGTATGTCGGATCGACTACGTTGGGGGCCACGACGGAACGGGCCCAGCCATGATCACGGTTGGGACGGATCTGATCGATGCGCACCACCAGCGTATCCCCCGGCTCTGCCCCTTCGACGAGAAAGGGACCGGTCTGGGGATTGCCACGGGGTGTCACCGACACCCCATGCTGATCGCAACCGCTGGCATCGACGGTGGTCGTCGAGATCGAATCGCCGCTTTGAACTCGCAAAACCGGGGCGTAAGGGCCGAGCGTCAGATGATAGTGGGTGGGAAGGAATTGATGGTGCATGGGAACTCAGGCGTCCAGCCGATCCAGCCGCCCGGTGCTGTCGCCCAACTGTTCAACCCCGGCATCCATCCGGTCGAGCATCGAGAGGAACAGATTGTTCAGCGGCGTATTTTTGGGATAAACCAGATGCCGATTGGAGGCGATTGTCCCGTTACCCGATCCCGCCAGCAGAATGGGCAAGTCGTTGTGATTGTGCCGATTTCCATCGGAAATGGCCGAACCGTACACAATCATTGCATGGTCGAGCAAGCTGCCATCCCCTTCGGGGGTGTTCTTTAATTTCTCGATGAAGCGCGCGAAATGGGTCATCAGGTACTTGTCGATTTTCTTGATCGAAGCGACGAAATCTTCTTTATTCTGATGATGTGACAGGTGGTGGTGACCATCGTTGACACCGACCATCGGGTAGCTGCGGTTGCTCCCTTCATTGGCCATCATGAACGTCGCCACGCGGGTGGTGTCGGTTTCAAACGCCAGTGTCAACAGGTCAAACATCAGGCGAATGTGATCATCCAGCTCGCGGGGGATTCGCTGCGGCAAGTCGATCTGGGGGACCTTTTGCTTGGTGGCGTCGGCCTGCGAACGGGCGATCCGCAGTTCGATCTCGCGAATGCTGCTGAAGTATTCGTCCAGTTTCCGACGGTCGGTCTGCCCGAGTTTGCTCGACAGTTTCGCGGCATCATCGGACACCGTATCGAGAATACTTTTGCGGAAAAAATCGCGGCGAGCCCGACTTTTCGCGGTCTCTTGATCACCTGGGGCACCAAACATCCGCTCGAACACCAACTTGGGATTGATCTCTTTCGACATCGGTGTCGAAGGGGTCTTCCACGAGATGTTGTTGGAATAGGCACAGCTGTAGCCCGAGTCACACTGGCCGGCGTTGCGTCCCCCTTCGATTCCGAGTTCCAGCGAGGGAAGTCGGGTGGCGGCACCGATTTTCTCGGCAGCCACCTGATCGACCGAAATCCCAACCTTGATATCCACGCCATCCGTTTTGACGGGATGAGCCCCCGTCAGGAAGGCGGACGCGGATCGGGCATGGTCGCCGGGGCCGTCTCCCTTGGCTTCGGCATTATCCTGAGCCAGCCCGGTCATGACGCAGATCCGGTCTTTGACATTGGCGAGGGGTTCGAGTGTCGGTGACAGTTGCCAGTCGGCTCCCTCACCCTGAGGAGTCCAGTCGGGAACGATGACCCCGTTGGGAACGAAGATGAATGCCATCCGATTGGGTGCCCCGGATGCACCGGCGGCCCAGCCATTAGTGGGGAGCATCGCGTTCAGCACGGGTAAGCCGAGCGTCGCTCCGACACCCTTGAGAAACAGACGCCGAGGCAGTTTGGGTTGACTGTTCATCGTTTTCCCCATCGATTTTGGTTGAAATCCGGCAACAGGTTGACTTGGCGAACGAAGGCTTGAAGCGTCAACCTGACAAGGCAATATCCCGTATCAGCCATCAATATACACTTTTCCTTGCCGCAATTAAACCCGTCTTCTTCACGGTAAATTCACCGCAAAATCGAATCAGGCACCAATTTTTCGTTGTCGCAACTGATCGGTAAAGTCATGCCAGATATGATATTCCGCAAACCTTTCCGCTGAAAACCGACTGATCCACGAAAAGAGGACTCGAATCTCAGCAATCGCATCGATAGACTAGCGATTATTGTGAGGTGGGCCGTCTCGCCCCATTTGTCGCCGGGAACTTGTCCCGGAACTCCTGTTTGTTTGAGGAATTTTGATCGTGTCGACTATTTCCCCCAGTCAGCCAGTTTCCAATACCGCGCAAACGCT
>CAMBQP010000386.1 GCA_945869955.1 Schlesneria paludicola DSM 18645
CTTTGGCATACAGTTCGAGTGGCAAGGCGAGGGATTTGAAAACTTGTTGTGCCAGTTCGTCGTGGGAAATTCCGTTGGCACCCGCCGTTTCTACTGCTTTGTAGAGGGCCGATCTTAACAGGCTGACTTCGACGAAATCGTTAAAGTGGCCTGCCTGCAACGACGCATCCTGCCGATTATCGGTAAAGCTGAGCAGTTTGCGGGCATGCTCCTGCAGTGAGGCCTCGCGGCGGAGAAACTGGACCGCGTACAGACTGAGAATGGTTGTGGCCGTACTTCGTCCGCCGCTGGCGAGTGTCCCCAGTCGCCCATAATCCGAGTCACCTCGACGAGTGCGATACGAGACTTCGCAACAAGGACAAAATCGAAATGGGGTTCGAAAAAAGGCGAATTGCTCGCCCGCGAGACTGATCTTTCCGTCCGGGGCGATCGGCATGTTGACCGGGATTTCGTCTCGCAGATTGGCGCGAACTTTGGCGCGCGTACCGATTTCCTCGATCCAGTCATCGGGGAGACGTTGCATCTGTTCTTCGGGGGATTCCGGCCAGGGACGTTCCGAGTCGCGGTACAGAAAACCAGGTTCGCCCAGCGTCTCATCCACGGCACGTTCGGATAATGGTCGGGGTCGAAAGCAGACGATACCGGATTGTGGATCAGACGTTTTCCAGACGGTGTAATAGTCGGCGCCACATTCCCGACAGAAAGCCAGGGGAAAAAGGAGTTTCTCGCGGTGTCCCGCGACGAACTGCTGACCACTCAGCGACATGTCGCGAATTTTGGAATCTTCGAGCGAGGCAAAAACCGTATCGCCGCGACTGATGAATTGATGCAGGCGGAACGCGAACGGTCTGGTTTTGGTTTCGGGGTGCGGTTCGCATTCGTAACCTGCGAGCAACCATCGATGGATCGCGTCCGCACAGAGGCTTTGGTCGACGTGAATGATCTGACTGAGGGCTTTTGCGATTCCCTGATCACCCCGAATCGCTTTCGGTTGTGCTCGCTTGAGCCGCGTCCCTTCGGCATCGGGTTGCAATCCTAAGGCGTTTTCGAGCCACCCGGCCATCGGCGAATTGACAAACTCGTTGTAAGACGTTGTGATCGGATTGGTTTGAAGTACGGCGTTCCGCAGGGCGTCTCTGGTCGCGGGGAGTTCCGTGTCAATCTTCTGCGTCGCCTGGCAGAGTGTTTCGCCGATGATATTGCCGGTTTGAACTTTGGTCCCGAAAAGTCGCGAGGCCACAACCGCGATCTTTTGCGATTGTTCGGCGAATGTGCCGCCGCTCGCCATCGTGGCGGAAGTCCCTACGCACAGCAAATCGGTTGCGTGACAGGCTTCGCGCGTACGACGAACGAGCATCGCAACGTCCGCCCCTTGGCGTCCACGGTAGGTATGCAGTTCGTCGAGCACAAGAAATTTCAACCCTTTTGCCGCTTGAACGACCTTGCGATCGAAGGGGCGTGTCAGCAGCAGTTCGAGCATCACGTAGTTGGTGAGCAGGATGTCAGGGGGATTGCTGGCGATTTCGTCCCGGCGTGCGAGGTCGTCTTGTCCGGTATAGCGATCGAACCGAACTGGTTCTTTTCCCTTCGCGTAACCGACTCGGAGAAACTTTTCGAGTTCACCGTACTGGCTGTTACAGAGTGCGTTCATGGGGTAGACGACAATGGCCTGAATTCCCTTTCCGCTGCCGTTGCGAAGCACGCGGTCGACGATAGGAACGATATAGGACAGGCTTTTTCCCGAGCCCGTTCCGGTGGTCAGGACGTAATTCTCGCGACGGTTGGCGGATTGAATTGCGGCGACCTGATGTCGATGCAAACGCATCGGTGATCCCAGCGGATCCGTTTCCGTTTTGATGCGAAAGATTTTCCGACACTCATCATGAATGACGTTTTGCTGGACGAGATCATCGACCCAGGCTCCGAATTCGAAGCTGGGGTTCATCTGAATCAGGGGCTCGGGCCAGAGCGCTTCGTCGGTGATGCTCCGTTTTACGAATTCGTTCAGATTGTGCTCACGGATCTGAACGAAGCTGCGCACATAATTCGCGTATTCATGAATTACGGTTTCACGGAGACGAAATACGTCCATTCGACGGGCTCCTTTAAATCAAATCGTTGTGCCGCAGGGAGCGAAAACCGGGGAACCGTTCTTGGACGGGTGTGGGTCGTTGCGGCTTTGAGCGACTGGTGGGGCAACAACCGCAGGACATTGACCAATCCCATTCACCATCCCGTGGCGTGCGCGGACGCTCACCATTTGCCCCTGTTCGGGTTTCGATGAGTTGAGCATGATGGTCATGGGGGGTATTCCGCTAACCGGGCAGGACGCAGGATCAGGAAAACAACACGGATTTCGCGGGGTTGTGAGGTCAGGTTGACGTTTGTGTCCGCGGCGATTTTGCATCAAAGTGCATCAGGATGGCGATTTGAAGAACGGACTGCAAACCATCGTCAGACATTTGGAGGCAATTGGCAGGTTGCGTTTTGCCGCCACCGATAAACGATACCGCACGAAAGCGTGGCGAAAAGCCGTATGGTGTCATGGTTCGGTTTTTTTCAGAAAAACAGCGTGTGGGGTGTGGCGAGGGCCGAGGTTTTGTTTGCCCATCGAGTGCGTGGGTTTCAGTGGTGTTGAGGGGATCACTGGAAAAGGGAAAGTGGTATACAGTTCATCAAATTGACGCGTGCGGGGTTTGGGACTATCAAGACCCGTGGAATTTCTCGGCGAGTCGTCTGAATTTGACCATGACGGGTGAATTCGAGGATTTCACGAGTGAGATTGTCGCGTGGCTTGCAGAGCACTTGATTCCATTCGTGCAGCAGGCGGCAGTGGCTGAAAGTCTCATTCACGTTTTTGAAAGAGATTTATTTGATAGACCGCTGGCCGTCGGCAGGAAATTGAGGGATACCTTGCTGCAAGCGCACGGGGACGGCGACCAAGGTGAAATGATCAGGCATCACGATCAGCCGCTTGATTGCAGCGCTGCCACGGTGGGTCGATCGCGGTGAAACCTCTTTGGTGAGCGTCAGATCAAAGCCGCTATTGATCGCTCAAGTCCTGATTGGAAGAGCTCGGAAATCTTGCGGTCAGTCAATGCCGTACGCGGATTGACCGCGGATGGCTATTCGCCACTGCTGCAGGAATTCTTCCGGCGCAAACAGATCCCGATCGAGCCATCCTCGCCATCATTCCGTTCCAATTCAAACGAGATCAAAACCAGTGATTTCCAAGATTAAAGCGGATTCGCTACGCATTACCAGCGAAAACCGTGTTCCGATGGTTATCTATGCAGCGATGCGGCCTCTTTGGCCTCTTCGCTCCCACGCCCGCCCCTCGGGCATTCCCC
>CAMBQP010000387.1 GCA_945869955.1 Schlesneria paludicola DSM 18645
GGATGTCGAGAAACTGGCCGAACTGGCGAGAAAATTCCGGGTGGCGATTGTCCTTGCGGCCAATATATCGCTCACCGCGATGCCGCGATCAACTCGACCGCACGGCATGGCGGGGATCGACGCAGTATCGAAGGTCGCGTTTCCCCCCCCTCTGGATGATCGTGCGCGATGTGGATGTCGCCAATGGACGAATGCGAATTCCCATCAAAAAGAATCGCAGTATGAATCCCATGGCTTTGCGTACGGCCTGTATCAAGGAAAAATTTCATGGGATGACGAGCCGGTCGGGATCAAATAGCAAGTTTTTTACAAGAGGCAACTTTAACGCTGCAGGTACCCCCGGCAAAACATCCATTTGAACAAGATCGCTTGGCCAAATGGCTGCATGAGTGACTGAGAGGTGGAAAGGTACTTGTGTTCGAGGTTCACGCGGAGGAGGCCGAGTACGAGATCTGTGACGCCTTGCTGCGACGCGCGTTTCGGAGTTTGGGGCTGTAAGACGAACAAAGAAACGGAACCGGGAGGTAAGGCTCGCTGGTATTGGCGATTGCCGGGGGAGGTTTTTTTCTCGGCTCGCGGTGCCGCGTTACATCGCGCAACCGATACCCGATGCCGGATGGCAACACCATCGAGAAAAACCGAAGAGCAACGAGGTTGAGGAATGAAGATCGCGCCAATCCGAAGATCCCCTCTTGACCCTTTTTACCGATTCACCCTAGGATCCGCGGAAACTTGGCCTTCGAAGGGGAAATGGCCGTCATGACACAGGCGGTAGGTTGGAATTACTGGTTAGCGTTGACGCTTTTCTTGGCATTCGGATTGCGGCTGGGATTGGCGTTGGCTGTTCAGCACGAAGTTGCGAAAACCCCGGGGCGATTATGCCTGATCGCCGGTGATGCCGAGGGATATTGGGAGTTGGCAACGCATCTGTCCCGTGGTGAAGCCTATTCGATTTATGATCCACCACGCCGATTATTACGAATGCCCGGATTCCCGCTGCTCCTCGCGATTTCCCGAGGGGTCGTCGGTGACAGTTCGCTCGGTGTACGGATTGTGCTGGCGTTGGTCGGCACCCTCGCGGTCTGGTTAACCTACCGGCTGGGAGTGGAACTTTCAGGCCAAACTGCGGGACTCTTGGCGGCACTCTACACGGCGCTTTCACCTTCCATGAACCTGTTCAGCGTGCTCTTTCTGAGCGAGACCGCGTTTGCAGCGGGGATGCTGGCGAGTCTGGTTGCGGTGGCACGATTGATTCGTCAAGGATCAGAGCATCCATTGAAACTGTCGAGCGCTATTCAACTTTCCACTGTGAGCGGACTGTTGGTCGGACTAGCCACCTATCTACGCCCGACCTGGTTACTGATGGGGCCCGGGTTGGCGATGCTGGTCACCGTGACCTTGCGACAAGACCGATCCCGGAAAATGGTCACCGCGGGTCTGATTTGTCTGACGCTCATGATCACACTGACTCCCTGGACCATTCGCAATGCGATGGTGACGGGCCATTTGATACCAACCACTCTTTGGGTGGGTCCCAGCCTTTATGACGGTCTGCACCCTGGCGCAACGGGGGATAGTGACATGACCTTTTTTGAACAGGATGCCCTGTTGCAAACGATGTCCGAGTACGAGATGGACCATGAGTATCGACAGCGAGCCTGGTCTTTTGCCGCCGAGAATCCTCGCCAGGTGGCCTGGTTGGCTTGGGTCAAACAGACGCGTTTCTGGAGCCCCGTTCCGAATACCGCGCAGTTTCAGCAACCATGGATTCCGGTCATCGCCTGGCTCGCGTTTACACCGCTGATCCTTTTGGCGCTCATTGGAGCCTGGTACACGCGACAGGACCTGGCCTTATTGTTTTTGACCGCCGCCCCCCTCTTGTATTTTGCGGCATTGCATTTGTTATTTGTCGGTTCACTCCGTTATCGATTACCTGCCGAGTACCCTCTCGCGGTTCTGGCTGCTGTCGGATTAACACGACTTTTTCCTAAGAAGCAGTCTGACTTTGTGGCAACAATGTAGAGTCACTGGCGTCATTGTAAAGAGATTTTGTTGTGGTTCCCATTCTGCGATGGATGTTCGTTCTGGTGCTGCTCTTGGCAGTGGCAGGGGGGGGCACAGCTTATTGGTTCTACAGTCGCAGTGACGAGGGGTTGCGGCAAATGGTGCTGCGGCAACTCGAACTGACCGCTCCCGGCTTGAAATTCCAATTGGTTCGCGCTCAATGGGATTTGATCGGACGCGTTCAGTTGTATGGACTGACCATTCGTCTTCCCGATGACGATGACGAACGGCCGTCGATAGAAATCCCCCGGATTGAAGCAACACTCGAATCACGGACACTGACCGATTTTGAAAACATCGTGATTCAGAAGTTGCGAGTGGTCAATCCCAAGCTCCGCGCGATTCGCAGTGCGGACGGTGCCTGGAACCTCGGTGAGATGACCTTCGCCTCTGCGGCCTCGGGGCCACTCCCCGAAATCGAAATTGAACACGGAGTCCTCCAGGTCGAAGTTCAATTACCGCATCGCCCGACTCGACGACTGAAATTTCAAAATTTGAATGTTTCGATCGCTCCCACCGCTTCGCGGAGGCTGGCGATTCAGTTGGCAACACTGCTTGAGCCTGCGGGGCCGTTGACGCTGGATATCAACGTGAATCTGGATGGGCCCAAGTGGGAATGTGTCTCACACGAACCTTGGCGCGTTCCGATTGACTCCAAGCTGATTCAACTGTTAAGTGACCTTTCGCCGGAAATTGCCTTGCAAGTCGACAAAGGAGCTGAATGGATTGAAAAGGCAAAGCTCATGCAGAAACGGGCGGTGGAAGGAACGCAACCGGCGAACGGGGACCCCGCCTCGATCATCCCCAAAACAGCCATCCCCGCAACTGCCAATGTGACCGACTTTGGTTTGCGTTGCCTCTGCAATCTCACCTGTCAGATCAGCCAGAATGGACCGAACGAGCCGCTCGAATTCCGGGCCTTGGCGGCGATCAGTGAAGGCCACATTACCAACGATCTTTTGCCAATTCCCATGCATGATTTGCGGGGCAATATTCTGATCGATAATCGGCAGATTATCGTCAGTAACGTGCAGGCTTCGAACGGCCCCACGCAATTGCTCTTTGACGGCGATATTGTCCCCAGTAAACCGATCCAGGGGGTCATGAAGTTGCGTGGAATCGAGTTGAATGACGAGCTCAAAGCTCGATTACCAGAATCGCTACGCAAGATTGTGATCCCGCTCGGATTGACAGGGCATTGTGAAGCCGATGTGACGGTGACACACGATCAGGGGACTTGGCAACCGGAAATCGAC
>CAMBQP010000388.1 GCA_945869955.1 Schlesneria paludicola DSM 18645
AATCTGTGACGGCCTTAAATCTTCCTGGACCAGCTGCACAATGCGTCGCCCGGTCGCTGTGGCGGCCTGCAGGCGGCGCGAATCCGTCGCCGGAATACTGGCGGTTCCTGGCAGCATCATCCCCAACGCTTCGGATAACGAGGTCATGGTGGATGCCGTCCCCATGGTATTGCAGGCACCGACGCCACAGCCGTAAGCCGCTTCGATTTCGTGCCACTCATCCAACGACAGCCGCCCGGCCCGCAGCTCGTCCGAATATTTCCATAAGTCGGTTCCCGATCCCACCGACGTTCCCCGCCAGCGACCGATCGCGCGGGGGCCCCCATTGATCTGAATTGCAGGAAGGTCGGCACTGGCCGCTGCCATCAGCTGCGCGGGAGTGGTTTTATCACAGTTGCAGACCAGGACCACCCCGTCGATCGGATTGGCTCGAAGCGTCTCTTCCACATCCATCGCCATCAGATTGCGATACAGCATCGCCGACGGCTTCATGAATTCCTCACCCAGCGAGATTGTCGGGAATTCAAGTGGCAATCCCCCTTCCATCAGCACGCCCCGTTTGATCGCTTCGGCGACATCGCGCAGATTGCCGTTACAATTGTTGAGTTCACTGAAGCTGTTGGCGATTCCAATCACCGGTTTGCCCAGAAAATCGTCGGGATTGAGCCCCATCGATCGGAGCGCCGAACGATTCTGAAAGGCGAGTTCTTCTCGTCCCGAAAACCACTGGGAACTGCGCAATTTGATCGGGTTCGACACGCGTCACTCTTCCAAATAGGGGAATCCGTTGACAGGTCGAAGAGGTTCGGCCCGCCTGAACATCCAGCCTAATCGATCGGCGATACGGGCGAAACCATGCGTTGGGGTCCCCACCCTTCCCCATTCGAACGGGATCCGCCGCGAAGAATCCCTGTTTCGCTCGCAATGTCGACTTGACGTTCTACAATAAGCGGTCGACAAATCACCTGTTCCGGTAGAGATGCTGGTAGAGATACGATAGTACCATGAGCGATTCTCGTTTGTATCATCAAATTCGTGTGATCGATTCCCATACCGGCGGTGAGCCGACACGCGTCGTCATCGAAGGTGGTCCCGATCTTGGTTCGGGATCGATGGCGGAACGGCGCCTGCGCTTCCAGCAACAATTCGATGGCATTCGGGCCGCGATCGTGAACGAACCCCGCGGGTCCGATGTCATGGTCGGAGCGTTGCTCGTCCCCCCTGTCGACCCGACCTGTGTGGCGGGAGTCCTGTTCTTTAACAACGTCGGCCCGCTCTGGATGTGTGGCCATGGAACGATCGGTGTCGCCGTAACGTTGGGGGATCTGGGCCGGATCAAGGCGGGAACACACCGCATTGATACCGCCGTCGGCCCAGTCTCATTCGACTACGACGGCCAGCATCGTGTCAGCTTTGAAAATGTCCCCAGTTACCGCTACGCCGAACAGGTTTCTATCAATGTCCCCGGCTTCGGCAGAGTCACCGGTGACATTGCCTGGGGAGGAAACTGGTTTTTCCTTGTCGATGCCGAACAATATGTCGCCGATGATCCCCAGGATTCCGGAGACTCGTTTCTCCTCCCTTTTGGCTTGGCACAGATCGAACAATTGACGGACTTCGCGTGGCAGATACGCCAATCGCTGACCCGCGACGGCATCACCGGTGCCGACGGGGGGGAAATCGACCATATCGAATTGTTTGGCCCCCCCGGTGATCCCCAAAACCACAGCCGTAACTTTGTTCTCTGCCCTGGGCGGGCCTACGATCGTTCTCCCTGCGGGACGGGAACCTCGGCGAAACTGGCTTGCCTCTATGCGGATGGCCAGTTGAAGCCGGGGGAAATCTGGAGGCAGGAAAGTATTCTTGGTAGCGTATTTGAAGGTTCAATCCGCCTCAGCGGTGACCACATCATCCCGCGCGTGACCGGGACTGCTTATATCACGGCTGAAGCGACTCTGCGGCTGGATCCACAAGACCCTTTTCGGCTGGGGATCTCGTCAGTCGGTCATTCGAATTCACCCTGATCCATTTTGTCACTGGGTGCTGCGCCGGTGCTAACAGGGTCCTAACAGGGTGCTAAAGTTGCGAATCAAATCCTGACTCGTTCAATCCTCCTGTTACTAACAAGACGGTTTTTGGTGACACCTGTTGTTGGTAGTGAATTGGTGAGTGAAGTGGGTGGTGAATCAGAAACTCTGCAGAATTAAAAAAATGAGTCACGATCGATAACAAACAAGACGCAATGAAATGAAGGAGATCACGCGGTGAGTCAACGAGCGGTGGTGATTGGTGGTGGAGTGATTGGGGCTGCCAGTGCGCATTATCTCAACAAATCGGGTTGGGATGTGACGATTCTCGAACGGAAAGGGTTTGGCAGCGGGGCCGCACATGGAAACTGCGGCTATGTCTGTCCCAGTCATATTCTGCCGTTGCCCGCACCGGGAGTGATCAAAAAGACGGTAAAGGCGATGTTCAGCCCGAATTCACCGTTCTCAATCAAGCCCCGATTTGATTTAGCGCTGTGGAGTTTTCTGTTCCAGTTCGCCCGCCGCTGCAACCAGAAAGATATGCTCGCCGCCGGTGTCACCTTGCAGAAAATGCTCAACTCGTCACGTGACCTGTATGACGAACTGTTCGCGAACGAACCGTTGCAAGCGGAATGGCAGACCTCGGGAATTTTATACCCCTTTCTCCACCAACCGGGGATGGAACATTTTGCCGAGACCAATCAATTGCTCCGCACGCATTTCAACCATGGAGCCGACCGGTACAACGGCGACGAAGTCTCGAAACTCGAACCGGCCCTCAAATCGGGTTTGGCGGGTGGCTGGCACTTTCCCGGTGATGCCCACCTGCGGCCTGACAAACTGATGTCTTCCTGGAAAATGCTGCTGGAATCCCGCGGCGTGTCCATTCGGGAACAGCACGAATTTCTCGGGTTCACCAGCGGGCCATCCAGCCAGCCCACGGGGAAAAACCAAAAAGCACTTCGGGCAAAAACCTCACAAGGAGAAATTGAAGCGGACGCGTTCGTTGTCGCCACCGGTGCCTGGACCCCACTGCTCAATCAACACCTCGGCTGTAAAATCCCCATTCAGCCCGGTAAAGGGTATTCAATGACGATGGCCCGCCCCACGCGCTGCCCGACCATTCCACTGATCTTCGAAGAGCATCGAGTCGCAGTCACCCCCTGGCCATCCGGATACCGCCTCGGTTCGATTATGGAGTTTGCAGGATACGACGAATCGATAAATCCGCAACGAATGGAGATGCTACGAGCGGGAGCCGGTCACTATTTATACGAACCGACCGCCGACCC
>CAMBQP010000389.1 GCA_945869955.1 Schlesneria paludicola DSM 18645
CATCTCTGTAAAGATGATCTGCAAGAACTCAAGAAGAAAATGAATCTGCAGCGGTTCGTCAAGCCGGGGCCGCTCTGGTACGCGATCAATTGGGGTTCCGCGGTGGATCACCTAAAAACGATCGAACAAACCCCGCCGCCGCTGCCCCCCGATCTGTCAAACTGGAAAGAAGGGGATGGGGTGGTGATTTTGATTGACGAGATCGACAAGGCCAACTCCGATGTCCCCAATGGGCTGCTCGAAGTCTTTGGCATGCGTCAATTTACGCCGCAAGGCTGGGAAACGCCGATCACGGCGAATTCCCAGGTTAAACCGCCACTCATTGTGATTACCACCAACGAAGAACGTGCCCTCCCCGACCCCTTTGTACGCCGCTGTGTCGTGCTTCAGCTGAAACTTCCCGATTGTGAGTCCGCCGAGGGGAACGAGCTTCGCAACCAGGAGAAACAAGACAAGGAACAACAAGAGGTGTTTCTGGAATACCTGATTGCACGAGGCAAGGCCCACTTCGAACGGTTGATTCCCGAGGCACAGCTTAGGCTGGCGGCGGAATTGTTACTGAAAGATCGGCTGCAGGCGATCCGCAAGAATCAGCGACTGAAGCCAGGGCAGGCGGAATATCTCGACTTTCTTCGGGCGATGTCGGTCCTGGCCGCAGAAGAGAAAAAAGAAAATCGGAAGGGTGATACGGACGAGGTCATTTACAAGCGGATCAGTGACAACATCCAGAAGTTTCTGTTCGAGAAATCGGCTGGGGTCGAGCAATGAATGCCCCCCCGAAACGATCACACGGTACCCTGGTAAGCCGTGCCGACTTGCTGTGGGGGATGGTGGATGGGGATCCGGGTGTGGTGCAGTGGATCGCCGCACAACTCGGCCTGACCGAACAACAACCCGACCGCGAGATTCGCGAAGGCGAGGAGGAAATTGTCTTTCCGCCACCCAAGCCCCCTCGCAAAATTGAGCTTCCTGAATCGACGGGCTATCCAGACGAGATCGCGGATCTTGCATTCTGGCTGCCGACGAAGTACGTCCGGCGACACGATGCTGAACAGGGAAAGAAAAACCAAAACGAAAACGATCGGAAGGGGAAGAATCCCGCCGCAGAAAAACGCTGCGACTGGACTTGGACCTCCCCCCCGGTGGCGATTCCTCGCCAGAGACCACTCGCCCCGTGGTCTGATGTCTGGCCACGGCTGCGACAATCGTTCGCTTGGCAGGATCGAGGCGGAAAAATCGATTTCCCGAAGCTGGTCGACCGGATTGCCCGTCAGGAACTGATCCGACAGATCCCCCGGCAAATGGCCCCTGCCGAAAACGGAAGATTGACCGTGATTCGGGATTTCAGTCCCCATCTGGCTCCTTATTTTGCGGATCAGGCTGAGCTAATTACGCGGTTATCACGGTTGTTTCCGCCGCAGTCGTTTACCATCCTGTGGGGACAGGATCCCGAGATTCTGCAGCGACAGATTGGGGGGATTGCCGGGACCAAATTCGTGCGGGATGAACCGATTCCCGGCAGTCGGATTCTGGTCCTGGGTGACCTCGGTCTGCTCGCGACGGACCGGACCGTCTCGCAGTCGTGGTTGCGGTGGGGGGAATCGCAACGGCTGACCGGCTGTCCTTTATTGGCGCTGTTTCCGGGGGGGCTACACCGGGTGCCGGATCGTTTGCGGGCCCTGTTTGATGTGCAGTCGTGGCAGTCGGACCGTTCGGTTCCGATCACCACGGGCTCGGTGCGGCAACAGCAGGTCAAGACCCTGCTCACCCTCGCGGCCCCCGCCTTGCGGTTAGAGCCGGGGTTATTACGGGATCTCAGACAATTGCTGCCGCAACTTGCGGATGCGGCGCTCGAAGCGGATGTCTGGAACAGCCCGCTGTTGTCGAGTTGTCACTTTGCGGCGGCGACGATCGATCGACGACTGGTGCAGGAACAACTGCGACCGGCGTTCGAAGCGTTGTCGGCATCCCTGCAGGAACGAGTGCTGGACTGTCTCTGCCGCTGGCGGAAGTTATTGGAAGATTCGCCGGAAGTTTGGTTCGAAGAAATTCACAATTTGTCGCCCGCGTCCCAACTGTTGGTCAAGGAGGCGGACCGCGAGGATGCCATCGCCAATTGGCGCAAATTTGACGCGATTTTGTCAGACCCGTCGAGCAACAGTGAGGTGGATGCGGGGGTGAAGGGATTCATGGATCGCAGCACACGGCGTGCGTCGGATTATGCGATCAATCGTCGCGACGAGTTGGGGGAAATCATCCGCAAGTATCGACGCCAGTTTCACCCGGAACTGGGGATTGATTCGTCGACCGATCCGAAAGAAGTGATTGATCCCGATTCGCGTCTGCGCAGGATTTCGATCAACGTCACCGAGACCCGCGTGACGGCGGCGATCCCTGCCGATTCCCCTGCGGCGATCCGTTTTGGTCATGTGCTGCAGGCAACCAATGATTTAATCGAAATCGGTCAGCCAGACCGCCGCTTCTGGAAGCGGGAAACCGAAAAACCCAACTTTGTTTCGGCGTACGGGACCGACCAATACGGGGCGTGGTACGAGTTTTCCATACCTCGCCGCGATGGCCAGGGGGTCGTCACGCAACGGATGCGATGGATTCGGCCTGGGACTTTTCAAATGGGGTCACCGGAAAATGAGCCTGAGCGATCGGATGACGAAATTTTGCATGAAGTCACCTTAACCCGTGGCTATTGGCTGGCCGAGACCACCTGTACGCAAGCGTTATGGGCCAAAGTGATGGAGACCGAACCAAGTCGATTTCAGGGGGATCGACGTCCCGTTGAAAACGTGAGTTTTGCCGATGTTGAAGTGTTTATCCAGCGACTGTCGGAACTGCTACCGGGTGTCAAGTTGGCGCTGCCGACGGAGGCGCAGTGGGAATATGCTTGTCGTGCGGGGACACAAACCCCTTTCAGTTTTGGTAAAACGAGTTCGACGGACCAGGCAAATTTTGATGGCAATTACCCCTATAAAGATTCGCCAAAAGGGGAATACCGTCAAAAAACACTTGAGGTGCAGGAACTGCCACCAAATCGTTGGGGGCTTTTTCAGATGCACGGCAATGTTTGGGAGTGGTGCCGTGACTGGTATGGTGCGTATGACGCCGAGTCCCAGACCGACCCTGAGGGACCAGAAAGTGGCTCGCACCGTGTGCTTCGCGGCGGCAGTTGGATCCTCGACGCTCGCAGCGTGCGGTCGGCTTGCCGGTACTGGCGCTCCCCGGGTGCTCGGCGCGGGCACTTGGGCTTCCGCCTCCTGAG
>CAMBQP010000390.1 GCA_945869955.1 Schlesneria paludicola DSM 18645
ACATAATACCCGCATCCACCAACCCAGATCACTCAATCGCAACCGGAGGATTTCAAGTTTTCGGGGGTCATTCCGGATGGAATTGAGCTCAAATTCATTTGGTTCCTCGGGATCCCCCGCCGAATTCTTCCGCACCGGACAAATCAACAACCACCGCCGAGTCACCTCGGTATCATCCCAGGTTGCCACAACATCCGGACGAGACCTTAGAATCAAATCCAATGAAAATGATTCGACATGATGGCAAATCCCAGCAGGTCAATCCCAAAAGCCCCGGCCAATCGCTGTAACTGCAATTCAATCATCACTTTCCGGTGATCATCATTCTTGCCGGACACCGGATCATTACCCAGCAGGTAACCGCGATGAACCACGCGATTCATCACATGCACAACCGCAACTTCATCAGGCGCAAACACTTCCGCTCGTGCCATCCTCGTCATCATTCCGCTCCAAATCAAAAAAAACAAAACCATTTGAGCAAACTCGCAACGCAAATTCAAGCCAGCCCAGTGTCCCCACGTTTTCTAAATCTCTCGGGGAAAGTGGTCACTGGGTGACGCCGTTGATCCGGGCTTCCAAATCGGCCAATGTCGCGAGTATGTCATCGAAACCGGCCGGTTCCGAGAGGTACATGTCCCGCATCGCTTGGTAATCTCTTTGCAGAGCAGGCAGCCTTTCGGGCGGCGGGACGAGGCGAAATGTTCCTGGCTTCGCATGGTCGTAGTTCGCCCATGAACTGCCAAAGAATTGGCTCTTCCATCCAACGACTCGGGTGCGGAGGTCATGTAGGTCAACGGCATTGCTCGCCGCCGGATGCTCTGCCAGCGCCGCCGTATCAGCGTAATGTCTGGAAAATCGATCTGGCGTTGGCTTCTCGGCTGGCCGGTGATATTCCGTGTGGAGGATCGTTGCCTTTTCCCAGAAGGTTCTTTCAAGCTCCAAGGCGACGACTTCACATCGCCAATCGGCAAATGCGTCAGGCAGGACTTCTGCGACCCAAGGCCGGATCGGGTGACGACCCACCGGTTGCTGGTCTGTAAGGGAACCGAACTCCATCCTGACCGAACGCCGGAGGTACTCGAAACCTGACGGCTGCGACGACGGGTAGTGAAAAAGTAGGACCGGCGAATTCGTGTTGGCATCCGTCATGAACTCGAACCACGCCAGATCTCTTTTGCCGAGCAAATCTTCTACCGCCACTTCCATCGCTGGTGCGATGTGGTCTCGCACTGCGGCTCCGCAAGCAGCTTCTGCCTTCGTCATCCACTTGTTCGCCTGATTGCGGCTTTTGCCCACTTCAGGGAGATTCAAAAATGCGGGCGACAAGGAAAGGTCAATGTCTTCCGAGAACCGGTTGATCACGCCGAACACTTTTGACAAGGAAGTGCCCCCTTTGAACACAAGGTTGCCTGCAAACTGCGACTCAAACAGAATGCTCAGCAGCCAGCACACCCAAAAGTCCTTTTCCAGGACCACCGGGGATACGTCTCGCCTCAATGCCGCCTGTTCGATGTACAGGCGACGCTCGTCGGACGGAAGTTCGAGGAAACCGAGCTTCATACATCCTCCTCGGCGAGTTCTCGAAAGATCGGGTGCATCCATGCCGGGGCAAGCCTGATGTCCTTCAAGAGTTCGCGCCGCTCGTTGGCCGGTAGCGTCCGCTTCAGGTGTTGGCGGCGGGCCTCAGACACGTGTTCTTTGCCGAGTTCGCGAAGGGCTTGAATCAGGAGGCCGCTCAGCCGTCCTGCGGTTTCCATGTTCTTCGCGGTGGTACGCCGAAGCTGGATCGTGGTCGGGCCGATCTTCACCGTCCGGCTCGGTCCATCTGTCAGGAACACCGCTTTTGCAGGCACCTGCTCGGTGAGTCCCAGTGCATTGGCTGCGTAGGCCCCCGCTGGCTGAAGGCGCGTGCGGTCGCGGCCCGCCAGTGCGTTAGCCACCGCATCGGCGGATGGCGAAAGTGGGCCTAGGGCTGGGTGCTCTTTCGGAAAGTCGTACACGCCACGCGCCAGTCGGCGGATCGTCCCCTTCCGAGCAAGGCGGTGGAGCACGATATCGACCGTTTCACGACTTCCAAGCTCAAGGAATTCGGCAGGCACGAATACCGTTCCACGGCCACGCCGTACAATTGCGGCAACTATCTGCGAATCAATGCTTTGAGGGTCTTTTCGTGAGGTCTTCATGTAAGAAATACTAGCCTATTTTCCTTACAAGATCAAGCAAGGAAATTGCGGTGGTTCGCATGGGAGTCCGTCTCGGTTCCTGGCCCCGAACAGCCACACGAACCAGATAAAACGACAGAAGCCTTGACCGCAAAAGAAGTTGCAGCCAAGGCTTCGTAATTGAGCTGAGACCAGACCTGGTCAAGCTCCCCAAGGCGGTCTCAACTCGATTACGGGTTTCGTCGACAGAGGCACCATACGTATCAATAGGTTACGTCGAACTCCCGTCATCACCATCTGCCCCTATGGGACCCATTTTGAGTCGGAAACGAGTCCCAAACCCACCAACAGAACGACTTCAGGAAGAAAGAATTCAGGGGACACTAAAATAATTTCGGTTTGCCGAGTCAGTAGACTAGTGACGGCGGAGTGGGTGGGGGCAAAGCATATCAAGGGGCACGGAATCACAAGTTTTTCGTGATCACGCTGCCGGAATACGCATGAGAACGCGATCACGTCGCGATAAGGCCAACGAAAGCCCTCAGCCTCGTTGTTTTTTTGACCAGCAAGGGGATTGTCAATTTGCCTCAGTCCGTTTTTCTCGGATTGATGTTACTCAGAAGATGGCAATAACTCGTGGACGCGGGGGGCGCATGCGGTGAGGAAAGCCAGAAATTCGACTGCGTGTCGCACGGATCGTCTGGGGATGACCGGCCACAGTCTTGAATAATTTGCCGAAATCCTGCACCAACTCCACCCACGCGGTGGCAGTGGGAAGTTTGCCGCCCAATCGCTGAAAAAGAGGCGGCGTCGACGGGGGAGTCGTTCCTCGCTTGCCGGGAGCCACCTGCCGGGCGGTCCAATCGAGTAACTCCAGGTAATCCCCCTGTGATAGGGGGAGAAATCCCTTGTCGCTGCAACGAAACCGATGGAAACTGGCTTGCGGTCCCAATC
>CAMBQP010000391.1 GCA_945869955.1 Schlesneria paludicola DSM 18645
ACTTCGTGACTTTGGCGATCATCGTGGCGTAATGCAAATTGGTTTTGCCGACAAATCTGTGCAGACGATTTCGACGCGCATTTCTGTCCCACATCCATTTCGCCCTTTAGTACCGCACATGTTTTTGGGACAGCAAAAGCCCGGCCAGACCATATTGAATAAAGTCCGAATCCGCAGGTCATCCGATTTCAACGCTCAGGTGCGTGAGATCAAATCGACGATCGCGACGATCCACGGTAAGATCAACAGTGATGACGAGATCGAAATCTCAGGGTCGGCCCCCGAAACCGGCGGACGGTGGAAAGGCGAACTCCGTGTTCACTTTGACGATCCAAGCGTACAGGCCGTTGAGATTCCGATTTCAGGGATCGTCAGCGATGAACCATAAGTTCGCTCTCGGAAAAAGTCGCTGGCGGCAATGTGGTTTGAGTGCGGCATCGGCCGTATTGACGTTTCTTGCGTCTCCACCGTTTCTGTTGCCCTTTTTGTCGTGGATTTGTCTCATCCCCTGGGTTTACGAGACACTTCGGTGTCCGAATGCGAGACGAGCGGCCGTTTTGGGACTTGTTTTCGGCAGTGTTTATGGACTTTTCGAGCTTGAATGGATGCGATTTGCATTCAGTGAATCTTGGTCGCTTTGGGGTCGATACGGAATTGTCTGGCTGCTGACGAGTTTGATAATTGGGATTTCCTATTCGCTGGGGAGCACGGCACTCTGGCTGATGCGGGACCAGTCTCTCATTCCGATTTCCCTGAGTGTTCCGTTTGTGATCGTCATTAGTGAGTCTGTAGCAGACCGGCTTTTGCGTCATTGTGGCGGCACAACCCTCGATACCGTTCAGTTGGCGTTGACTCAGGTGGATATCCCGATCACTCGCGGCCTTGCCGAGTATGGCGGGACCGCAGGCCTCGGAGCCTTCGTGGGATTGGTCAATGCGCTACTGCTACAATTAATCGTTGAGGTCGGCACGTTGAGTTGCGTTTTCGAATCATCATATGCTGTTCATACTTCGAGCGACTTTGCCGATCGCAATCGAAACAAGACCGCGATGCGCTGTTCACGTCTCGCCTGTGTATCGCTCTTGTGCCTTGGGACTTGGCGAATACTATGGTCGTCAACTCCCCTCCAAAAAATTTCAGCCGCGATCATTCCAGAAGATTTTTCCTCGAATGAATGCGGCGTCGATGAATGGCTGAAGGGGGCTCGTCCCACCCTAGTTGTCTGGCCGGAGAGCGCAAGCACGACAACGGTGCTGGGGGAGGATTGTGAGTCTTTACAGCAGCGAGCCCAGCGCGTCGGCTGCTCTATACTCGTTGGGGCGACTCGTATTCAGTTGTCTCCTCCACAGATATATAACTCGGTTATATTGATCGACCGCTGGGGGAATTCGCGTGGGTCATATGACAAGCAGTGGCTCGGGCCGGGAGAAGAAATACCCATGCCAATCTGGAAGTGGTTAGGCCTGACTCCCATGCAGCAAGACGTGCCATTTCACGCCGGACGCAGAAATCGATTGATGATGGTTGAACCTAATTTCACTTTCAGTGTGGGAATTTGTCACGACGTATGTTTTCCGGAATGGCTAATTCAAACTTGTCATCTCAATCCCGATTTCGTCGTTCTTTGTGGCAATGAAACATTTGATCAATCCGGGCGAATTTCAAAGTCATTGTTGGCGTTGTCTCGGCTGCGAGCCATCGAATCGCGTAAGAATGTGTTGCGATGCGCCACTGGAGGACCGTCAGGATTCATAATGCCAGATGGCGAATTCACCGCGATTGATGAGCGAACCCTCGCCATAATTAACGTCAACTCGGGCTTCGGACCTTCTGCGCGAACAACTTGGGGTCCTTGGGCGTTTTGGCTGCTGATGTTCGGATCCGCTTTCATTATTCCATTCAGTCGAAGGCCGTCAAAAGATTGTTGAACAAAAGTTCTCAAGAGCATGAGGTACCATGATGTCCATTCGGCGCGGAATGACTTTGATTGAGCTGCTCGTCTCGCTGGCCGTGATTGCGGTTTTGATGGGCATTTTGTGTCCGGCTGTTCTGGCAAGCCGTGAAGCAGCGCGACGCATGCAGTGCCAAAATCACCTGAAACAAATCGGTTTGGCACTCAACAACTACCACGATTTGCACAGCACTTTACCTATTGGAATCGTTTCGCGTTTTACGTCGACACGTGTCGCGTTCAGGACTTTGATTGCGACCGGAGGTGGATTCAATGTCAGCAATGCCTCACCAGAAACACCTTGGCTCTTCCAAATTCTTCCCCAACTCGACCAGAGCGCGAGTTGGTCGAAGTTTGATCCTGCCCACGGCTCGTTCGGCTACATCAACCTGAAGCCGCCCTATCTGCTTTCTGGGCTTAACGCAAACGCGGAAGTTTTGAGAAATAATTTCCCCGTGTTGAAATGTCCGAGTGATCGTGATCTGCCATTCGACTATGACATCAATGCGTTGTTGGGGGGGGCACTGGGTATCCCGATCCCAACGTGCGGGCGCTCCAACTATGCGGCAAACTGGGGCAATACGAACTGGGATCAGTCAGCGGACCTTGACGGCGATGGGATGGACGATTCTGGCGTCAAATTTTACGCTTCCCCTTTCTCTCGAAGCCGTAGTCTCCGCTTTGGCGAGATCACTGATGGTTTGGATCGGACGATTGCCGTCGCCGAAGTGCGGCAGGGAAAGGGGATTGACGGGCGCGGGGCGATTGTCACGCCGCTTCCAGGGGGAAGCTTATACATGTCTCGATTCACGCCGAATGGAACCATCGACCAATTCGATAAGATCCCAACCATAGGACCGAACAGTGGCGACCAAATGCCATTTCCTCGGACATGCGGCCGCGAAAAAGGATTGCCTTGCGGATATGATTCTTTCGCCTTTACCGCATTTGCGGGGTCGCGAAGCAGACATTCAGGCGGTCTTTTTGTCCTTCATGTCAGCGGACGAGTTGTATTTATGAGCGACCACGTCGATCCCGCCGTGTGGGAGGCGTTGCACGGCATCTCAGAGGGCGAAAAGGCATCGCAATGACGCAGCGCAAAGCAGAACTTTTCAGATGGGCCCTGGGGACACATAGAGGCAGAAAACCTAGGGCAGAAAACCTAGG
>CAMBQP010000392.1 GCA_945869955.1 Schlesneria paludicola DSM 18645
CTACATGAATCCCCATGGGTTTGCGTATAGCCTGTCTCAGGGGAAAATCGCCTGGGATGAAACACCGGACGGGATTCAGGGTGAGGAGTTTTTACGGCAGGCGATCATGGCCCCGAAAGATCCTCTGGCGCGAGAGCAGCAATTCGAAAATGATCGTGCCGCGAACTGGTTGCATGCACGACTGCGCAGCGGAAAGGTGGCTGCATTCGAGCTTCAAGCCGAGGCGGCCGAGAACGAGATCGGTGAAGCGTTGCTACGAAGAGCGTTTCGGAGTCTGGGCTGTCAGACGAACAAAGTGCAGGAAAAAGGAGAAAAAGCCCGCTGGTACTGGCGATTGCCGGACGAAGCTTTTTTTTAATCGTCACGCGGGTTGCCGTTTCATTAAGCCACCGCTGCCAGAGACCGAAATCGGAATCTCACGCAATTCCGCAAGGGAAAGAGTGTTTGGTTGGTTGATGACCGAGATTGCGAATCAGGGGGCGATTGCGGGTGTGATTCTCCAGCCGTGGCAGGCGGAGGATGTTTTCTCGGCCACTTCCGGTGAAGCGGCGGATTAATTGGGGTACACTCGATCGTGACTCGCACGCAGAATTTCATTGAGAAGCCGGTCGGGTTTCTCGATTTCGGCAGCGAATAACTCGTTCGCCAGACAACTTCGCCAGACGACTTCGCCAGATAATGCTCATCGACGGAAAATGGACATGACAACACCTGTATTCGCCGCCCAACCCTACTCGGGAATTGCCTCGTTCGGTCGAGTTCCCATCGCCCGTTCCGCCGAGGGCTACGATGTTTCGATTGTCGGGGTTCCCTATGACGGTTCGGTTTCTTACCGCAGTGGGGCTCGCTTCGGGCCACGGGCGATTCGTGAACAATCGCTGCTGTTGTGGGGTTACAATAACGCTCAAAAAATTGCCCCGTTCAAAGTTTTGAAAGTGGCCGACCTCGGTGACCTGGATGTCATCCCCCCGGATATCGTGGCGACACATCACGAGATCGAACAGGGGGCGTCCCGCATTTTAACGGCGGGATCGATGCTGATTTCCCTCGGCGGTGATCATTCGGTGTCGCTCCCCTTACTGCGGGCACACGCCAAAAAACATGGGCCACTGGCGTTGATTCACTTTGATGCGCATCCCGATACTTGGGATTCCGAGTATCCTGGCCAGCGATACAGTCATGGGACGCCGTTTCGTCGTGCGATCGAAGAATCGCTGATCGATCCCTCGGCCTATGTCCAGATTGGGATTCGTGGCCCCACGAATGGCCCGGAAGACTATCTCGATGCGATCGGTCTGGGGGCACGCATGATTACGTTTGACGAGTTTCGCCAGATTGGTCTTGAAAACGTGCTGCATGAAATTCGCCGGCGTGTCGGCAGTCGGCCGGCGTATGTTACCCTCGACATTGATGCGGTAGATCCCGCATTTGCACCCGGAACCGGGACGCCCGAAGTGGGTGGGTTTTCCAGCTATGAAATGCTGCAACTCGTCCGTGGTCTGACAGGGATGAACCTCGTCGGATTTGATCTGGTCGAGGTCGCGCCCCCTTTTGATCCGGCAAACATCACGGCGATCCTGGCTGCAAACCTGGTGTTTGAATTTTTGTCACTGATTGCGTTACGGAAGGCGATTGAAGCTTGAGGGACAGAGGGGCAGAGGGACAGAGGGGCAGAGTTTTGGGGACACCCGTGATTGTTTGGAGGGATTGGGGGTTTGGCTACTTGCGGTCTACCAGTCGTAGCAAGAGGGGCAAGAGGATGAGGTTGCCGAGTAATCCTCCTAGCATCGCCACACTGACGAGAATTCCAAAGTAAATCAGCGGGATAAAGTGGGACATCGCCAGGACCGAAAAGCCAACGACCAGGGCGATATTCGCAAATACCAGCGCGAGACCGACCCCTTGGTGCGTCTCTTTTAAGGCGGCGGAAAAACTGAGGCCGCGTCTTCTGCGGGCGTCGATGTAACCGGCGAGATAGTGAATACTCGAATCGACGGTGAGTCCCATCGAGACCGAGGCGATCATGGCGGTGGCAATGTTGATCGGTAGACCGATCCAGCCCATGGCTCCAATCACGAGCACGATCGGAAAGAGATTCGGAATCAGCAGGATCGAACCGAGTGCCAGGCTGCGATAAGCGATCGTCATCAACACCACAATCGCCACCGCAGCGATCACGAAACTGCTCACTTGATCCCCCATCAGACTTTCAATCAGATAGGTCAGCAGTACAAACAGGCCGGTGGCTCGTGCTGCGGGAAATCGTGTTTGTGCCGCGCGCTCGACATCGGCGATCAGTTGCAGTTTTGTCTCGGATGGCTGTCGCTCGCGGGCGCGGAGCATGATCCGCATGCGACCTTGCTGCGGATTATATAGGCTGGTGATAAAGTCAGGCTGCATCCGTTCGAGTGCCGAGATCTGCCAGGACAAGGGTAGCATCCCCAGCACATCCAGGCCGTCGGTGACGGCGATCACTTTGGTTAACCGTCCCGGAGATTTCTGGTCTTCGAGCTGGCGTAATTCGGCGGCAAATTCCCGCACTTGTTTGAGAAAGGCCGCATCAAGCGCCTGGGGGGCTGGGAAATTCACTTCCCACGTTCCCGCTCCACCCAGACGGGTTTCAAATAAATCGAGCGATTTGACAATCGGACTGTTGGCTCGAAAATTTTTACTGAAGTCGGTCTCGACCTGCAGACGAAACAGGCCGGCAGCACAGATGGCGGTGAAGAGTGCCATCACCCCACCGACGATCAGGGGTCGATGTTCGACCCAGACGGTCAGGTGTCCCAATGCTCGAGTCACCTGGGCTTCCGCCGGGGCTCGGCCCGGAATCCCTCGCGATTCCCCGAGCAGAATCGCACCGGGCAGGACGAGCCCGCAGGTGACCAGCACGATCAAGGTTGCCAGCGTCATCATGATGCCGAAGCTGGCGACGGGGGCGATGCTGCTGGTCAATACGGCCGCGAAGCCTGCTGCGGTGGTGGCGATGGTCCAGAAGATCGGTACGGTCAGTTCCAGCATGGTTTGACGCAGGGCTTCCACGGGTTCCCTGGTGAAACGATGTTCACGAAAGCGGAGCGTGATATGCATGACGGTGGCGATGCCAAT
>CAMBQP010000393.1 GCA_945869955.1 Schlesneria paludicola DSM 18645
CTGAAAACTGAAAACTGAGGCTTCCGCATGGAATTCACCCGTCGACGAATGCTGAGCCAGACCGGAACAGGCTTGGGACTGATCGGGCTGCACGCCCTGCTGGGGGGTGCGGGTCCGTCAGCCGCTGCGTCCGAGCTGATCTCGCCCCTGGCCCCCCGGCAGCCGCAATTTCCGGCCAAGGCCAAGCATATCATCCACATTTATCTGAATGGCGGTCCCTCGCAGGTGGACACCTTCGATCCGAAGCCGATGCTGGCCAAGTATCACGGCAAGCCGCTCCCCCAGGATCAAAAGCTGACGACGGAACGGCATACGGGAGCGGCGATGGCCTCCCCATTTTCGTTTCAGAAGTATGGTCAGTGTGGCATGGAAGTGAGTGAAATCTTTTCCAAAACCGCTCAGCACGTCGACGACATGTGCTTCATTCGCTCGATGCATGCCAACACACCGAATCATGAACAGTCGATGCGGCTGATGAACTGTGGCGATGAACGATTGTCACGGCCGAGTCTCGGGGCCTGGGTCAATTATGGATTGGGGACGGAAAACGCCAATCTTCCCGGCTTCATCGCGATGTGCCCTGGGCTCCCCGTCGCCGATGTTTCGAATTGGCGCGCGGCCTTTCTCCCAGGAGTTTTTCAGGGGACACATCTTGATACCCGCAAAACCAAAGTGGAAGAGCTGATCGAGAATATCACCAATCATGTGGTGACTCGCCGGGACCAACGGCGGCAGCTCGACCTGTTGCAACGGATCAATCGTCAGCACCAGCGAGCGCGGAGCGAAGAACCGGAACTCGAAGCCCGGATTCAAGCATTTGAACTGGCCTATCGGATGCAGATGGAGGCGACCGATGCGTTTGATCTCAATCAGGAACCCCAGCATATCCAGGAAGCGTATGGCAACACCCTGCATGGGCGGCAACTGCTGCTGGCACGACGATTGATCGAGCGCGGCGTGCGGATTGTGCAGCTGTATCATGGCGATGTTCAGCCGTGGGATAGCCACAACGACATCGAAAAGAATCATCGAAGCCTGGCGAATGAATGTGATGGACCGATCGCAGCACTGCTGACGGATCTCAAACAGCGGGGCCTATTCGAGGAAACGCTGGTGATTTGCGGGGGCGAATTTGGACGGACCCCTGCGGTCGAATTAGTGAACGGGAATCCCGGTGGGGGACGCGATCATAATCACTGGGGATTCACCGTGTGGTTGGCGGGAGGGGGAGTGAAAGGGGGGATGGTGCATGGAGCGACCGATGATTTTGGCTATCGGGCGGTCAAAGATCCGGTTCATGTCCACGATCTTCACGCGACCATCCTGCATCTGCTGGGGTTTGATCATACCAAACTGACGTACCGACACGCCGGTCGAGACTTTCGTCTGACCGACGTGCACGGCGACGTCGTTCGTGACATCCTTGCCTGAGTCTGTGATCGCGGGATTACAGTCAGATTACGGGTTGTAATTCTCGGCGTCGGTCCAGGTATCCGTCCGGAAAGGTGAGGCGGGGAGACCGGCTCCATTGGCCAGATTCGGTTCGGCCAGCTGGTGCCAGCCGAAACGGACGGCAACCGGCTTGGCAACCCCTTCGGCGGTGACGACGACGGTGTCCCCTTCAATGCGGGCGGTCGCTTTGACGAATTTCTTGTCTTCGCCGGCAATCGCCCACCAGGAAAGGTCTTTTCCATCGCGTGACTTCAGTCCTGCGGCATGGTTGAAGCTGAGGACCGCCTTGTTCCCGTCCGCTTTCATCGACTTATAGAGTGGCCCCGAATAAACCAGATTCGGCTGACCGTAGGTGTTGGCGAGTGCCCAGAGGGACAAACGACGACCGACATCTTGCTTGTTGGGCGGATGAATGTCGTTCAGGGTGGTAATGTCCGTCAGGACTGCCATCCCGGTATTTTTCACGCCGAGGGTTGCCGTTTGAGCTTCCCAGATTCCCGCGAGTCGGGTGGGATCACCACCGTAGTTGAAGGGAGCCAACTGGGCGAACAGGAAGGGGAAGTCGCGATTTCCTTCCTGATTCCAGACCGAACGCCAGCCTTCGATCAGACCACGTTGCAATTGATAATAGTGCATCCCCTGGCCATTGTTGGATTCTCCCTGATACCAGAGAAAACCACGGATGCCGAACGGAACGATCGGATGAATCATGCCGTTGTAGAGACCGGTATGCTGGTAGTTGCTGTTCAGCGGATGACCGGGAAGATTTTGAGGTACGGCAGGGAGCGGGGCACCCGGTGCCGCCGCCTTGATTTGCTCACCATAAGCCTTGATGGCATCGGCATGGCTGACCAGGCGATTGGCATAGTCATTCAGAAAGCCGAGCATCTCGGTTTTTTCTGCCTGCAGTTCGGGGATCGCGGTGTATCCCTGTGGGGGAATCCAGGGCTGAATGCGGGTTCCGCCCCAGGCGGTGGTGATCAGTCCGACGGGGAGATCCAGTTTCTGATGCAGTTCACGGCCGAAGAAATACAGCACTGCGGACGAGCCACCGACGGTTTCGGGTGAGCATTCGACCCAGCGTGCATTGACTTGTTCGGCGGGTGTTCCGGCGGGAACCAGCGGAATCATGAACAGGCGGATTTTGGGGAATTTGGCGTTGGCAATTTCCTGTGGTGCATTGGTGGACGAATTGACTCCCCACTGCATATTGGATTGACCGGATCCGGCCCAGACTTCGCCAATCAGGATGTTCGAGACCTTGATCTCGTTTTTCCCTTTGACGATCATCTCGTGGGGGCCACCAGCGGTTTTGACGGCGGGAAGGACAACCTTCCACTTCCCTGCGCCATCTGCGGTCCCCTTGACGGTGGAACTTCCCAGAGTAACGGTGACTTCTTCGCCTGCTGCGGCCCAGCCCCAGATGGGGAGGGGAATGTCCTTTTGCAGGACCATGTTGTTGCTGATCACTTCTGGCAAGCGGACATCAGCCCGTCCGGTTGCGGCACCGGCGAGCAGAACGCCCACCGCTGCCAAGATCCTCCATCGCTCATTCTTCATCATGCTGCAAGACTCCTC
>CAMBQP010000394.1 GCA_945869955.1 Schlesneria paludicola DSM 18645
AGGCGAAAGTTCTTCACTTACGGACGAGCCAAAGTCTTATGCACCTATCACCCTGCCTACCTGCTGCGAAACCCGGCCGCCAAAAAGGATGTCTGGGAAGATATCCAAATGCTATTCCTGGATATGGGGATCGATTTGAGGAAAAAGTAAGCCCCGCGTCGGTGTTCTGAAGAAATTTCATCAACGACGCTCACGCCACCCGAACCCCGCCCCATTGCCCAGCTCGTTCGCATTTCAGCAAGCTTTACCGAAAGATTGCGGCATGACACTTGCCTCTTTAAACTATCCAGGAATGAAACGCCCCCAAAACGGTGATTCCTGCCGATTCTCTGAGCGTTGAAGCCTGAACTTTAAGCTATTTATTTCAAGTTCAACGAAAGCTAGGGAAAACGTCGACAATTCAGGGTGACAAGGAATTAAGGATACGAAATGCTTGCAGTACCCGATTCGGCTCTGACACCATCCCAGATTGATGCCACTTTTCGTGATTACGAAACCGTCGGATTTTACGATGAGATGTTTCTCGAGGGGGGGCAACCCCGTCCACGAGCAGAACTGCTTGCTTCCCGACTCAAAGGCTTAAGTGAGGGTGAACTCACCCAACGCCAGCGTGTGGCGGACCAAGCGCTGCTGAACATGGGAATCACGTTCAATGTCTATGGTCATGAAGCCGGGACCGAAAAAATCTGGCCGTTTGACTTGGTCCCTCGCATCATCGAGAGCAGCGAATGGCGATTCATTGATGCCGGTCTCAAGCAACGAATTCGGGCGTTGAACCTCTTTATTGACGATGTTTATCACGACCAAAACATCGTACGCGATGGGATTTTTCCCGAGTATATGGTCCATTCCAGCAAGAACTTTCTCAAGCAATGCATCGGCCTGAATCCCCCGGGGGGAATCTGGTGCCACATTACCGGAACCGACCTCGTCCGTGACGCCGACGGCACAGTTTACGTCCTGGAAGACAACCTGCGATGCCCTTCCGGTGTTTCCTACGTACTCGAGAACCGGGAAGTCATGAAGCGGACCTTTCCGCAGTTGTTCAATGGCCTCTCGGTGATGCCGGTCGAGGATTATCCCGAACAACTGCTGAAGATGCTGCAGCATATCGCCCCCCCCACGACTGACGAACCAACCGTCGTGGTATTAACCCCCGGAATTTATAACTCGGCCTACTTCGAGCACTGTTTTCTCGCTCAACAGATGGGGGTCGAGTTGGTGCAGGGGCCTGATCTGGTTGTCACCAACGGCTTCGTTCACATGCGAACCACACGGGGTCTTGAACGAGTCGATGTGATTTACCGTCGCATCGACGACGAGTTTCTGGACCCACTGACATTTCGGTCGGATTCGTGTCTGGGGGTTCCGGGCCTGATGGAGGTTTATCGCGCCGGTCGAGTCGCGTTGGCGAATGCACCCGGAACGGGTATCGCGGATGACAAGGCGGTTTATGCCTATGTTCCCCAGATGATCAAGTATTATCTCGGTGAGGAAATGCTGCTTCCGAATGTGCCAACTTATCTGTGTGCAGACGACGACCAGCGGAAGTATGTGCTGGAACATATGGCCGAACTGGTGATCAAGCCCGCCAACGAATCGGGAGGGTATGGAATTCTGGTCGGCCCCCGCGCCACACGGGATCAGCTCGAAAAATACCGTGACTTGATCATTTCTAACCCCCGCAATTATGTCGCACAACCAACCCTGTCATTATCCCGTGTCCCGACGATCGTCGGTGACCACCTGGAAGGCCGTCACGTCGATTTACGTCCCTACATCCTGTATGGCGAAGAGATCTACATCCTGCCGGGGGGATTGACCCGCGTGGCACTCGTTAAGGGGTCGCTGGTCGTGAATTCGTCTCAAGGAGGGGGCAGCAAAGATACCTGGGTACTCAAAAACGGCACACCGCGAATTTAAAACCGGTGCTGAACCCGAGACCAAAATGGAACACTGTTTTCCATCAGGGATCAGCACCCCGCAGAGACGATTGCTTGCGACCGTGACTCAACCGTCCCCCCAAGCAACGTCACGAAGAATCCCTGAATTGATCGCCGCGAAAGAACGAACATGCTAAGCCGCGTTGCTGACTCGATTTACTGGATGAGCCGTTATGTGGAACGAGCCGAAAATGTGGCTCGATTCATCGATGTCAACTTGAATCTGGCACTCGATGTTGGTCCTGAAATGGAACGACATTGGGATCCACTGATTTATACGACAGGGGATCATGCTGAATTTCAGAAACGATACCCCGAAGGATCACAACAAAATGTGATCCAGTTCCTGACGTTTGATGCCCAGAACCCGAATTCGATCTTCTGCTGCCTGCGTACCGCCCGTGAGAATGCCCGGACCGTCCGGGATATGATCAGCTCACCAATGTGGGAAGAACTCAATAAATTCTATTTGCTGGTCAAAACAGCTTCCCAAACGCAGGTACTTGCCTCGCCGTTTGATTTCTTCGCACAAATCAAACTCTCGGCTTACACTTTGGGTGGGGTGGTCCAGTCAACGCTTTCCCGGAACGAGGCGTGGCATTTTCATCGCATGGGCCAATTGATCGAGCGTGCCGACAAAACCTCACGTATCCTCGACGTCAAATATTTTTTACTGTTACCACAGGTTTCAGATGTCGGGACGCAACTCGACACAAACCAGTGGTCAGCCCTTTTGAAATCCGCCAGTGCGCTGGAAATGTATCGAAAGACACACGGTCGGATGACTCCCCATCAAGTGGCCCAGTTCCTGCTGCTGGATCGCGAGTTTCCGCGTGCGGTCCGCTTCTGTGTCGGACGTGCGGAAGAATCATTGCTCACGATCACCGGGGGGACCAGCGGCAATTTTGATAACCGAGCTGAACAGTTTCTGGGCCGTCTGCGAGCCGAACTCGACTACACCAACATTGATGAGATTTTCGAAACCGGGCTGCATGAATTCATTGATCAGTTTCAGGAAAAGCTGAACGGAGTTGGCCAGGCAATCTCGGATACGTTTTTTTCGGTGGAACCGATTGTGA